>JAHRVB010000053.1 GCA_019090895.1 Kangiellaceae bacterium
GGGGGGCGAGCCGGTGATCCACCTTCAATGGGATTAGCGAGTCGACTTCGTGATTTACCGTTTAATATTCAAAGATTAAAAACAGGGACACCGCCACGTTTAGATAGCCGAACAATCGATTTTGCTGAATTAGAGGCTCAGCATGGGGATAATCCAGTGCCTGTGTTTTCTTTCACGGGTAAGGCTTCTCAACATCCAAGACAAATACCTTGTTTTATTACTGCTACCAACAAAACCACCCATGAAATTATTCAGCAAGGTATGGATCGTTCACCATTATTCACTGGAGAAATTGAAGGGGTTGGTCCTAGGTATTGCCCATCTATAGAGGATAAAGTGGTTAGATTTTCGGATAGAGACAGCCATCAAATATTTATAGAGCCTGAAGGGCTTAATACTCACGAAATATATCCTAACGGTATATCGACAAGTTTACCGTTTGATGTACAACTCAACTTGGTTCGTTCAATTAAAGGGTTTGAAAATGTTCATATAACCAGACCAGGTTATGCAATAGAATATGATTATTTTGACCCACGGGAACTTAAAAAATCACTAGAAAGTAAACATATAGAAAACATGTTTTTGGCTGGACAAATCAATGGAACAACAGGATATGAAGAAGCTGCTGCGCAAGGGTTAATCGCTGGATTAAATGCTGTTTTAAAAATAAACCAAAAAGAAGCTTGGTCACCGGGTCGAGAGCAAGCGTACATCGGCGTTATGATTGATGATTTGATTACACGCGGTACTCAGGAACCTTATCGAATGTTTACTTCGCGAGCAGAATATCGACTGATGTTAAGAGAAGATAATGCTGATTTAAGACTGTCAGAGCAAGCTCATCGACTCGGGCTGATTGATGATCTAAGATGGCGTCAAGTGACAGAAAAAAACGAACAAATTAGTAACGAAATGGAACGGTTGAAAACTTCTTGGGTTCAACCTAATTCACAATTAGCTCATAAAATAGCGCAAAAACTAAATAAACCACTCACGAGAGAATATAGTCAACTGAATCTATTAAAGCGGCCAGAGTTAGATTACGACACTATTTCTAGTTTGGTTGAAATTGGCGAGGGAGCGATAGCGCCAGAAGTTGCTGAACAAGTTGAAATTCAAGCTAAATACTCCGGTTACATTGATCGACAAAAAGATGAAATAGAGCGTAATAAAAAACAACAAGATGTACTGCTACCTATGGATTTGGATTATTCTGCTATTGGCGGCCTTTCGACAGAAATTATTCAGAAGCTTAACGAACATCGACCAGAGAATATCGGCCAAGCAAGTAGAATCTCTGGTATTACACCAGCGGCAATTTCTTTGTTGTTAATCACTCTGAAAAAGAAGAACTATAAAAAAGCGATTGCTAGTAAGTTACGGTCAGGTGAATAGTATGGGTGAGTTACGCTCAGCGTTGCAGCAAGGGTTATCCGTTTTAGATATATCCTCCACGAGTAAACAAATAGACAGCTTGGTTGAATTGGTAGAACACTTATTGAAGTGGAATAAAGCTTATAATCTTACTTCTATCAAGGACCCTGGAGAAGTTTTATCACTTCATTTATTGGATAGTCTTGCAGTATTGCCCCACATTAATCAAAAAAATATCATCGATGTAGGAACTGGTCCAGGGTTTCCTGGTTTGCCCTTAGCGATCATGCTACCAGAGGTGAAATTTACTTTATTAGATAGTAATAGCAAAAAAATTCGGTTTATCCGGCAAGTCATCCATCACCTGAATATCGAAAATGTAGAGGTGGTCCACTCAAGAGTTGAAGACTTTAAGGGGATTGAATTTGACGCAGTGATCTCTCGAGCCTTCGCATCGATTTCGGACATGGTTATTCTTACTCGACATCTATTGTCTGACGGGGGTGTATGGTTGGCGATGAAGGGGCAGTCACAAAAAGAAGTGCTTGATTATCATTCAATTGGCGTGGAAAAAGTAGTCGAAATCGATTTGTCGATACCAAACCTTAAAGCAGAGCGTTGTTTGATTAAATTGCAGCCCTGCTAGTTAAATCACCGAAGATATAACGGTTGTTATTGACCATATTAAAGATCAACCTATAATGTTGGGTTCGCCAAAACAGATCATAGTATGTTTTTCGGTTTGCAGAAGTGCTAACTACTCGTGGTTTAGATAAAAAATCAGTTTAAAAACAATAAGATACAAAAAGGCTATATAAAAGAGGCGCTTGTGGGAAAGATTATTGCAATAACCAACCAGAAAGGTGGTGTTGGTAAAACGACGAGTAGTATTAATATTGCCGCATCCTTGGCTGCCACTAAGAGAAGTGTCTTATTGATTGATCTCGATCCCCAAGGAAATGCCTCAAGTGGTTGCGGAATTGATAAAGATGAAATCGAATACCACGTTTTAGATGTGTTATTGGGAGAAAAATCGGCAAGAGAATGTATGGTTAATGCTGAACAAGCTGGGTTCTATATTTTGCCTACCAACTCTGACTTGGCTGCTGCAGAAGCCCACCTTCTCAATGAAGAGAATAAAGAAAACCGCTTAAAACAAGCAATATCAGAATTGAAGAACGATTTTGATTACGTTTTCATCGACTGCCCTCCTTCACTCAGTATTCTAACGGTTAATGCTTTGGTAGCAGCTGATAGCGTTATGATTCCAATGCAATGTGAATATTATGCATTAGAAGGACTTAAAGCTTTACTTAGCACTATTGAACAAATAACTGAGCATGTTAATCCTAAGCTAACAATCGAAGGGCTTCTCAGAACAATGTATGATCCAAGGAATAGATTAGCAGTCGAAGTCTCTAATCAACTTCATGAACACTTCGGAGATAAAGTTTACCGTACCGCTATTCCTAGAAATGTTCGGTTGGCTGAAGCGCCAAGTTATGGAATGCCTGCATTGATGTACGATCGGTTGTCTCGGGGAGCTAAGGCTTATTTAGCGCTGGCCGGAGAAATGATCAGGCGACAAGAAAGCGAATAACCAAAACTATGAAATAGGCGGACAAACAAAAGGCCGCACTTATTAGAAATTTATTTTAGAGTAATTATTATGAAGAAGAAACTAGGGCGTTCGCCTTTAGATGCTTTTCTAAGCAAACCAAAGACAAAAGAATCAAATAGTAATCAAGAAGAGTCAATTATATTTAGTAGCGAATTGCGAAAGCTGCCAGTTGAGTTTTTACAACCTGGTCAGTACCAACCTCGCAAAATAATGACTGACGATGCCTTAGAAGAGTTGGCAAGCTCCATTAAAGCGCAAGGAGTTATCCAACCAGTTGTTGTGAGAGAGCTCAGCAAAAACAAATTTGAGATTATTGCAGGTGAAAGGCGATGGCGTGCGTGCCAACTTGCTGAGCTTGATGAAATTCCTTGTTTAGTCAAAGATATTCCAGACGAAGCTGCTATCGCAATGGCGCTGATCGAAAACATCCAACGTGAAGATCTTAATGCTATGGAAGAAGCAGTTGCTTTGCAGCGGTTGATGCAAGAATTTGAACTAACTCACCAACAAACGGCAGATGCGGTAGGTAAAAGCCGTACAACCGTTACTAACTTGCTGAGACTACTTTCTTTGACGGAAATTTGCCGTACGATGCTTGAACGCGGAGATTTGGAAATGGGCCATGCTCGAGCGCTACTTTCACTCCCTGGTGAGGAACAATCATCGATAGCGAGAGTCGTTGTGGCTAAAGGCTTGACGGTGAGAGAGACTGAAAAGTTGGTGAGAAACACCAACTCTCCTGTGAAATCCAATCCTGGAGCAAAGGCCGATCCCCATATTTCACAATTAGAAAGAACGTTATCTGATAAGTTGGGCGCATCAATAAAAATACAACATGGCGCTAATAATAAAGGAAAAATTCAGATTCAATACAATAGTTTGGATGAACTAGATGGGGTGCTTCAGCATATGGGCATTGAGCAACAATAACCCTATCAAGCACTAGATTCGAGATATAAATGGCTCGAATTATAGGATTTTGAATCCTTAATACACCCTACTATCAACGATACAACTTATACAGCTAATTTTGAGTTGTCTTCATCTCAGCAAGCGAGCATTCTTGTTATGTCTATAAAAAATCTAGAACAACTGATGACTATTCCACAATGGTCCACCAAAAAAACGCCAGTGATTTGCGTTAATGTTATTCAAGAAACTCACAATGTAAAAACATTTCAGTTTCGAGCCAATAGCCCTCAATTGTTCACCTTTAAAGCTGGCCAGTTTATAGGTATTCAACTGGAAATTAATGGTGAACGACATAACCGTTCTTACACAATCGCTTCCAGTCCTAGCCGGCCGCATTTGTTGGAGTTAACGATTAAGAAAGAGCAAGGTGGCGCTGTTTCACCTTGGTTACATGAAAATATATTAGTTGGCTCTGAGCTAGAAGTTCGCGGGCCAGCTGGACGTTTCAACAATTTGGATATTGAATCAGACAAAGTTCTGCTAATTTCTGCTGGTTCAGGAATTACGCCGATGATGTCTATGGCTCGTTTCTGGAGTGATGTAGAGCCTAGTAAAGATGTTCGGTTTTTGAACTGGGTTAGATCGGTTGAAGATATTATATTTCGCAGAGAATTATCGCTTTTAGATTTCAAAACACCTGCATTTGAATTAGATGTCATTTGTACGCAACCCGGATTGTCGGAGAATTGGTTGGGTCGTCGAGGTAGAATTAATACCACTGTTTTAAAAGATATGGTCGATGACATTAACGATCGAGAGATTTTTTGCTGTGGACCTGAAGGGTTTATGGAACAAGTAAAAATTTGTTTGGAGGCGTTGGATTTCGATATAAGTCATTATCATGATGAATCTTTTGATCCAGGAGGTAAAAAAAAAGCAAAATTAGCGGAAGTTAAAGGGGGCTCAGCACAAAACTCTCCCCAAACGAATCCAAATGAACCGATCCGCAATATATACCAAGTTAAACTAATCAAATCCGGACAACAATTTGAGATTCGCTCAGATGAAATTTTATTAGATAAGTTAGAAGCCCAAGGGGTTTTGATTGATACAGGTTGTAGAGCAGGCAATTGCGGTGCTTGTCGTGTCCACAAAATATCAGGACGCACAGAGACTCAAAATGAAACGGGACTCTTAAGGGAAGATCGTCAACGGGGTGATATATTGACCTGCACCACGCACGTTAAGAGTGATATTGAATTAGAGCTTTGAGTGACTTATACAACAAAAATAATTGAAACCCTCCAGTCTCTGGGAAATTCGGAGATAGTCTACCATTCAAAGCGATTCTTCAAAACTGGAGTAGGAGAATATGGTGAAGGCGACCAATTTCTAGGGATTCGTGTACCTATTGTCAGACAACAGGTTCGAAAATTTAATCAATGTTCCCTAGAAGATTCTTTGGTGCTATTAGCTAATCCATACCACGAGGTTCGGCTGTTCGCGGTATTGAAATTGGTGGAATTATACCAAACAGCGCCAATCGTATTAAAAAACAAAATTTACACCTCCTACTTAGAAAACTCCCATTGGGTTAATAGCTGGGATTTAGTTGATAGTTCCGCTCATAAGATAGTGGGCAGTCACTTACTCAAGCTATCGAAGCGCCCCCTCTTTCAATTAGCAAAGTCAGATCTAATTTGGGATCGCCGGATAGCAATGATTGCTTGCTATCACTTCATTAAGAAAGATGCTTTTGACGACGCTCTAAAACTCGCTCAATTATTACTTAACGACCCTCATGATCTTATCCAAAAAGCGGTCGGTTGGATGTTAAGAGAAGTTGGTAAAAGAGACCTCGAAAGAGAAGTATTTTTTCTAAATCTGTATTACCGACAGATGCCTCGCACCATGTTGCGATATGCAATAGAAAAATTTCCACCAGAGCTTAGGTTAGAATATTTAAACGGTCGTGTATGACGCTATTAATATTTGTCAAGTCTAGTTAAATGAACTTCTTAAGATTTCCTTAAATAACATGTAGTTATATAGCAATAATTACTATCAACTCGAAATAAATTGTTCTAAGGGCTAAATCTGTATCGAAACAGCTCGGATGTTAATCGTTATTTATGAATAATTAACTGCTTATCAGGGTTGCTTATAAAGACGTTGATCACTATAATTTCCGCCGCATTTAGACGGTTGTGTAGCATTCATCCAAACACTATGGTTTGAGGTGCTAAATACCAGTTAGTATGAAGCGTTAGATTAGAGCGATTTAACAATGAGTCAGAGCTTGATCAAGCGTGGGTTTCAACAAGCAAAGCAGTTGCTGATCATTCAGTTTGTACTGCTAATCGCAATAGCGAGTTTTGGCTTGATTAAGAATTTCCAGGTAACAGTAGCCCTGTTATCTGGCGAAATGGCGGTTTTTTTAGCAAACCTCTATTTTGTGTTTAAAGTATTTGCCAAGTCTGGGGCCCAAGCCAACAAACAAGTGGTGAAAGCTTTTTATTTAGGTGAAACAGTAAAAATTGTGATTTCGGTAGGATTGCTAATTGTTGCATTTATGCTTCTACCGGGAACCGAACTTTTTGTATTAGTTGGTTATATTGCAGCGTTATTGATGCAATGGTTAACGCCAGTAATTGTTAAGACCCATTAATTTCAGGACTATTGAGTTTATGAGCGCAGAATCTAGTAGCGGTTACATAAAGCACCATCTTCAAAACTTGCAGGTTTGTTCTACGCAAGAAGGTTGGCAGTTTAACACTGCCGAAAACCCGACATTATGTAAAGGGAATTTTAATGCTATCAATGTTGATAGTATGTTCTTCTCTCTTTTGTTAGGTTTTGTTTTTCTTTGGATGTTTCGCTCTGCGGCAAAGAAAGCAACAATTGGCGTACCCGGTAAATTTCAAGCGTTTATTGAGTTGATTATAGATTTTGTTGGCACTAATGTTAATGATACCTTTCATGGAAAGAACAGACTCATAGCTCCCTTAGGATTAACCATTTTTGTTTGGGTTTATATGATGAACCTTATGGATTTAATCCCTGTAGATTGGATTCCCGGATTGGCACACTCAATAGGTATTCCTTTCCTCAAAATTGTACCAAGTACGGATGTGAACGTCACTTTCGCAATGTCATTATCAATTTTCGTATTAATTCTATTTTACAGTATAAAAGTTAAGGGAATTGGCGGTTTCACAAAAGAACTCACCATGAACCCTTTTAACCATTGGTCTTTGATTTGGTTAAATCTAATTTTGGAATTGTCTGCATTAATAGCAAAACCGATTTCACTGTCATTACGACTTTTTGGAAACATGTATGCAGGCGAACTAATTTACATACTGATTGCCATGATGGGGCTTTATCAGATACCACTCCATTTCGGTTGGTCTCTCCTGCATGTATTGGTAACTTTTTTACAAGCATTCATTTTCATGATGTTGACGGTTGTTTATCTCAGCCTAGCTCATGAAGATCACTAATTTTTAACTTTTAATTTTAAACTTAACTATTCCTTACTAGGAGAAAATAATGGAAACAGTAATCGGTTTTACCGCAATCGCAGTAGCTATCTTAATCGGTCTTGGCGCATTAGGTGTTGGTATCGGTATGGGGCTTTTAGGCGGTAAATTCTTAGAAAGCGCTGCTCGACAACCAGAACTAGCACCAATGCTTCAAGTTAAAATGTTTATCGTCGTTGGTCTTTTGGATGCGGTTGCTATGATTGGTGTTGGTATTGCTTTGTTCTTCACTTTCGCTAACCCATTCGTTGAGCAATTTATAGCGGTAACTGCAGGTTAATCACTCTCGAGTCATCAACTAACCGACATTTGAGGAGATACCCGTGGATTTTAATTGGACAATAATAGGTCAATCGATTGCGATGCTCGTATTCGTTTGGTTTACTATGAAAAACATTTGGCCATTACTTGATGCTGCCATTGTAGAGCGACAAGAAAAAATTGCAGAAGGATTAGCTGCTGCTGACAGAAGTCAACACGACTTAGAGTTGGCTCAAAAAAGTGCCGCTGAAACCATGCGTGAAGCAAAAGAAAAAGCAGCTGAACTACTTGACCAGGCAAAAAAGCGACATGCTGAAATAGTCGATCAAGCTAAAGACGACGCCCGTGATGAAGCGAGCAAAATCAAAGCTGGTGCTGAAGCTGAAATTGAGCAAGAAGTACATCGTGCTCGAGAAGAGCTTCGCAAGCAAGTTTCTGTATTGGCTGTTGCTGGCGCAGAAAAAATTCTACAACGTAGCATTGATGCATCTGCTCAAGCAGATATTCTCGATAGCTTAGTTGCTGAACTGTAGATGAAGGTGGCCCATGGCTGAATTAACTACATTAGCAAGACCTTACGCCAAAGCGGCGTTTGAATTTGCCATTGACGCAAAACAACTGCCCGAGTGGTCAGAGATGCTTAATTTTGCATCTCTGGTTGTTGGTGATGAGGCGATGCAAGAATTGTTGACTAGCCCTCACCTCACTAAAGATGATCAACAAGAAGCAATGCTAAAAGTTTGTAGTGACAAACTTAACGATAAAGCAGTTAACTTTATCAAGCTTCTTGCTCAAAATGGTCGTTTGGTCGCACTGCCTGAAATTGAAGTTCTTTTCAATTTCTTGCGAAGCGAGTTTGAGAAAACTGTTAAGGCGCAAATCACTTCAGCGACTGCATTGAATGAGCAACAAATTTCCCAAATCAAAGAAAAACTAGCGGCTAAATTAGGTCGTCAAGTTGAAGCAAGCGTAGAAATTGACGCTGAGCTATTGGGTGGTTTGATTATTCAAGCAGAAGATTTAGTAATTGATGGTTCGGTTCGCGGTAAGTTAGCCAAACTGTCAGATACATTAAACGTATAAAATGAACGTAATAGACGTCTATTAATAAAGGAAATCTGAGCATGAGCATGCAACTGAATCCATCAGAAATTAGCGAGTTAATTAGACAGCGGATTAACGACTTTGAAGTTGTTTCTGAAGCTCGAAACGAAGGTACGATTGTAAGCGTATCTGACGGTATTTTAAAAATTCACGGTCTAGCTGAAGTTATGCAAGGTGAGATGATCGAATTGCCTGGTGGCAAATACGGTTTAGCACTAAACCTTGAGCGAGATTCGGTTGGAGCGGTTGTTTTAGGCGATTACTCTGATATCGTGGAAGGCCAAAAAGCCAAATGTACGGGGCGAATTCTTGAAGTTCCTACCGGTGAATCTATGTTGGGTCGCGTTGTTGACGCACTAGGTAGTCCCATCGATGGAAAAGGTCCAATTGAAAATGCCATTTATGCACCTGTTGAGAAAGTAGCTCCAGGGGTAATTTCTCGTAAGTCAGTTGATCAACCAGTACAAACAGGATACAAATCTGTAGATGCAATGATTCCTGTTGGACGTGGACAACGAGAGTTAATTATCGGCGATAGACAAACAGGTAAAACAGCATTAGCAATTGATGCGATCATCAATCAAAAAGGCACTGGCATTAAATGTGTTTATGTTGCGATTGGTCAAAAAGCATCAACTATTGCTAATATTGTAAGAAAACTCGAAGAACACGGCGCAATGGACCACACTATTATTGTAGCTGCTACCGCTTCTGATTCAGCAGCGCTTCAATTTATCGCGCCATTCGCCGGTTGTACAATGGGCGAATACTTCCGTGATAAGGGCGAAGATGCATTAATCGTATATGATGATTTAACTAAGCAAGCTTGGGCATATCGTCAAATCTCTCTTTTGCTTCGTCGACCACCAGGTCGTGAAGCATACCCTGGAGATGTATTCTATTTGCATTCTCGTTTGTTAGAACGTGCAGCAAGAATCAATGCTGATCATGTTGAAAAGTTAACGAATGGTGAAGTGAAAGGGAAAACTGGTTCTTTAACCGCTTTGCCTATCATCGAAACTCAAGCCGGAGATGTATCAGCTTTCGTTCCAACCAATGTAATTTCGATTACTGATGGTCAGATATTTCTAGAAACTGACTTATTTAACGCTGGTATCCGACCTGCTGTGAATGCTGGTCTTTCAGTATCACGAGTCGGTGGAGCTGCGCAGACTAAAATCGTTAAGAAATTGGGTGGTGGTGTTAGATTGGCACTTGCTCAATATCGTGAATTAGCGGCTTTTGCTCAATTTGCTTCTGATCTTGATGATGCAACTCGAGAACAATTAGAGCATGGTCAACGAGTAACAGAGCTAATGAAGCAAAATCAATATGCGCCAATGTCAGTTGCTAAAATGGCTGTATCACTGTTTGCAGCTGAAAAAGGTCATCTTAAAAGTGTTGAACTCAGCAAAGTCGGTGATTTTGAATCTGCTCTTCAGGACTACATGGTTAGTAATGAAAAAGCCTTGATGGAAAAAATCAACGAAGCTGGAAGTTACGATAAAGATATTGAAGCCGGCCTTGATGCTGCTATCAGCAAGTTCAAAGAAACAGCTACTTGGTAGTTTTATATTGCCCTCTTCTCTTATTGAGAAGAGGTTAAATTAACTTAATTCTGGAAACGGTCTATGGCGGTCGGAAAAGAAATTCGCACCAAGATTGGAAGTATTAAAAATACTCAAAAAATCACCAGTGCGATGGAAATGGTTGCTGCGAGTAAAATGCGTAAAGCACAAGATCGTATGGAAGCAACAAAACCTTACGCTGAAAAAATTCGCAGTGTAATCGGTCATCTTGCAATGGGGCACACAGAATATAAACACCCTTATATTATTGAGCGAGAAGTGAAACGAGTTGGGTTTATCGTTATCTCAACTGATCGAGGATTATGTGGTGGGTTGAATACCAATTTGTTTAAAGTTGGCCTCAAAGAAATGCAACTTTGGCAAGAGAAGGACGTAGAAATCGATCTGTGTTTGATTGGTTCAAAAGCTGCAGGTTTCTTTAGTCGTTTTGGTGGAAATGTTGTCGCAAAAACGTCTGGCTTAGGTGATAACCCAAATGTCACAGATTTGATTGGTACGGTTAAGGTAATGCTAGATGCTTTCGACGATGGTCGAATAGATAGACTATATCTTGTAAATAATGATTTTGTTAACACGATGACCCAAGAACCAACAGTTGGCCAATTATTGCCTGTCGCAAAACAAGAAGAAGATGAGCTAAAACATCATTGGGATTACATCTACGAGCCAGATGCAAAAGAGATATTAGATGTATTGTTGGTTAGATATATTGAGTCTCAGGTTTATCAAGGTGTCGTCGACAACATGGCTTGTGAGCAAGCATCTCGAATGGTGGCAATGAAGGCCGCGACAGACAATGCGGGTGACATTATTGATGACCTACAGTTGATTTACAACAAGGCTCGTCAAGCTGCGATTACTCAAGAAATTTCAGAAATTATTAGTGGTGCTGCAGCTGTTTAAGGCTGAGCATAAAAACAACTACTGACTTAAGAAGTAGTTAAAATACAATATTTTATATTTTACTTAACAGAGGAATAAACAATGAGTAACGGTAGCATTGTTGAGATCATTGGCGCGGTAATCGATGTGGAATTTCCACGTACCGATGTACCGAAAGTGTATGACGCACTGGATATCGAAGGCAGTGAGTTGGTACTAGAAGTACAACAACAGCTTGGAGACGGTGTGGTACGTTGTATCGCTATGGGTTCCTCTGAAGGTATGAGTCGCGGTATGACCGTTACAAATACTGGTGCTGCTATTCAGGTTCCAGTTGGTCAAGAAACACTTGGTCGAATCATGGACGTTTTAGGTAACCCAATTGACGAAAAAGGTCCAATTGGTGAGAAAGAACGCATGTCAATTCATCGTGAAGCACCTTCTTATGAAGATCAAGCTGCTGCTAATGAATTACTAGAAACTGGTATCAAAGTCATCGACTTGGTTTGTCCATTTGCTAAGGGTGGTAAAGTTGGACTGTTTGGTGGTGCTGGTGTTGGTAAAACTGTAAATATGATGGAGCTTATCCGTAATATAGCAACAGAGCATAGCGGTTTCTCTGTATTTGCTGGTGTTGGCGAGAGAACTCGTGAAGGAAACGATTTCTATCACGAAATGACAGACTCAAACGTAATTGATAAGGTATCTTTAGTATACGGTCAGATGAATGAGCCTCCAGGAAATAGACTTCGAGTCGCTTTAACTGGTTTAACAATGGCTGAGAAATTTCGAGACGAAGGTCGTGACGTACTACTGTTTGTTGATAACATTTATCGTTATACCTTAGCGGGAACAGAAGTATCAGCACTATTAGGTCGTATGCCATCAGCGGTTGGTTATCAACCTACTCTCGCTGAAGAAATGGGGCGTTTGCAAGAACGAATCACTTCAACAAAAACTGGTTCAATTACATCAGTTCAAGCAGTGTATGTACCTGCCGATGATTTAACGGATCCATCGCCAGCAACAACCTTCGCGCATTTGGATGCAACGGTTGTTCTATCGCGACAAATCGCTGAGCTTGGTATCTACCCAGCCGTTGACCCGTTAGACTCTACTTCTCGTCAATTGGATCCATTGGTAATTGGTCAAGAACATTATGATACTGCTCGTGGTGTTCAATCGGTTCTTCAACGTTACAAAGAATTGAAAGATATCATTGCTATATTGGGAATGGACGAATTATCTGAAGAAGATAAGCAGACAGTTACTAGAGCTCGTAAAATACAGCGTTTCTTATCGCAGCCGTTCTTTGTAGCCGAAGTTTTCACTGGCTCACCTGGTAAATACGTTTCTTTGAAAGATACGATTGCTGGATTCCAAGGAATTCTAAGCGGCGAATACGATCATTTACCAGAGCAAGCTTTCTATATGGTTGGTACGATCGAAGAAGTTGTTGAAAAAGCTAAATCTATCTAATACTGCTTTAGATAGATTTTAAAGGAAACTAATATGCCAATTACATTTCAACTTGATATAGTAAGTGCAGAGAAATCGATATTTTCCGGTACTGTTGACTCGCTGGTTGCAACTGGAGAGTTAGGTGAATTAGGAATCAGTCCTGGTCATGCACCATTATTGACATCATTAAAACCTGGAACGGTTAAAGTGACCGCTCATGATGGAAATGAGGAAACTTTCTACGTTTCTGGTGGAATGCTAGAAGTACAGCCTCACGTAACCACAATTTTGGCTGATACTGCGTCAAGAGCTGATGATGTCGATGAAGCTGCCGCAATCGCGGCAAAAGAAGCGGCGGAAGCAGCGATGGCGGATCAGAACTCTGAAATTGAATATTCAAAAGCAGCTGTTGAACTAGCAGAAGCGGTCGCTCAATTAAGAACTTTGCAGTCTATTCGTAAGAGAGCTGGTAAGTAGTAGGCTGTAAGAAGATATAATAAAACAAGCGTCTTAGGGCGCTTTTTTTATGTGCTCTAATAATGAAAGACTGTTTTTTTATAACCTGTAAGGGTTTATATCTAGTCCTTTACGAAGTAAAATGCACTCTTGCGCTCATCTTAAACGGAACATAGATACGAATGGATATCCAAACTATCATTCTGGCTGCTGGCAAAGGTAGCAGAATGAAATCGCAGCTTCCTAAAGTACTTCATCAAATAGCTGGTAAGCCATTAGTCCAGCATGTCATTAATAGTTGCCAAACTCTCGGAGCTACCCACAGTCATTTAGTTATCGGGCATGGTGGGGACTTAGTCCGTGAAACTGTTAAAGGTGGCCGAATAGAATTAACCTTTGCAGAACAGATTGAACAACTCGGTACCGGTCATGCAGTGAAAATGGCACTTCCTGGTTTGAAGTCCAACTCCCCTACTCTCATCCTATATGGAGATGTGCCTCTTACTCATCACCAAACCTTGCGAGAGTTGGTTGAATTACACAATAATAATCCTTCTGGCATAGCGCTAATGACCTGTCATTTTAAAGATGCGACCGGATATGGTCGAATTGTTAGAGACGACGATCTTAAGGTAGTGGGTATTGTTGAGCACAAGGATGCTTCGGAGCAGCAAAAACTGATCAATGAAATAAATACCGGAATCCTTTGCTGCAATTCTGATCAATTAACTAAATGGATTTCGCAATTAAGCAATAACAACGCACAAGGCGAATATTATCTAACCGATATTATTGCCATGGCAGTTGAAGATGGTGAAAAGGTTGAAACAGTACAACCTGATAATTTATATGAAATTGAAGGTATTAACACGTTACGTCAATTGGCAGATTTAGAGCGCGTTTGGCAACGAGAATTAGCTAATCAACTCATGGATGGTGGAGTGACATTTAGAGATCCTAATCGGTTTGACCTTCGAGGATCTTTAACCTGTGAAGAAAACGTTGTGATAGATGTGAACTGTGTAATTGAAGGGCATGTAAATCTTCTGCAAGGTGCGAAAATTGGTGCTAATGTATGTTTGAAGGACTGTACTATTGGACCCAATACGGTAATAAAGCCCAATTCTTTGATCGAAGATACAGTCATTGAAGATGAGTGTAGTGTTGGACCTTTTGCTAGATTACGTCCTGGCACTGTGATGAAGTCTGATTCTCACGTCGGTAATTTTGTAGAAGTCAAAAAGTCGATTATTGGGAAAGGTTCTAAAGCGGGGCATCTATCGTATATTGGCGATTGTGAAGTTGGTAAAAACGTAAATATCGGGGCAGGAACTATTACATGTAATTATGATGGCGCTAACAAGCATAAAACGATCATCGAAGATGATGCTTTTATTGGGTCTGACTCTCAATTGGTTGCCCCGGTAAGAATAGGTAAAGGCGCAACCGTTGGCGCAGGAACAACCGTTACATCTGATGTATCGGCAGAATCCTTAACTATTTCAAGAGTAAAACAGAAACAAATTGAATCCTGGGAACGACCCCAGAAAAAGAAATAACTGGAGCTTTAATTAGATGTGCGGAATCGTTGGTGCAGTTGCACAAAGAAATATTGCAGAAATATTAATCGAGGGTCTAAAACGGTTAGAGTATCGTGGTTATGACTCTGCTGGTATAGCCGTTATTTCTGAAAATAAAATATCAAGACTTCGGCGAGTTGGGAAAGTTTCCGAACTACAAAAAGCCGCGGACGAAAACCCAATTGATGGGAATATTGGTATCGCACATACGCGTTGGGCTACCCATGGAGAGCCGAACGAATCGAATGCCCATCCTCATTTCTCAAATGACACCATCGCTGTAGTACATAACGGTATTATCGAAAATCATGAAACTCTACGAGACCAATTGAAAGAGCAAGGTTATGTCTTTACCTCAGAGACAGACACTGAAGTCATGGCACACTTAATCGAAAGAGAAAGAAAAACAACTGAATCTTTATTAGACGCAGTGCTTAAGGCAACCAAATTACTTGAAGGTGCGTATGGGACGGTTGTGATGGAGTTAGATAATCCCGACTGTTTGGTAGTCGCACGGTCAGGTAGTCCTCTTGTCTTAGGAAAAGGCATTGGCGAAATGTTCATTGCTTCGGACCAATTAGCCCTACTTCCCGTTACGCGCCAGTTTATGTTCCTTGAAGAGGGCGAAGTAGCAGAAGTGACTCGCCGTTCGATTCGCATTCTTTCGCCAGAAGGTGAGCCAATTGAACGAGCTTTTGAAGAAACCAAAGTTCAACACGATGCCGGAGATAAAGGGCGTTTCCGTCACTTTATGATGAAAGAAATCTATGAACAGCCTGATTCTATCAATAGTACGTTAGAAGGTCGTCTTGCTCAAGACACTGTTATTATTGAATCTTTTGGTAATAAAGCACCTGAATTACTCGATAAAGTCGAATTTGTTCAAGTCATTGCTTGTGGTACTAGTTACCATTCCGCAATGGTCTCAAAGTACTGGATTGAGTCAATAGTTGGTATACCTTGCCAAGTCGAAATCGCGAGTGAATATCGATACCGAAAAACTGTTGTTTTACCTAATTCACTGTTTATTAGTATTTCCCAGTCGGGAGAAACCGCGGATACCTTAGCTGCTCTAAGAATAGCTAAACAACAAGGTTTCTTAGCTAGCCTAACAATATGTAATGTGCCTGGTTCATCTTTAGTTAGAGAATCCGATATGGCATTTATGACGCGTGCCGGTGCTGAAATTGGAGTCGCTTCTACCAAAGCATTCACTACTCAGCTCACAGGATTATTAATGTTGGCCACTGCGCTTGCACAAACGAAAAAGTCGTTACCTTCTGAAGAAATTTCAAAAATCGTACATGAGCTAAGATCGTTACCTAACGATATAAACCATGCGCTTGAAATGGATACCACCATTGAACTAATGGCTGAAGAGTTTAGTGAAAAAGAGCATTGTTTATTTCTTGGGCGTGGAGAACAATATCCGATAGCAATGGAAGGCGCGCTCAAGTTAAAAGAGATCTCGTACATTCATGCAGAAGCGTATGCAGCAGGAGAGCTTAAACACGGACCCCTCGCTCTTATCGATCAAGATATGCCAGTAGTGGTAGTTGCGCCAAATAATGAACTTATTGAAAAATTGAAATCTAATATGGAAGAGGTTCGCGCTCGAGGTGGTCAGTTGTATGTGTTTGCTGATAATGAAAGTGAAATAGTTGAAAATAAAGGTATCAAACTAGTGCATTGTAATATCAAAGGTAAATACACAGCTCCAATTGTATTTACTGTTCCCCTACAGCTGCTGTCTTATCATGTGGCAGTAATAAAGGGTACCGATGTCGATCAACCCCGTAATCTCGCTAAATCTGTTACTGTTGAGTAACGTAAGTAATTTGTAATCATCTAAACGAATATCCATTTGGTATTCAGTGCAAATAATGAGGAAGTTATGAAAACTAAGTTTTATCTATTTTTATCTCTACTACTGACTACGATTATATCCGTCACTAATTCAATTGCAGAGGTTCGTCCATTAGTGGAGGGAAGTGACTATGAAGTCATGACAGCTAAGGGCACCAAACAAGCAGAAGCACTCGAGTTTTTTAGTTATGCATGTGGCGCTTGTTATAGTATGGAGTCGTTCGTTAACCAATTCAAAAAAAATAACGCTAATATAAAAATAGTGCCCGTTCCAACTGATTTGGGTCATCCTCAATGGACTATTTACGTAAAGGCCTATTATCTAGGTGAACTATTGAAAGTTCTCGATAAAAGTCACACAAAGCTTTTCCATCAAATTAATATAGAAAAAAAGCACATTACCAGCGAAGAAAAGCTAAAAGCCTTTTTCGTCGATCTCGGTGTTGATTCTGCTAAGTATGACGCGGCTAACAAATCATTTACTTTAGATAGTAAGTTGCGAAAAGCAAAGCAGTTAACCAGTAAGTTCAAAATTTCTGGAACACCGACTTTCGTTGCTAACCGGAAGTTTAGACTGAACAATCAAGCCTTAGAGTCGACAGAAATGATCGAAAAAGCGTTGAAAGACCTCACCCAAGCAGATTAAATGACTATAACGGCTTAGTTCCTGCGCACTAAGCCGCCCTCCTCGCAAAATACTAACTTTCTAATCAATTCGAATTCTAGACATAATTTCTTACAACGGAGAACAGGCAGCGTTAGAACTTTATCGCTAATCTTGTCGACTTATAGAAAAACATAAGTTGTGTACATTCTGGAGATAAAAATTGAAGAAAATTATAGTTGCCGCTACCCTTTGTTTTTCGAGCTTTACTTTATTTGCCCATAATCAGATTTGTGAATATAGTTTGGATTACGACATTAATATCAGTGAATCAAAAATAAGTTTCACTAATGATTCGCTTAAAGACATCATTTTCCATAAAGACCGACTAGTAATTGGTGGAAAGCAAGCCTCACTTAACCGAAAACAACTTAAAAACAGCCTAAAATTTCAAAGAAAGACTCGAGAGTTGGTGCCAAAAATAGCCGAAATAGCCCTCGAAGGCGCTGGAATAGGGGTTAAAGCTGCTACTCTTGCTGTAACGGCACTTTTTGGAAACGACCTTGAAATAAAGGAAGATCTACTCCAACCAATTGAGTCTATATCAAATAAGATTAAAGCTAATATCAACGACAAAATGATTAATGTAAACACTATTGAGACCTCCTTGGATACTGAGTTGGAAAAAGAGATAGAAAACTTAGTAGCAAAAGCTTTGAGTAAATACTCAGGAAAAGTAATTGGCCAAATCCTCTCTACCTTATTTTCGGGTGATGAAGAGGAAATTAAAGATTTTGAATTCAGAATGGAGAACTTAGAACACGATATCGAAACCTATGTAGAATCTCAGGCAGATGAGCTAGAAGATAAAGCCGAAGAATTATGCCAACAAATCGAGTTATTATCTGAAATCGATCAAAAGTTAATCGGTGTGGAAGGATACCCTAAAAGCGGGATCATCCTAGCCAATGCTAGTTTTGATGCCGAGTAACTCAAAACGCAAAAGACTTAACGATCGAGCCCCTACCAATGTCGCTGGCTATCCATGCAGAAGTTTCTGCTGGATGGCTCCGAGCGCTGTTTACTCCATTGTCCCGAGTAACTAATTACTACGAACCGATATAACCTTTTTATCTAATAGAAAGACTACATCCTTGTTTTTTAATCTATTTTTCAATGAGTGATGAAAGTCTCAACTTAATTAAAACTTGCAATTGAAATACCGTTATTTTATAACGGAACCTATCTGCACCGTCCGTTAATCATATAAGAGACATTCTGAAGTCCTGCGGTGTGGACAAAGATGTAAAACAATAACTAACTATCGAAAACAGGAAATTACACATGACAAACAATTTTAAAGTAAAAAGCTTGATTCTGGCGATGGGAGTGACGTTAATGTCTGCTCCTGTCTATGCAGAAGATGAAGCGGCTGCTGAAGACGAAGGCCAAGTAATGGTTGTCGTTGGATCGCGTGCTGCTCCTCGTTCTGTTGGTGATTCTCCAGTACCTGTCGATGTTATTTCAGCAGAAGAAATGATGGCAAATGGTACGTCCGACATGACCTCACTTTTGGCTCAAGTAGCACCTTCTTTTAATGTTGGCGCTCAGCCAATTTCAGATGCAGCTACAATGGTTCGTCCAGCGAACCTACGTGGACTCTCACCTGATTCAACATTAGTACTGGTAAACGGTAAGAGAAGACATCGTTCTGCTGTTATCGCTTTCTTAGGTGGTGGTATTTCAGATGGTGCACAAGGTCCTGATATTGCAGTAATTCCTGCAATTGCGCTTAAACAAGTAGAAGTTCTTCGTGATGGTGCATCGGCACAATATGGTTCTGATGCAATTGCTGGAGTAATCAACTTCGTACTAAAAGACAACAGTGACAGCGGTGTGTTAGAGGTGAAAGCGGGAGAATACGCTGAAGGTGACGGTGACCAGTTGACTATTGCTGGAAATATAGGAATGCCTTTAACTGAAAGAGGTTTTGCAAGCTTTAGCTTTGAGTTTAACGAGCAAGATGCTACAAGCAGAAGCGTGCAACGTGATGATGCAGCGGCTTTTGCCGCAGCCGGTTTACCGGTAGCAGATCCAGCGCAAATTTGGGGTGCGCCAGAAATTAAAGACGACATGAAATTATTTATGAATGTCGGTTTGGAACTGGATAATAATAGCGAAGCTTATATGTTTGGTAACTGGGCAGAACGTGAAGTTGACGGTGGTTTCTTCTTCCGTAATCCTAATACACGTTCAGGCGTATTCGGTGGACCAGGTGTAGTTGAAACTGATGGTTCTACAACGCCTACTATTTTAGTCGGAGATTTAACGCCGGGTGCACAAGACAATTCAGCTTGTCCAATTGTTCGTATTGACGCAAATGGTGTGCCGGATGCAACAGCTTTAGGTTCTTTAGAAGCAGCTAACTGTTTCGCATTTAACTTAATGTTCCCAGGTGGTTTCACACCAAGATTTGGTGGTGACGTAACTGACGTTTCTATCGTTATGGGGACTCGTGGTGAGTATTCTGACGGTACTACTTACGATTTCAGTGCTGGTGTAGGCCAAAATCAAGCGGACTTCCGTATTCGTAATACAATTAACGCTAATTTAGGACCACTTACGCCGACTGAATTTGAGCCTGGTTCATACACTCAATTAGAAAAATCAGCCAATGCGGATTTCTCCAAAGATCTCGAAACAGATATGTCTTCTTTAACTGTTTCATACGGTTTTGAGTTCCGAGAAGAATCGTTTGAAATCACAAACGGTGATTCAGCTTCTTTTACTAATACGTTAGGCACAGATGTTGATTTAGCGGTTCAAGGATTTAGTTTGGGATCAAACGGTTTTCAAGGGTTTAATCCTTCAATTGCCGGTGTATTCTCTCGTCGTAGTAAAGGTGCTTATTTTGACGCAGAATCATATGTTACTGATAGCTTCATGGTTGACTTTGCTGCTCGTTATGAAGATTTCTCTGATTTTGGTTCGACGTTTGATTGGAAATTGTCTACAAAATTCGACATCACTGATGACTTAGCGATCCGTGGCTCAGTAAGCACTGGTTTCAGAGCGCCAACGATTGGTCAATCAAGTGTTAGAAACGTGAGTACAAGTTTCAGTCCATCAGGTGGTTTGCAAGAAATTGCAACAGTACCTCCAACATCGGATACTGGTATATTACTAGGTGGTAAAGCACTTCAACCTGAAGAGTCAGAAAGTTTCACGCTTGGTGCTGTTTATCAAAATGGTGATTTCTTTTTAACCGTTGATTACTTTGATATCTCAGTTGATGGACGAATCAGTCAAACATCTGACATCGCTCTCGATGATGCAGACAGAGCGTTCTTAGTGGCAAATGGTAACCCTGACGCAATCAATTTGTCGGCAATCCGTTATTTCACCAACGATTTTGACACCAGTACTCGTGGTGTTGACCTTGTAGCCAATTATTCTCACGAATTAGGTGCGGGTGATCTTAAGTACTCTTTCACTTATAACTGGACTGATACTGAAGTTGTTTCTTCGGGAGAGTTTGTTGGAGAAGGGAAAATTGTTCAGTTAGAGCAGAATCTGCCAAACAATCGAGCTAACTTTTCTATTAACTATAGCCAAGACGATTGGAGACTAGTAACAAAAGCAAGTTATTACGGTTCATTCACGGAACTGCATTTAGATAGTTTGTCTCTTCCTATTTTTGCTGGGAATACGATTCTATTAGATGCAGAGTTTGCTTATGACGTGAGTGAGAGTTTGACACTGGCTTTAGGTTCTAACAATTTGTTAGATGAATACCCAGACGAAAACCCGCATCAAGGTGGTTGGGGAGCTAAATACCCTACTACTTCTCCATTCGGGTTTAACGGTCGTTTTGTATATGGTAAGGCAACTTACAGATTTTAATATATAAAATATACCAATAAAAAATCCAGCTTCGGCTGGATTTTTTATTTCTGGGGGTTAATATCTGAGTTTGATAGGTAAACACTCCACGCGTGTTCGATTTGATTTTCTTCCTCGATTGTCAACTTACCGTACGTTTTGGGGAATTTCCAACCATAGCCCCAACGAAAACTAGTTGGCCAATAGGGAGACCCACCCACTCTTACCCCCGTAAGCATTAATTTGGCAATTTCTGGGTTTCCAGTGTTAGCGACGCAAGATTTCAGAGCCTTATCGGAATCCAACCTTTGTTGTCTAGTTCCACCTTGCCAATAGGCTTTATCATGTATCTGACAACATTTAAGCCATAAGTTTTTTTGTTTTAACGTGCCGTTAGGAAACGAAGAACATCCATCACTGGTAAAAGGTGCTAATTCAGAACCTAATATAGGTTGAGGAGATAATGACAGAATAGTACAAGATACGGTGAGGTATAGAAGGCATGAAAGTCTCAAACAGGGTTTCCTTTAAAGTGGCTAGACGCTTACTTAATAAGAGATTCACCTTTCAATCTGAAACTCGCAAGTAGTGCAGTTTTAAAACTGTGTATTTTTAGTTCACTTACTTGATGCTCACATCGATGAGTGACTCTTAATACAAGGTCGGCCCGTCAGATCAATCTGAAATAAGAACGTTAATCTGACAGTCTATACCCATTTCATAAAAAGGCTGCTTTTATTTTTTAATATTCATATCAAGCGCTAAATCTTTAGCTGCTTTAACGCCCATCATTTCGATTAGCGTCATCGCGCTATCGCCTCCACTGGTGGCATTACCCATTTGCACTTCAGGCACCCACTTTTGTTTCTCAATTGCCGCGGCAAATCTCTCCATTACTCTTTCATAAGTGGCGAGTTTTTGTGCTAGCGCACCATCAGCTTCCATAACAATACGTTTATATGCGCCGTCACCTTCACCACGTAATATTTGTTCTTGTTTATACTCAGCCGCCGCTAGTTTCTTTTGCTCAGCTACGAGCTTTATTTGTCTTGCTACCTCAACATTTTTCTCAGCATTAATGACAGCAACCTGTTTTTCCCTTTGTGCATCTACAATCGCTTGTTCTTTTACAACTTCTTTTTCGTATTTTGCGGTCATTACATTTGCTTTACCTTGTTCTTCTGAAGTAATCGCATCTTGTTTCGCTCGTTCCGCGTTGGCCTTTGCGGTAATAATAGCCATGGTTGCTTCGCGCTTAGTAGCGATTTGTTGAAGTGTTTTAGGTTCAAAATCCCAATCGGTGATTTGGAAGCCATTTACATCAATTCCATAATTTGATAAATCACTATTCAAATGAATAGGTAGACCATCTTTACCGAAGCTAATAACAGGAATGTTTTTAGTTACGGTTTTTCCGGTACTTTCATCAACTGTTTTTATTCTCTCTAACTTTGTTTGGAATTTACCTTTCGAAATTTGTTGGCTAGACCATTGTGTGTATATGCTTCGTTTTTCTGCATAAGCTTCCTCAGATGACATTAGGCCGGCCGTAAGATTCATTCCTTCTTCGGTAACAGATTTAATCAGTTTTTGCGAAACACCACGGTTTGAACGAAACGCTTTATGCAAGTGAAGCATCGTCTCTTCATCGTTTGGCAATGTGAATCGTGCTTTACCATAGACGGTACCTGTGCCTCCATCTTGATAGCGAACAGAGATACCGACCTGATCAATCGAAGAATCCACTTCGGCGGCTGTTTTGTCGTAATCAAAAGTAATTACATCGTTATAAATTTCAGTTGTTCCGAACCACTGAGGATAAATACCTGGCGAAAATTTTACATACAGGGTGCCAGTCGGGTACTGCACAACTGTTCTGTGGCCAGCGTTATTTATACCAAAAGCCATGAAAAGTACTGCTAATATTCCTGCTAAGATTAGCACTATAGCAATGGATTTAGGGGAGCTTTTAATCATTTTATATTCCTTTTTTATTCGTTTAAAATCATGAAGAATACATCTTCAATTGTCGAAGGTATGGTTAGTAACGGCTACAATATAGAGAATATTCCATTTATACACCAATTTCTTCATCTAAAGTAGGGCATTTAACGGTTTAGAACTCTGTACCAACTTACTGACGCTCAACACAAGTGTTTGGTCAAAAGACGAGTAATGCTTTTTGTCGGACATTATCTGATAAGCCCCATAAGCTTACTAATTTTAATTATTCGGAATTAAAAAGTTGGTGCGCTAGTTGGAAGTGATGGTGAAGTCAAGGCGTCCATGAAAATGCTGGCCTATCCACCAAACCTTATAAAGTGACTCGATTGCATTGAAAATTCAGTGTAAATGTAAATATGAGTTATACTCATTAAAATGATAAATAAATCAATCGCTTAAATAAAAGCCTAGAATGTCGTGAGTAACAAATTCGATTTTGACAAGATAAAGAAACAGTTAGCTATTACCTACAGCGATGCTAGGCGGAAGTTTGTCTATTTAATGGACTGTATCAATCGATTTGGGTTTAGCGGGATTGCTTGGTGGTTGAAAACTCACAAACAGAAGGATAGTTTTGAATTAGCTTTGGAAATACTTCGGAGCGAATTGGAAAAACAAACCGTGTCTTTAGATGTTGTTGAGAAGACGTTTGCAGACTTCATTGTCCCTGAAGACGACATGGGGCATGTGTATTGGTACACTGACGCACATAAGAAGCTTTGTAAGTTTGAAAGTGCTTTAGACAAAAGTAAAGGATTTAGCGTTAAATTACTTCAAGACGCAATGAACGAACTAAAGTTTATTGGTCAGTCAAAAGAGTTCCACCAACTCTATCAACTTGAAGCCATCCAACAGAGGGTGAACGATATGTATCATGAACTTCAACAGAAAATAATTGATCAACAGTCAATTGAGCGAGATAAAATTGAAGCAGATAAGCAACGTCATGTGTCTGAAATAGCGCGCCAAGAAGCAGAAAAAGCAGCTTCCATCGCCAAGGCAAAAATGATGGAAAGTGTCAAAGTTAAAGAGAAGCGACTTGCTATTATCGAAGAGAAAAAACGTCAACAGGCAGAAAAAGAAGCTGCAGAACTAAAAATCACTGAACAGCGAGAGTTAGCCGAAACTAGCGCTAAAGAAGCGGAGAGAGAGCGCCAAGCTAAACTCCAAGAGTCTTATCGTGAGCTCGAACTTAAAGAGAAGATGAAGGAATTACCATTGGAAGAAATCATCGAAATGGCGCATAGCCAAATCGTTAATAAGAAAATACTCACTTTTATTCAGCTAGATCAATTGTCCAAGCTCAAACAAACAATCGAAGACAAAAAGGCATAGCCACATTACAAATGAGCTCTTAGCCTAGTTTTGCCCCGTTGTTCACTGGTTGGTCGGGCACGGCGAGGACGACACTACCATCTTGCTTATAAAATCCTGTGACTAAACATTCAGACATAATCGGTCCAATTTGTTTCGCAGGAAAATTGACGACCGCAACGACTTGTTTATTTAATAGCTCTTGCAGACTGTAGTTTTCGGTAATCTGAGCACTCGATTTTTTAATCCCAAGTTCATCCCCAAAATCAACATGAAGAATATATGCAGGCCTTCGAGCTTCAGGAAATTCTTCCGCTCTAATGACCGTACCAATACGTAATTCAACTTTCTCGAAATCGGGCCAGTTAATCGTTTGCAATTATTTAGCGCCACAATTAGACGGCAATGCTAGCGTCTGATCAACAACCTCGAATACTTTTTCATATCCGCCAGCTTTGGTCACGTCGAATTGATAACGATGGTTGACTAAGATTGTCGGTACACCAGCTATTTTATATTTTGCGAGTAAGCGAAAATCGTCATCAATCGCATTCTTAGAATTTTCCTGGTCCTGTAATGTTTTAACTGCGTCTTCTTTACTAACTCCTAGAGCAATTAAAAAGTCGACTGCTTCTTGTTCAGATGCAAATGCTTTCTGGTCGTCGTGAATTCTACTGAATAACTTAGGGGTAGCTTTATCTAAAACACCTAATACTTTAGCCGCTTGATGGACAATTAGGAAAGAGCCAAATTGTTGGTTGCCCAAGTGAGTGGGAACCGCTCTAAACTCCACCTTTCCTGCATTTTTGTCTTTCCACTTCTTTGCGAATTTTTCTAAGGTTGAACAATGTGGACATTGATAGGCGAAAAATTCAATGACTATCGGTGATTCACAAGCTTCATCTGATTCGATAATGTCATAGGGTAGTCCACTATCTTCCATTATAGCCGCTGTGTTTTCATGTTTATGATTATGTTCTTCTACCGCGATAGGTTTGGATGCGGTAGTTTCTATTGATTTTTCTTCGGTTGGATTACACGCAGTAATCAATAAAGATAAGAGGATGATTCGAGCTAAATTCACAAGCATTCCTATTGGCCTTTCGAGCCTTAAAAAATAAAGTCGGTTGATTGTATCAGAGAATTCTTAAGGGATGCAGTGTTTGTGTGGTATGAGTATTCCTATCAGCTTGTGACTAAAACTGCTTGGTGATAGAAAACATGAGTTCGGCTTTTCGTTGAACACCCTTTTTGGCGCGATCAAGGCTCCACATTTTGATTTGTTTACCGGAATTTTCATAGAGGCAACGTCCCTTTAGAGTCAACATAAATACCACGGGGATTGTATCTGAAGCTCGATCTAAACCAGCGCCAATGGTCTTAGGGTGATAATTGGACTTACTGGGCTTGTGTTGAAACGAAAAGAGCGAGATCTGCGGGTCAAATTGATAGGTGTAAGAATCTTTGAATTGAGACTCTGTGGCCGAGAATAGTGAAAATTGAATTCCTGTCAAATCAGAAAAGTCTTTTTTGAGAGAAAATAAGTGTTCATGGTTACCAGAAAAATAGAAATCTTTGGATTTTTGTTCCCTTTCGTCCATCGAAAAATTTAAGTTGGCCGTATATTTTATACTTTGAAAGAGATCGTTTGATATTTGAGTATTACTATCTATTGTAGTTTGAGGAGCAATTGATTTGTGTTCACCAGCAGATACCGTGTTAAATGGACTGCAAATAAGTGCAATGGTCGCCGCTACCACTCTGAGAATTTGCTGCTTCCAAAGGGTTGTTCGTAACTGGTAGGTATTGATAAAACCCAGTTGTTCTAGTGCCTCCCCAAGCTTGAGATCATGTTCCTTTTGAAAGTCCAACGCTTGAGCTAGTTGTGACTCGGTGAGTTGTCGTTTTCTGATTAATAAAGAGCCGAGGCGAGATTTGTTGTTTTCTGACAGATTGACCAATCTAACCTCCCCATTATAGATGGACGAATTAAAAGTGATGAACAACTTGATTGATACTAATTATTTCGGCATAAACTCAAATTTCTTGAGCGGGAGGCTATGGGCTATCAGCCCAAAAGACAGGAGTTTCTAGGATAGAAAGTAGTTAAATCAGAGGATTACCTCACAGGTCGGATGACCAAAAACGTTTTTACTTAGGTATAGGTTTGAATATTTGCGAGAGAGCCATATATGAGAGGCTAAAGTCCAATCTCAATTTTGACTTAGACTTTCTTCCAGCGCAGTGACTAGGTTTTCTCGCGCCCTTTTTAGTAAGCGATTACTATCATCATGCTTTTGCCAATAGGCACTACCAAAAACTATCCTGCAATCAATAGATTTTGAAAGTTGCGCCACCTCAACTTCAACGGCTTTGAGAATCTTGTTCTTTAGTTTTTCCAACACACTATTAGGGGTCTCAGGAAGCACCATCAAAAAACTACCGTGACTCGTATTTCCAATCATATCAGCCCATCTAAGTTCGTCCATTATGGTATCTTTAATTGTTTGCTTAATGTCACTTTCGTCAAGACCATCAGGCTTATTGTTTAATAAAACATGGAGCTTCAAAACACACAAGGGATTATCATAGCGTCTGCTACGGCTTACCTCGTAATCCAAAAACTCAATCCAGTTGGGACGCTTTGGCAATTTGGCAATATTTAAACGAGGTTTGTTCTCGTTGTTGTCCCTTTTGAGAGCGAAATAGTGGATGGTCGCATTTTCTACCATATTACTGGGGGAGTGCCAATGCTGAAACTTTTTAGAGGGAGAGTTCGATTCAATGAATTGCTGTACTAAGTGAGTTTTCTTGTCAACAGCTTCGAGAGGTATTGCCGCTAACAATTGACCCTCTACTTTTTCGCGAGGCAGATTGGTATCGCTGATAAAACGAGAGTTACACCAGATTACACGTTGCTCAGCGTTGACGACTAAAACGCCTAACGGAGATAAGTTTAATATTTCAACGTGATCTATTTGCATAACCACCCCCAAAGTGGTGTCGAATAACCAAGGATTCAATAAATTCTACGGAAAAGTACCGTAATTTAACGAGTGAGTCTAAAAAATCATACTACAATTAATTGTAGAACAAAAATACCTAACAGGTTGGATATTAGGCAATTTATCAGCCGATGTAACTAACCATAAAAATCGCTATTTAGAGCACATCCGTGATTCCGTGAATACAGCCGAAATAGACAAGAAGCAAATTAGTGAAATAAAGAACGAATTTCTACGACTTAGCCAACTGCGATTTAGTCGAATGGAAGCCAGTCTTTCGCCAACTTTGGCCGATAAGCTGAAATTATTACCTTTATTGTTTCATGTTAATCATCCTATGCTTCCGGGATATGTAGATAAATTTACTCCTTGTGGTATCCCGAATTATTCGCCGAGTCAGTTAGAAAAAAAAATAGCCAAAACTGTTAGTCAAAGTTTTGAATATAAGCCTCGGGCACATTTGAAGTATCAAATTTCCTCGTTGTTTCTAATGGGTAGTATGGGGACTTTAGGGCAGTCTAATCAAAGCGACATTGACCTATGGATATGCCTTGATGAATATCTTGACCCTAAGTTAAAACACAAATTATCTGAAAAGACTAAAGGAATAAAGGAATGGTTTGCTGGATTAGGCATTGAGCTTAATTCATATATAGTTTCGAGCGATGAATTTAGTGCTCAAAATAGTAGAGTACTCGAGTCCGATAATTGTGGTAATGCTCAAAATTTTCTTCTATTAGATGAATTTTATCGAACTGCCGTTTGGATCGCCGGTCGCTGGCCTTTGTGGTGGGTCATTCCTCAATTAGAAAATCACAACCTGTACGGCAAGCGATTGCTAAATCAAAAACACTTAGACTCTGCAGATTGGATTGATTTCGGAGAAGTTAAGAGTATTCCAGCGTCAGAGTATTTTAGTGCGGCACTTTGGCAATTATATAAGGCTTTGGAATCACCCTACAAATCGGCCGTCAAACTTTTGGTTTTAGAAGTTTACGCTAAGCAGTTTCCGTGTGCTGGGATACTTTCAGATGAATTTAAAGAATGGGTCTATAGCGGTAAGTCTAAGGAAAGAAATCTTGATCCTTATTTACTTACCTTAAAATTCGCAGAAAAGGCTTTAGCTGATAACCCTCAAAGATTAGAGTTTCTACGAAGAGCTTTTTATCTAAAAACCAATATAAAAATTAATTTGAGTAAGAATAAACCATCTAATTGGCGATACCAAACAGTCAAGAAATTGGTAAAGAGTTGGCAATGGAATCAAATGCGACTGGATTACCTGAATAGCCGCCAAAAATGGGATATTAGGGTCGTAAAAGATGAAAGAATAAGTTTAGTACGTGAATTGACAAGCTCTTATCATTTTTTATCCAATTTTTCTCGTGTGCATGGGGTTATCAATCGAGTAGCAAAAAACGAATTGTTGTCTCTTGGTCGAAAATTATATGCAGCATTCGAACGGCGAAGTGGGAAAATTGAAATTGTTAATTGTGGTATTGCAAAAGATATTTTTGAGCCATCGATTACGATTAATCAAAAGAATGAAGATAAATGGGAAATTTACGTTGGTCATATTGAACAAAAAAAGCTAACAATTAATAGTTGTATTTTTTCATCTCAGTCGTTGTTTGAATGTTTGTTTTGGGGTCAAGTGAATGGTGTGATTTCGAATAAATCGAGACTTCATATCTATCCACTGAGTCAGTATCATGACTTGAAAATGGCGAGTGACCTTTCTCGTGATATTAGTAATCTGCTAGTGAGTTTTAAAGATGATGGCTCTGCTAATCAATATAACCAAGAGGTAAAGACAATACACTTTGGAGTTTTTATGAATTCTAGAACTGATCCTTTAGCCGAGGAAAAGAGTCGAGATCTCTATCAAATAGCATCGGGTGCTGATTGTTTTTCTTGGGCAGAAAATAAAACTAACCTAGCCAGCCATTTTGATGTTGTTCTCTTTAATTCTTGGGGGGAAATTACTACTAAACATTTTTCTGGACCATTCGCTTGGATGGAGTTCTTTAAGAAAAATGTTCAGATTATCAATGGTGGAATATCAGAGACTCCTATCTATTGCAGAGGTTTAGTACAAAAAGATCTCATTACAGCTCGAATTCGAAAGCTTTTCGATAAATGGAATAATTTGCGACTTTCTAGTTTTAGAACCCACCATGCTCATCGGTATGTACTAACAGTGTCTGGGAAATGGATGGTCATAAATATATTTCAAGACGATATTACTTACCAAGAATATTCATCACTAGCAAAGTTATACAGTAGTCTGAGCGACAACTTATATATTGATCAGCCAGAAATTAAAACCAAATACAATTTTGATGACCACACGGTAATTAACGTGTTCATTCAAACCGTATTAAAGAGGCGATTTTCCGATAGTTTAGACTTTTATGTAAACCAAAAAAACAAACAATTAATTGAAGTGATTATCCGCTCATCTAACGGTTCTATACATTACCAGGCACACAAAAACACTAATATTAGACAAGTGATTAATCATTATCAACAATTCTTTGAAAAAATTCAAAATCGAAATCTTCTTAACAATGGCTTATTAGAAAAGGTTCACTTCTTTCAATTTATTAGGGGGAATACAATTAATAAACCAAGAATAAAGAGCATTAAAGTTAATAGTACAGATAATTATGACGGCTTTCGCCTGGTGCAAGCTATAGCGACTCAAAAACATGTACTTAGTGCAGGATTCGACTTATATACTAGCGAAAGTTGTTTCCTTTACGTGGATCATGGTGAAGGGGTATACGCAAAACTGAGAGACGAGATATTATCGTTCAGAGAAAATAACGAACACTACCCCATCTTTCTAACAGACATTGATTTATCCGCCATTAACGAAAAGGTTTCGATTGTCGAGGCTCTTGTATATAAGAAGAGCATTGAAAGAAAATTGAATCGCTTGCGCTAATGGGTAAATCAACTTGGATACTCGTTCGTTTAATTGTAAACTGGTTGTTCAAGCGCTAAAGTAACGATTGTAAAGTACTATTTAACCTAATACTTTTATATGTAACGGCAAAGGAGAGAAAATGAACACGCATATGCCAACAGTTTTTCTTATAGTTTTCAGTTTTATCTTTGGCAATATCATTACTGTTAAGGCTGCTATCCCGGGACGATTTCCTCCAAAACATATACAAAATAATGTGCGACCATTACTTAAAGATATTCGTATGGCTCAATCCGCTAAGAATGAACAACAAGTACTAAAATTAACAGAAAATATTGTTGAGCATTTAGGAGATTGGGTATCTAATCCGGATTATGCTCCGGTGTATCATTTTCCCATTAAAGTTGAACAGCCGTCACAAAAAGTTATTGAAGCCCTGTGGGAAAAAATTAGTGATAAAGTGAAGAGAAACGCTCTTTGGGTGAAAGTGCCAGACGGTAATCCTGACAAAATGTCTCACGGTCTTCGACAAGCGGCTCGTCCTTTGATTGCAAATGCGACAATGTATAACCACCAAAAATATCGCGAACCTGAAACACTCAAATTCATTGCGAATGGAGCAGATTATCTTCTAAAATTGCAACGGGCTAACGGTTTATTCCCGACTCCTGATTTGAGGGGGGATGATGTGCATTATACGAGTTTTAATAAACGAGCCTTGAAGAAAAATCCAGAAGCATTAATTGAAGGTTGGTTTGTTGATGATTATCGAGGAGAGCTTCAGCTTGATCATGCAGTCAGCGGTTTAGCTATGTTGAAAGTGTATCAAATCACCAATCAAGAAAAATATCTAGCTAGTGCGGTTAAAGCAAGCGAATGGTCGATAACCAAACAATTAGACACCAATTGGTCATATAATGCATATAGTGTATGGTTACTGGCAGAAACGTATCAAGTAACTGGTAGGCAAAAATATTTGTTTCATGCCATTGAAAAGCTAAAGCTTGGTGTGTTGCCAGGTCTGTTGCCCAATGGAAGATGGTTTGACCCAATCAATTCCCGATTAATTTATCATGCGACTAACGTGAGAGCTATGCTCGCAGTTTACAGGAATTTACTGGAGGCTGATCCATTTAAGAAGCAACTAAAACAAAGAATTGAACGAGCATTAACTAATGCTACGACTGAAATTATTAATTATGGTGCATCTTCGGTCACAACCTCAACCGAAATGCTGGTTGATGCTATGAAAACTCTGGATGCCAATAGTGATTGGCAGACAGCATTAAATATTAATATTAATGCAGGCATCGATTCGTCTGAAAATAGAGGGCATTCTCCTATCGGTATATTTTTGCCTTCATATTTAGACTTTAGGCTAAATAATTAGGCACCTGGTGGACTTATTGTTTGCTCGAATCAATTCAATGTTTATCAAATAACCAAGGCCTAATCGTATCCAGGTTTTCAATGACAACTTGTTGTGATTTAGGTTCTTCTTTGGTAGCGTTTGTGTTGATTCGTAAAAATTGTAACCAATAGTCGACCATAGCTCCACGAGAATTTATCCTAAGGTACCCGTCCGTCATACCATAATCGGCGGCAATTACTTTTTGTTGAGATGGTGTCAGTCGATCATCCGGTTTTATAACAATCTCCAACTTAGTATTCCAGCCGATATCGTCTTCACAGGAGCGTTCACTTGGTCCAACAACATCATAAATATTAGTAATTCTCGATAGCACAAAATCACGAAATTCAGAGCTTTTTTCACAATAAGCTCTGACATGCCAGCGATACCCATTAAATACTAAGGTATGAGGAGCGATGTTGCGATAGTCTTGTTCAGAACTGAGCGACATATATTCAATTTCGATACGTTGTCGGTCTCTCGACGCTAATATGATGGGTCTCACTACTTCGGCATTGACTGAGCGAAATAGTGGGTTAACGACCTCCGTGTAGGCTTGGGGAAGGTTTGGTGCTGCAAATTGAGTCATCAAATCACCGCGAATATTGAGCATATGTAAATACTCATTGATTTCACCTTTGGTGACTTTGGGAGAAAAACTATCTGACGGAATGTAGCCTTTTATTTGTTTATCAAAGACCAAGTTTTCAGGTGCTATATTGTTTCTATATTCATTGATATCTTTACTCGCCTGTTGTCGGCCTATTCCAAAAGCTTGTTGCAAGTGCTTGCTGGTTAACCGGCCTTCCCACAAAGTGATGATCTCAATCATCCGATATCGAAGTAACAAATCCCATCGATAGGGCCAGTCCATATTATTTGAATTAGTCATTTATTATTGGCTCTAACTAGATTATCTAAGGAACAGGATATCCTTTTAAGCAAAATAGATACAATGCCACCGTTCGGTATAATTGATATATCTTGTCCAATTTTCGGTTGCAAAGCTATAGCTTACCGAAATATTTATTCAGATGAAGAACCATCATAAATACTATCGATGTGAGTGAATGTTATATAGGGCTCCAGGTAGAGCTATTAAGAACATTGATACTATTGTAGGAGGTCTTTACATCTATCGATAGAGCCTTTAAAGCTCGTTAGCACTGCATATCGAGCAGACTAGTCTACCATTGACTAAGAATATCCCGATAAAAATTGATTTCCTTAGCAAAATTGTCGAAAATCAACCTAGTAATGTCAACTTATCATCGCGGGCCTTGTTTTTGACCAAAATTCTAATACTAGTCGTTATCTGTAGCTTTCTTTCAGCCTGTGGTTCTAAAGGGGAGCTGTTCGTACCTGACGAAATTCCAGCTGATCAAGCACACGAAGTATTGGATAAGGGCGTGTCAGACGTAGAGAAAGAACAACCGACCGAATTGACCTCGCTGGAACCTAATATATTATGATGATCAGTTTCGCAAAAATGCACGGGTTGGGTAATGATTTTATGGTTGTTGATACCATATCCCAAAACGTATATTTCAATGAAAGCCAAATTAGAAAGCTAGCCGATCGCCATAAAGGCATCGGTTTTGATCAATTATTGCTTATTGAGCCCCCTCCCCAACCGGATGTGGATTTTCATTATCGAATATTTAATGCCGACGGCTCAGAAGTTGGTCAGTGTGGAAACGGTGTACGTTGTTTGGCTAAGTTTGTTCGCCAAATGGGACTAACTTGGAAACAGAAAATTCGAGTCAGTACAATCAACGGCATAATGGATCTGCAGTTTATGCGAAATGGTCTGGTAAGTGTCGATATGGGAGTTCCACAACTTGAACCCACTAAAATACCGCTTAATGTAGAGACTGAATCAATAGAATATGAAATTAAGCTAGACGATGAAGTCTTCAACTTTGGTTCTGTTTCAATGGGTAATCCGCATTGTGTATTGCTAGTTGATGACATTGAGGCCGCGAGAGTTGATGAGTTGGGCAAGATTATTAACCAGCATGAGTTATTTCCAGAAGGCGTAAACGTTGGTTTTATGCAAGTCGTATCTGATGATGAAGTTAAACTAAGAGTCTTTGAACGGGGTGCCGGTGAAACTCTGGCTTGTGGTTCGGGGGCTTGTGCCAGTATGGTCATTGGTCGACTTCAGAATAAATTGCAGCAACGAATTAGAGTTTTCTTACCGGGGGGGCACTTACACATTGATTGGCATGGAAAAGGCGAATCACTGAAAATGGTGGGTCCAGCAGAATTTGTTTATCACGGGTATATAGAAATATGAAGTTATCTCAGCACCAAGTTCTAGAAAATAACAAACATAAAGAAAACCTCGCTCGTGTTTATGAAATGATGGACGAAGCCAAGGTTAAACAGTATTTGCTAGAGAACCCAAATTTTCTCATAAAAAATCCGGAGTTGTTGAGTCATATTGAACTTCAATATGGAGAACAGGAAACATTCTCGCTGGTAGAAAGACAGGTAAAAACTTTACGGGATAAAAATAGCGAACTCCAAGGTCAACAAATTAATATGCTTCAAACGGCTCATGCTAATGAAGAACTATTAATACTATGTAATGAGTTTATGCTCGATCTCGTAGGGTGTGAAAGTCTAGCGGTTTTAACGTCCAAAATTATCACTCAGCTCCGGCAGTCATTTGAACTCGATGGTGCTGCGTTGGTATTGGTTGGTGATTATGAGCATTGTGCACCCGCACAGGTTTTTGAGAGTGCTGATAAAATAAAGGAATTGTTGAATTGTCAATTTCCAGACAACCAACCGCTTTGTGGTCGATTAGGACAGTCACCTAAAGAAGTTCTTTTCGGCGAATTATCCTATAACTACCAATCCTGTGCACTAATTCCCCTCGGTCGGGAATGTGAACACGGTTTAATCGCTCTTGCTAGTAAAGATGTTTTAAGATTTGATCCGGAGATGGGGACTCTTTTTGTTGAATTAATCGCCAAGTATATTACCGCATTAGTTACACCCTATGAGCGAGCATAATAGTTTCAGTGAAGATAACTCGTTAGAGAACAATATTGTTCAATAAATTTAGAAGCCGTGAGAACCAGAATGATTGTTCTGGTTTAATCTGTATAAATTTATTTGAAACAATTGAATAAGCTACTCTCGAATATGTACTAACATATGCTCTCTCCGTCGGAGCATATCTCACAGACCGGTGTTCTATTGTGACTTGTCGAATCCTGAGCAGTACCAACGTTGTTAATTCTTACAAGCACCTTGAAAACCCAAGTTCGTGTAGCTTAAGACTTTCAAATGCTAGCATCTTTATGAAAAAGTACTATCCAGGGCGACGAAAAAAATGACTTATACGAAAATAAAATTTCTGAGTTTTGATTTGGATAATACACTATATGATAACCAGCCTGTGATTGAGTTGGCAGAACAAAAATGCAAAGAGTTTCTGCAACTTCAATTTACAAACCAAAGGATAAAATTTGATTTTCAGACCTTCCTAGAATTACGCAAAAAGACGATAAGAATCGCAAAGTCCAACCATGAACAGAAACAAATCGAAAATCTTAGTAGGTTGAGAAGAGAGGTATTGATTGAATTTTGCCAGGACTTAGAAGAATCAACACAGACTGCCGAACAGGCGTTAAAAATTTTTCTAAAATATCGTAGTAAAGTTAATTTGGTGACACCGATTTTATCAATGATGAAAACGCTTTCAACTGATTTTAAAATGGTGAGCATTACTAATGGTAATTGCGACCCTAGTCTCACAGCGTTAGCTGTATTTTTTGTTAAGAATTATTCGCCTGTCGACGATTTTCGAGCAAAACCCAATCCCGAAATGCTTATTAAAGTAATGGATGAATTTTCCCTAAAACCGGAAAATATCCTTCATATTGGGGATAGCGTTAGTTCCGACGGAGAAGCCGCGAAAAGAGCCGGTTGTCAATATCTACATTTCTCTCCGTTTGAAAATGAAGGCGTCATCGCTGCACATTGTGATCATCTACTGGTACAGCTAAGAAAATAAGGAGAGGGCTATCGATAATCAAGGAAGTTTGGTTGTTGTGGGGACCGGTATTTTAACGCCGGCTCATCTTACTCAAGCAGCGATTTCTAAGATCAAATCAGCTGATATTGTTCATGCACTTGTCCCTGACCCGCTCGGACTATCAACGATTAAAAAACTTAATTCTAAGCTTTGCAACCTTGCAGAATTTTATTATGACATTAATAGTGACCGTAACGGCGAGAACCGATTAGAAAGTTATGATCGTATGGTCGAAATCGTTTTAAAAGATGTATTTCATGGACTAAAAGTTTGCTGTATTTTTTATGGTCACCCTGGAGTATATGTATACCCATCTCATGTGGTGATTGAAAAAGCGAGAAAAGCCGGATACAAAGCTGAAATGCTACCGGCTATTTCTGCAGAAGACTGTTTATACGCAGATCTAGGCATTGATCCGGGGCGATGCGGAAGTCAGTCATATGAGGCGTCCCAGTATTTGTTTTATCAACACACCACTAACACCTTTGCAAATATGATTTTATGGCAAATTGGTGTGGTCGGCGATGAATCGCTAAAGAGGTTGGAGCCCTCAGAGTTTGGACTTGCAATGTTGGCAGACAAGTTATCCAATTTCTATCCGCAAGATCACGAGGTTATCCTTTATGAAGCTTCCCGACTTCCGATCATGGATTATCGCTCGGATAAGATAGAACTGAATCAATTAGTTCAAGCAAAAGTAAGCACCATTACAACGTTAGTTGTTCCTCCGTTATCGAATCTGCCCATAAATAGGGAGTTTTGCGAAAAGTGGAATATAGACTTAGAAAGCTTAAATTAAATTCGCAACTAATAGCCATTTGCAGTTTATGCCTATTCGTTGTATAAAGGTTATAGGACGAACCATAAAAGGGTATATTATGAGCCGGCAATTAACCGATTTCTTAACCAATTTGTCAACAGATGATGCTCTCGTAGATGCTTTTAATAATGATAAAGAAAGTACGATGAAAGCGTATGGTGTATCAGATAAACATATCGAATTAGTAATCAATAAGAACTATGGTGAAATTCAAAGCATATTGGGGGCAGACTACACCATTGCAAACAATAGTGTTATCAAAGCATTTAAGAAGTAGCCAATTAAACCACGTTATAGCTGTCACATGAGTTCTCGTAGATTTTTCATTTCGTTGTTCCCATTCGTCATATTATTTTTGGTTGATGTGGGATCAGTGAAAGCAGAAGATCAATCCTCAACCTTTTTAAATGAAGAAGCTTATCAGAAATTAAAACAAGGTAATTATGAAACGGCTTACCAAATTTCTGTTCAGGCATTAAGCCAAGCAAAAGCCGAAAATCAACCCATTGAACAAGCGAGGGCGTTGAGCAATTTGGCCTCAAACCTTTCATACCTCGGAGACAAAGAAAAAGCGTTATCGCTTTATTCGGAATCATTAGAAACGAGTCGACAAGAAAATGACTTATTTGGAACCAATCGAGCACTTAATAATATAGCCAGTATTTATTATGATCTTGAAGACCCTGATGAAACCTTAAAATATCGCCAACTCCAACTGGAAAATAGTTTAGCCTCCAATGATATCGAAGATTTACTCATTGCCTACATAGGGCTAACCCAAGCTTATTCGCTAAAACTCAATCTTGGCGATGCGAAACACTACGCCAATCTCGCACGACAATCGTTAGTCAATCATCCAAATCCATTCTTGGAAATATATGTTCTTTTGTCAGAGTCTGAAATAGAAGAAATTCAAAAAGATTACGACAAAGCCATTAGTTTAATGAACAACGCTGTTTTTATTGCTGAATCCAATGATTTTCACGGCTTAACAGTAAGTGCGAGAGCTAATATAGTTCAATACTATTTGAAACAAAAAAAATACGCCGAAGCTATTAGAGTTGGAAATGAAACTCTTGTTAAAGCACAGGAAATAAAACATCAAACTAAAATAATACAATTGAACAAATTGCTTTCGGAAGCTTATCAAGCGATAGGTAATTTCGAACAAGCTCTTCATCATTACAAAAAATTGAAATCAGTTAACGAACGCATTATTGACGAGAAAGTTAGATTATTGGGTGAAGTTACAAAAATAGAACGTCAAGTGTTTGAGAAAGAAGAGCAACTGATTAAAATGGTAAAAGACCAAAAAATACTTTCGTTGATGCTTGATAAACAAAAACAAAATCAATTAATTTGGGCTGCTATTGCAAGTGCAGTTTTTATTCTATTATTCTTTATTTATTACCGGCTTAATAGTGAAAAGGAGATACATCGCCAAAAATCACTTAATAAGCGATTGGAAGAATTAGACGTTATAAAAGATCGCGTATTGACCAATACTTCACATGAACTGCGTACACCATTAAATGGAATTATAGGATTGTCAGAGATTATTATTAAAGATGAGCAAAGTGGACTCTCAGAACCCACGATACATTCGCTCCGTTTAATTAAGTCTTCAGGTGAACAATTGGCTAGGGTAATTAATGATATTCTGGAACTTTCTAAGCTTAAGAGTAATAAGCTGACGATCGTTAATACAAGGTTTAATTTAAATGAACTCATTAATGATGTGGTAGCTGTTTGTTCTCCACAAGCGAATCAAAAATTATTGCGGGTTACTTACCGAGAGATAGATAATGCGGTGATAGCTCAAGATAGAGGGCGTTTACAGCAAGTCCTTTTTAATGTGATTGGAAACTCGGTAAAATTTACAGAAAATGGCGACATAGATGTTGTCGTAGATATTAAAAATGGTGAGATTGAAATTATCGTTAATGATACCGGTATTGGAATTCCCTTAGAAAAACAAGAGAGGATTTTCGAAGGGTTTGAGCAAGTTGATATTGGTAATAATCGCAGACAATCGGGTTCAGGTTTAGGATTAGCAATTAGTCGTGGTATTTCGGAAGCGATCGGAGGAGAACTTACGCTAACTTCAACATTAGGAAAAGGAACGAGTGTTAAGGTTCTAATCCCCAATATCTCAGTTAGTTAGTAAAATTGTCAGTCATTACTCTTTAAAAACGTAACGATAAACAGCTTAATCCCCCATCAATTTTTTGAAATTCTGAGACGTCGACTTCTCTTACTTTGTAGCCCATCGATTCAATCAATATCTTTGTTTTAGGGAATCCTTTAGGTGTTAATACCATCCCATTAATCCATACACTATTGGCTGCGTAGGCCTCATCACTATCAACCGCCAACACTTGATATTTTTGAAATTCGGGCTTTGTTAGAAATTCACCACAAGCGAGTAAGTTCCCGTCTTCTAAGTAACCCAACCCAGTTTTAAGGTGTAACACTTCAGTTAGAGTTACAATCGAGCCTGTCATGTGATGTTTTTCAAGGATCTCTATCATTTGCTCCGCCCCTTGTTGATTCGTTCGGGCAGATAATCCAATATAAAAATGACTGCCGACCATCATAATGTCGCCAGCTTCCACATTACCAGGGGCGGAAATTTCCTCTATTTTAGAATAGAACGATTCTATTATCGGCTTGATGGATTCTATTTCTTTGGTTCGCGTGTCCGCACCTGGGTTAGTAATAATTGCGCAGTGTGGTGTCATCAATGCAACATCTTCTACAAAGGTTGAGTCTGGAAACGCTTCATCTGACTCAAGGCAAGTAACTTCCAGCCCGCACTCTTCTAGTGCTTGAATATAGTCTTTATGCTGTTTGATGGCTATTAGGTAATCTGGTTTCCCTAAGTTAGCACTGGTTAGCCCGTTAATCATCGCCTTACAAGGCGTTCTCACAATTGCTTTACTAAACATAGATTTCTCTTTTAATATTAAATGACAAAAATTACTTTAAGTGCTTAGAGATCGTTCGTCGCACAAGATTTTGGAAGTGAAGTACACCCATCTCACGTTTGCTGCATAATCGGCCAGCTTGATAGCTGCCGGAATTGAGTCCAACTTGTACCTTCTCACAAATATCGATGTCTTCCTGTTGAACCTCGTCACTAAACTCGGTGTCCTTTTTAATTAATTTCTTGGTCGACTCAGACTCTAAGTCAGCATAATAATAATCAAAAAGGATCTTAGTTTTTTGATGGCCTTCAGGAAGAATGATATTGGTTTGTAGTCGGCCCGGCAAAATATTTAACATGAGGTTGGGAAAAATACAGTAATAATGAGCGCTCCCTTCTCCGTAGTAAATATCTGCTTGATTATTTGATTCATTCTCTAAAGGGCTGTATTGATAGCTATACCACTCAAACAATTTAGTGTCATAACTGCGATAGTCGAGTAACTTATTTAAACCCGGATGGACGTGTGGAAGATGGTATCCTTCAAGATAGTTATCCATATACACTTTCCAGTTGCAATCGATAATATATTCGTCTCGATGACTAAAAGAGAAGTTTTCTAAATTAATCGGTTTAATCGTTTCGACAATGTTTGCTAACAAATGCTCGATATCGACGTCGGGTTTATCAATTGAAGCAAAAATAAAACCTTGCCAGATTTCAACAAACGCCTCAGGCAATTTGTGTTGGCATACTTCAAAATTCGGGGTGGATTGCATTTCAGGTGCTGAGCGAAGTTGGCCATCTAATTGGTAGGTCCAACCGTGGTACTTGCAACGTAGCACTTTACTATTACCCTTTCCCGTTGCGACTGGCCCCGCTCTGTGACGGCAAACGTTATGCAGGGCTCTAATTCCGTTGTCTTCATTCCTAACAATGACCAATGGATATTTACCAACTTTTACTACAAACTGATCACCAGTATTCTTGAGTTGGCTAACATGACCGACTAGTTGCCATTGCTTTTCAAATATCGCTTTCTGTTCAAACTTTAGGAACTCTAGAGTGTTGTAGGTACTTGCATGCAACGCATGAGCGTTGTCTTCGGATGATTCTATTAGGAACTCACTAAAATCAAGCATTGCTCATTCTCCAAAGAACAGATTTAAGGCATTAGATCCTACAAAATATAATTAATTACTTAGGATTGCAATCGATATATATTCGTAATTTTGACGTAATTGACTTAATCTCAGTACCAGCGTACAACAAGAGGTAGGCCCTAGATGAGCGGTCAACCTGTCCGACAATATTATTTATTGGTATATCAAACTCGTCATGAATTATTAATGTTTATTCAAATTGAATTTAAATAAAAAAATCAGCAATACTATTGCGAATGATTCAATGCGTATGCGAGCACTTTCAGCCGTCCGATTTTTAGCTCCGCCTGATTGGCTGATTGCAGCTGGCTTCGTAAGAAATTGCCTGTGGGATAGTCAATTCCAACAAAAGACTCCACTTAATGATATCGATGTCATCTATTTTTGCCCTGATAATGTGACCGCTGATAGGGATTTAGAGATTGAGCACCAGTTGCAGCTCATAGCACCATATTATGAATGGTCTGTTAAAAATCAAGCTAGAATGCACTGCAGAAATGGAGACAAGTCCTATCTGAACAGTCTTGATGCGATGAGTTATTGGCCAGAAAAACAAACCGCTATCGGTGTCAAATTAAATAAGGTTCATCGGATAGAAATTGCGCATTGTTTTGATCTGGAGCTTCAATTCAATAAGAAAATATCAAGAAACCCAGTTCGTTCTGTGAAATTATTTGAACAACGAGTGGCAAGTAAGAAGTGGTTGCAAAATTGGCCAGATTTAGAGCGAGAATATTAGACCTATTTTAGGCTCGTCCCTAACTTTTGTCCCCAACCAAGTTTGGTCCTTAACACTTCAAAATAATCATAATCCAGAGGATGAACTAAACACATTTCAATGGGATACTGTTTAATTCTAATTCTGTCACCTGGCCGTAGGGATATAATGACTTGACCATCGCAACTGAGTTGAGGGTTGTGGGGATTCGCGTCCGCAATGACGATATCGATTACTTTTTCTTTATTTACTGCAATTGGGCGACTCGTTAAAGTGTGAGGGCACATCGGTACCAATACAATAGTATCGGTTTGAGGAGCAAGAATCGGACCGCCTCCAGAAAGAGAATAAGCCGTTGATCCTGTCGGTGTTGAAACGATTAATCCGTCTGACCGTTGGCTATAAACGAATTTTTGATCCATATAGAGTTCAAACTGAATCATCCGAGCGATTTCACCGGGATAAAGGACAACATCGTTCACTGCGTTGGAACCACCAATTGATTTGTCGTTTCTAAATACTTCGGCATCAAGAAGAAACCGGTTTTCAAGGGTGTATTGACCTTCAAGAATAGGAGGTACTCTAGAATCGACTTCCGTTGGACGAATATCTGTTAAGAATCCAAGGTGGCCTCGATTAATACCCAGTAGCGGGACTCTACTATCAATCAGATCTCGGGCGGTTTTAAGCATACTGCCGTCGCCGCCAACTACAATGGCTAAGTCGCAGGTTTCTCCAATACTCTCCATTGGTATTTTTTCGGCTTGGCCACTCGGAAAGTCGTATATGTCTGATTTTGGTAAATAAACTGAAAGTCCTAAGTCGTTAATTTGTCGACAAAGCACATCAATCGTTTCTTGTGCGGCATTACTTCCAGGCTTACCAACCAGTGCGATTTTTTTGAAGGCTTTTAGTTTCGACATAAGGTTTCCAGAGCTTGCTACCGTGTTGGGATTGAATTTTACGCTCATCGTCCCAATGATTAGTTCAACGCTGCGTGTATCCTAGAGGGTTATTTATACATTGATAATCTATTTTTTTCTATTGATTATCAAGGATATAGTGAGATTATAATTAAAAAGTTGGAAAAACTGCAAAAAGTCTATGAAAGAACGCGATTTAATTCTAATGAAATCTCTGATTGAATCCTACGTCAAACAGGGAATTCCAATTGGTTCTAAAGCACTGTTACGTACTTCGCACTTATCGGTTAGTCCAGCTACTGTCAGAAATATAATGGCTGATTTAGAGCGACAAGGTCTGTTGCTCTCCCCTCACACATCCGCTGGGCGAATCCCGACAACCCAAGGCTTGAGGATATTTGTTGATCGCTTAGTGACAGTTCGGTCGTTGCGATCTGAGGTCGTCGCACACGTTAAACGAAACTTAAACCCGAATCAAGAAACCAAAGCTCTGTTAGGTAATGCTTCTAATCTACTGTCTGATATGACCAAAATGGCAAGCCTGGTTCAGATTCCTTGCACACCGGTTAATCGGCTTCAACATGTTGATTTCGTTCCGCTTTCTGATCAGCGTCTGTTAGTTGTAATGGTATTGGAAAATGATGAAATCCAAAACAGGGTGATAGCAGTTGATCGGAATTATCAAAGAGATGAGCTTGCCCAAATGTCTAATTTTCTGAATCGCCATTTGGTGGGAAAAGACGTCAACTCTGCCCGGCAAGAACTATTTGGTCAATTACTAAAAGAAAAGCAGGAATTGGATGTGTTATTACAAAGGGCAATCGACTTTGCAGAGCAAGGGTTTGAACATTCGACTCAGCTTTCCGCAGACTCAAACCAACCATTTCATTTTTCCGGCCAAACTAATTTAGTCTCGATGGCGTCTCATGGTCAATTAGACAACATCGAACAAGTTTTTGGCGCGTTTAAACAGAAACAACAGATCATGGGGCTTTTGGACCGTTCTTTAGCCGCAGATGGCGTTAAAATATTTATTGGAGAAGAGTCAGGAAGTGAAGGGTTGAGTGGTTGTAGTATCGTTTCTGCGCCTTACAAACAGCAAGGCAAGTCGATTGGTGTGCTGGCCGTTGTCGGGCCGACTCGAATGCAATACGATAAAGTGATCCCAATTGTTGATGTGACCGCCAAAATGCTTTCATCGGCCTTGGACAGTAAATCTAGTCCAGTATCACTATAATAATAAAAATCGTAGTATCAACCTCGTGTCGATGCTAAAACAGAAAAAAGATTATTGAGGACCTTATGAGATTTCTACAAGCGACTGTTATAGCAGTTCTTTTAATTTCTAATGCGCTGGCTTCCGAAAAAACAGATCAAGCACAAATTATCGATAATATTCACTCAATGTGGAAAGCGGTTGAGTCGAACAATCTAAAATCTTATATGAAGTACATCCATCCCGATTACACACTTTTTGGTGAAGGTGATGCCTATTTACATCGAGGCAAAGATAAAGAAGCGATCGATATTGGTGATTATTTGGGGCGAGTCGAAGGCGTGAGGACGTTTATGCATCAGCCAGAAGTGATCGTAAAGGGTGATACCGCGTGGATTACGTATTATTGGAGTGATGCGGGTTATCTAAGTGGGGAACGATTCACATCCAGGGGTAAATCGACTCGAATATTTGTTAAAGAAAAAGGTCAGTGGCTTTGTATTCACTCACACTTTACAGAACAGTCTTAACTCGTTTGGTTAAGTTTAATCACTCGAACTTACAAATGTACGACGGTATTTCTCTTCACTAAACCCATTCATCCGCTTATTTCCGTGCAGTATAACGGGTACGCCTTTGCCGCCGATTCGTTTGAATTCGCGGTTATACTCATCAGATAATTCAATGTTCCTTTCTTGAAAATCGATATTTTCACGGTTAAAGAATTGACGAGCCTTTTGGCAATAACCGCAGCGAGTGGTGGTATACATGACTATCATGTTAGCCTGGCGATTAACGCCAAAGTCAATTGGTTCAATTTTTATAGTGACATTTTTATAACTACTCACCTTATCGGCAAGCGCCTTTTCATCAAACTCTTCGGTTTTGGCATCTTTAGGTGGTTTGTCCGTGAAATGAAGCTTGCCGTCTTGATCGCGCCATTTATAGACAGTAGCGTTAGCAACATTGCAACCAGCAGTTACTAATATCAACAATAAATAGCAGAGTATCGTTCCCTTTTTCATTCCCTTGTATTCCCTGTCCCAAGATTTGTCGAGTATTCGAAGCTAGTTCTAGATGATTGTATCGTAACAAATAGATATCCGTAAATAGCCTTCCAACCTAAGCCAAAACAGTCGTTCAGGCTGTGTTAGGCTTCTTTTTACTCGATATCTGAGATATGAGTCTAATATTAGAGCCAATAATGCTTCCATACCGTTTCTCTGAGCTATGATTAGTAGACTAAAGGACCGTTCTGTCGACTAAGTTTATTTGCGATTGAATCTTCTCCTTCCTTAACTAAACCACGGCCAATTATTTCGTTAACAAATGAAAAATAGTTTATTTCCTAAAACCGGTTGGTTCTATCTTTGGTTAGTACTGGCTAGCCTCGTCCTATGGGGTGACCGAAATCGCGCTTGGAACTCATTGGAATCGTTGAATCTTAATATTTGGAGTCGGTTAAAGCAGCCAATTGATTCAAGTACTCCCTTGGTTCGTTTAATAGTGCCTTCGTCCAAAACGATTAAGGAGCTCTCAAAATTAGTCGTTGATTATCCATTGGCAACCTTTTCAGTTATCAGTGAAAAAATGGACTTTGACCAGTTACGGCAACAACCGGAAATTTATAACCGACTGACAATTTACAGTAAGAGCCATTCTTCCATTCGCTCGATTGGCAAAGCGAGTCCATTAGATTTACTCGACCAGCCTCAAGTAAAATGGTTAGCGGATGCCCGTTTAGATATCGCTTTTCACGATTCAACCTCTGTTAATCAAGTAGCCGTTTTATGGTCAGCGAATAAATCGATTTATCCAGCCTTTATTGCTCATCTTTTAGCAAAATATTTCGATCCGAAACAAGAGGGAACGACGGGCTATTCAGAGTTGTCGTTTTCTGCCAATTTACTGACTATCAATAATAGGATTACTCGAGTAGGAATTGATGGTGCTATATTACCTCTTGAACAAAATATTGGTGCAATTTCACTTTCGCAACTAAATCAGCAGTTCGACAAGAGTTTTAGTGGAATTATTTTGCTCGATGATTTGTCTTCAACACAAGGGAAAAAAATTACGAATGGTTTGGCTAGCTTGTTGAGTGACGGATACTTTGTTACTGCCACTTCAACCTATCTGGTTGAATTAATACTATACCTAACCCTCGCATTGCTGGTTTGGAAAGCATGGTGGAAACCACTCTTATTTCAAATTATTTTTGTCGTCTGTTTTATAACGGTGTGTTTATTGTTGCAGATATTATTGGCAGGTGAAGAACTTTGGTTATCGATCAAAGTGTATCTTATACTAAGTGTATGTAGTCTGTTCGTTTTTATCGGTTCGTATTTCGAGAGGCGAAAAGAAGTTAATTTTTCCAAAAGGTTAACGGAGCTCCTCTCGTTATCTGCACCGGTATTTTATCAAAACGAAAGTATGGAGAAACTGCTTCCATTATTACTGCATAGCAATCCCGATAGGACGTTGATTGATAACATTAGCCAACTAGCGATTAAAGCAGAGTCTGAGAATAAACTAATGCTCTCCGAAAAGCTCTATCTTTGGCTGGCGAAAAATCAATGGAATTCATCTCCAACCCAACAAAACATTGAAAAACAAGATTCGGAATTCGGAATAGAGCAGCTTGATAAAACGATGGTAATCAAAACCGATGGAAAGACCTTTGCGCCTAAAGTTGGTGGTATTCTTTCAGTTAAAAACTTCGGCCGTTACCAAATTGAAGGAATTCTAGGAAAGGGCGCTATGGGAATCGTATTCCAGGGAGTCGATCCAAAAATCAATCGTTATGTTGCAATAAAAACTCTTCAGCTAAATGACGAAATGGATGGAGAATCAATGGCAGAAAGTAAAAGCCGTTTCTTTCGCGAGGCGGAAACCGCCGGCAACTTGAGCCATGCCAATATCGTGACTATTTATGATGTCGGAGAACAGCAACAAGACAGCGAACATTCCCTAGGATATATCGCGATGGATCTTCTTACTGGTGCACCGCTATCCGAGTTTATTAAACAAGGAAAACTACTGCCTTCTGCGTTGGTCTATCAATTGATGATTCAAATGACGGACGCTTTAGATTATGCACATCGACAAAAAGTCATTCATCGAGATATAAAACCTGCGAATATCATTTATGATGATGAATTACAAAGAGGCACGTTAACTGATTTTGGAATTGCTTATTTGTCAGATCATAGTAAAACTAAAACAGGTACAATTATGGGCAGTCCCTTTTACATGTCTCCTGAGCAAGTACTTGGCATTCCGGTTGATGGGCGTTCTGACGTATTTAGTCTTGGAGTTACTTTCTATCAATTATTAAGCGGGCACTTGCCTTTTAACGGCGAATCAATTGCTACAGTCGCTTTGAATATCACCAAAACAAAACACGAATCGGTTAGAAATTGGAATAAGTCACTACCAACAAGTGCCGCACGAATTACTAATAAAGCGATGCAGAAAGATGCGTCCAAACGTTTTCAGAGTATGCAGGAATTTAAGCAAGCATTAATAAATGCCTTAAAGAGAGATTACAAAAAGTCCCCCATCTACTAATGAGCAACTTAAATCCAACATTCGAATTTCAATCGATTAGTGACTGTGGCGCATTTCGCTCCAATAACGAAGATGCTATTGAATACGGTATTGAATGTAATAATCATCTAGCTTGGATGGTAGTAGCTGATGGCATGGGCGGACATCTTGCGGGTGAAGTTGCGAGCCATATGTTTGTTGATGAGCTAAAACAAGCGATTAAAAAGATCAAAACGCCTGAATCTATCGACTGGCTATGTTGGCTTGAAATAGAGATTAACCGCGCGAACAATAAAATTTTTATTAGCTCACTAAAAAATCGACAACAAAAAGGTATGGGTACTACGGGTGTCGTTGCTATCGTTGTTGATAGTAATTGTTACATTGGTTGGGTCGGAGATTCTCGTTGCTACTTATATGAACCAAAAAATAGCGATCAGGTTCTAACTCAGTTAACGGTGGACCACAGCATGATTCAAGTGTTACTTGATAAAGGCGCTATTACCGAAAAGGAAGCGAAAAATGCAAATAATAAAAATATGCTTTCAAAAGCGATAGGCATAAAAAAAGGTGTCGATGTGGATACTAAAACCGTTGCTCTTCACAAACCTGTGGCTTTAATGTTATCAACAGATGGCTTACATGATAGTCTTTCGACTGGGATATTAAGTTTCTCTCTGGAGAAAATTTTTAACGGCAAAGACGTCACTAACGAGTTGATAGAAAAAGCCATTGAAGGTGGAAGTAAAGACAATATCACTTATGGAAGTATTGTTATTCATCAATGAGAGTCGTGAATAATCACAACCGATTAAACAAGCGACAAAAAAGAATCAAATAACACTGGAAAATTATCATGGCCTATTTAGCACTCATTATCGAAGATGTAATCATCAACAAGTGGGAACTGACAGAAGAAGTCACTATTCTCGGTAGAGCAAGAGATTGTGATATTCAAATTGACGATCAATCGGTTAGTTCAAAACATGCTCGAATCGTTTCGGAACCTGATCCCTATCTAAAGGGAAATCGAGTACTTTATTTAGAAGACTTAAGGAGTACTAATGGTACTCAATTGAATAACTTGCCTGTTACAAAAGAAAAACTATCTGATGGTGATGACGTTAAGATCGGATTTACCGATTTTCAGTATTTCGAAAATCAACAATCTGGCCTGGATGATACCTCAGTTATTATTTCCTAACGTTTCCTACTTTGAAAATGTCCTCTTGAAAAGCCTTAAATAACGGTTTTGGAATAAATCGCCTGCAAAACCGTTATTTCCTTTAACAATTTAGTCTATTAAACTGTTGATTTATTGTTCAATTTTGGGCTAACTAGTCAATTGGATGATAGTTAAGCATTTAATAACAGAGGGAAAATATTATGGAAGGCGGATATATCGTTTTATCAATATTGGGTGCGGTTGTTTTTTTAGTGTTATTAGGCGCTAAAACGGTTCCTCAAGGATATGAATACACTATAGAAAGGTTTGGCAAATACACCAAAAGTTTACGACCAGGATTTGATTGGATAATACCTGTTATAGAATCGGTGGGCGCCAAAGTGAATATGATGGAGCAAGTTTTGGATATACCAGAACAACAAGTCATTTCACAAGACAATGCAACAGTTACTATTGATGCCGTTTGTTTTTATCAAATCGTCAGTTCCCCTCAGGCAATGTACGAAGTCAATGATCTTGAGCGAGCCATGCAAAACCTGGTGACCACTAATATGAGAACGGTACTTGGTTCAATGGATCTAGATGAAATGCTTTCGAAGCGAGATTCGATCAATGCGAGAATACTCGGCATTGTCGATGAGGCTACTAATCCATGGGGAGTGAAAGTAACCCGAATTGAAATTAAAGATATTTTGCCGCCTAAAGACTTGGTAGAGGCGATGGCACAGCAAATGAAAGCGGAGCGGATCAAACGTGCCAACATATTGGAGGCCGAAGGGTTTAAGCAGTCCGCTATTTTAAAAGCCGAGGGTGAAAAAGAATCTGAGATTCGTCAAGCCGAAGGTCTGCGACAAGCAGCGTTTTTAGAGGCCGAAGCTCGAGAGCGTCAGGCAGAGGCTGAAGCCAATGCAACAGAAATGGTTTCAAAGGCGATTGCAGAAGGTGATATTCAGGCGATTAACTATTTTGTCTCGCAGAAATATATTGAAGCATTAGCAGAAATTGGCAAAGCTGAAAGTTCTAAATTGGTAATGATGCCATTAGAGGCAAGCTCTGTGATTGGCTCAATTGCAGGAATCGCAGAATTAGCCAAATCAGCCGGAATAGCTAAATAATTAATCCACAGGAGTGAAAGAATGTTAGACAATTTAGTTTATTGGCATTGGATAGTGCTCGGATTTGTGTTGTTGGTTTTAGAGATGCTGGCGCCGGGTGCGATTTTAATGTGGTTTGGAGCTGGAGCACTTTTTGTTGGAGCGCTGCTTTTTTTATTTCCCGGCATGGGGTGGGAGTGGCAAATCTTTATTTTCGCCATGGTTTCTTTGGTGAGCCTTTTCGCTTGGAAAAAAATACGAAAGAATGTGCCGGTTGATAACACCGAATCTGGCACCTTGAATCAACGTGGAAAAGCTCTAGTCGGTAGAAGAGTTCCGTTGGTTGAAGCTATTGTTAATGGCGTTGGCCGGGTCCAAGTTGACGATACTTTCTGGCGAGTGGAAGGTAAAGATATGACAGAAGGTACATTAGTAACAGTGGTTGAATCGGAAGGGGCGACTTTGATAGTGGCCGAAGCTGATTCTTAAACAAGCTATTTAATTGACAAACTTGAACAAAAAATCAAAGGCCGCTGTTTGCGGCCTTTTTAATGAGATTTTCTAGAAATAGCTGTATAATCTTTGCACCGTTTACTCTTCGTTTATTTATTGATGCTCTCTAAAGTCTTGCCTAAATTTATCTTGGGCTCAATTTCGTTCCTACTTCATATTGTCAATACTCTGTTTTGGGTTGTACCCATTCTTTGTTTTGCGTTGCTTAAGTTATTGTTACCTATTCCCTTTATTAGGAAAATATTTGATAGATTGCTAAATGGCTGCGCAAGTAATTGGATTAGTTTTAATGGGCTGATTTTTAAATTAACAAAAAAGATAGAGTGGAATGTTGATCTGCCATCGGAACTTTCAATTGATGGCTGGTATTTAGTAATGGCGAACCATCAGAGTTGGGTCGATATCATGGTATTGCAACAAGTGTTTAATCGCAAAATACCATTTCTCAAATTTTTCCTCAAACAACAACTTATATGGGTACCTGTGCTTGGGCTTGCATGGTGGGCCCTCGATTTTCCATTTATGCGAAGGTATACCAAGTCGTTTATTAAGAAAAACCCCCACATGAAAGGTAAAGATTTCGAGACCACTAAGAAGGCCTGTGAAAAATTTAAGACCATTCCTATCTCGATTATGAATTTTTCTGAGGGAACACGTTTTACTGAAGAAAAACATAAGAAACAACAATCGTCATTTCAGAATTTATTGAAACCAAAAGCAGGAGGTATAGGTTACGTGCTGACCTTAATGGGTGAAGAGATCAATCAAATTCTCGATGTAACCATTGATTATCCAAATCATCACTCTCCAAGCTTTTGGGATTTGATGACCGGTAATTTAGACAAGGTCGTCGTAAGAGCCAACTTAATCACTATTCCAGAGCAAGTGCAAGGGAGCTATATTGAAAGCTCCCAGAAACGTAGACAAGTTCAAAAATGGGTCAATGAATTGTGGCAGGATAAAGATCAATTGTTGTCGGAACTGCGCGCAATAGAAGAAAAATAGATAACTCATTTTCTTCTAGTCTAGAAGCGATTAATTACCAATAAATCGGTCTGGTTATCGCATGAAAAAATATTGCTCCGATACAAACCAATGCGATTACAAAAGCGCTTATTCTGGTCTTTTTTGTACGGCCTTTTTTGAGCGCAAATATTCCAGCGACAATGTAACCGACCAACAGCACGACCTTTACTCCTAACCAGCTAACCACAAATGGATAGAGTTGACTGGTAATAGAGAGATAGATTGCAGAAACGAGCAATACAGTGTCGTTTACATGGGGAAATATCTTCACCAGTTTATGTTCAAGTAAAACATTGCCGCTCGCCATCCACCATCCACGAATGATAAATCCAAATAGTGAAAGCACTGCGGTGGTGATATGTACATCTATTATGATGGGATAGTATTCCATGTAATTTGACCCTTAAATTGATTGTTAATACTCAGTTTGAATTGTGCTATATCTGATTCTGAAATACTAAAAGACGCTAAAATTTGGCCCTGATAGTCAAACTTAGATCGCCCCACTTGGTATTCAGAGAGCGTATGTTCGAAATCCTTTAATTGCGAATATTCGAGCTCACATTGTAACTCTATATAGTTGATTTTTTCCTTTAACGGTAATTGTTTCAGTGCTAATTTAGTACCGCCACCGTAAGCTCTCGCCAGGCCGCCAGTACCTAGTTTGGTTCCCCCAAAATAACGCGTACACACAACTACGATATCACCGATATCTGAATGTAGTAGAACGTGTAACATCGGCTTACCAGCAGTGCCTGAGGGCTCTCCATCATCGCTGCAACCGATAAGAGTTGTCGAGCTCGGGTTTCCGACGATGTAAGCCCAACAATGATGTGAAGCGTCAGGAAAACTTCGATTCATTTCCCTGACGAAGTCTTTTGCAGCTTCCGCAGTACTAACGTTTCTAGCCCGTGTTGTGAACAGACTATTTTTAATCGTTTCCTCTACATCTAAGGGCTCAGACGGAACCTTATAACTCGACATATATTTAAACTCGCGCGAACGCATCTCGAGTTAAATTAGTTACAGAGTTTTGATTAATGACAATATCATCTTCGATTCGTATTCCGCCATAAGGCATAAAGGATTCGATTCTTTGCCAGTTAAACGAATTTTTATGTGGGCCATTGCGGTGTTGTTTAAGTAGTGTTTCGATGAAGTACAAACCAGGCTCTATAGTGAATGCCATTCCCGCTTCCATTTTTCGAGTGCTTCTCAAAAATGGGTGCTCTTTAGGTGGCGGGTTAGCTTTTCCTGTTGCATCGGCAAACTGACCGCCCACATCATGAACCTGTAGCCCGATAAGGTGGCCCAGTCCGTGGGGGAAAAAGTTGGCTGAAATACCAGTTTCTACTATCGATTCTGGCGACATATCAACCAACCCAAATTGTTGAATAATAGAAGCAATTTGGTGATGTGCATCGACATGTAGATCCAAGTATTGTTGGTCGGTTTTTATCGAGTCAATACAACGGCGTTGCATTTCATCCATAGCGGTAATTAAATCTGCAAATTCATCTTGTTGAAACGAGTAAGTACGAGTGATATCCGAATGGTAACCATTGACGGTTGTGCCTGCGTCAATCAGGAACGAATGGTGAGTATTTGGTTTTATTGATTGGCATTCCATATAATGCAAGATAGAACAATGTTGATTGAGAGCAACAATATTGCCATAGGGCATTTGGTGTTCCATCATGCCTGTTGCTTCAACATACGCCAGGTGGATTTGTTGCTCGCTATTACCTTGCCTAAAAGAATGTTCTGCCGCGTTATGTGCTTTGGCAGCTAGTTCATTTGCTAATTTAAGTGATGCAACTTCGTAGTCACTTTTGTATGCGCGTTGCCAATAAATAGCATTAATAAGCGACTCTGGGTTTTGTTTTGCATTGGTGAGCTTCTCAGTCAAACGAGTTGGTTCGCCCAAAATGGCGACTTTGTCGCTATTTTCAGGAAAATATCTTAACGCTTGTTCAAATTCGGTAATTATTTGGATATCGAAACAAGCTGGCCAGAATCCACTCGGATCGGATGGAGGCGTATGCCAAAAATCGACCGGTTGGTAATAGGCCAATACCGGTTTCCCGCTGTGCCCAATAATTAGATAACTATCAGGTAATTCTGTGAGTGGGACATAAGTTCGAAATAAGAAACTGGATTTAAATGGATAATCCATGTCGTCTTGATAAATTCTAATAGGTGCTCCCGACGGAATTACCAAGTAATCAATATCAGCGGCTTTCATTAATTGACGATGGCGACTGAGTAAGTCGTCCATGTGTTGCTGATAGAGTTCTACAAGAGAAGACATAATTAATCCAAAACCAAACCGAAAGTGGCTTTATTTTAACATAGCCCTTACTGAATTCTAACTTGCTGAGAGATAATAAAATTAGCCTCGGTTAGTCAGGAGGCTTTTAATAAAATAGGAATGCATAAAAGAGAAAACCCGCTTAAGGGATAACCAGAAGCGGGCGGAGGTTTTACTTAATTAGAGCGTCTAAAATCGATAATTAGCACTAACGTAGGTAAAACGACCTTGTCCACTATGGGTTGAGTTAACAAAACCCATAAAATCATGGTGACTATAGGGGGGCTCTTCATTAAACAGATTAGTTGCACCAAATGTAACCGTGGTGTTTTCAAATCCATTATAACTCACAGAGAAATCTACCGTCATCATTGAGTCGACAGTTCTATGTCCAAAACCACCATCAGCATCGCCGTTAAACTCATCAATGAAATTGATCGCAGCGCTGGCAGATAGATCATCCTGAGACCATCCTGTCGCCAGAGTCCATCGCATTTCTGGTTGTTCAAAGTCACCTTCTACCTTGTTGATTCGTTTGCCACCATCGCCATCAGGGCGTAGTTCTTCGTATTCAAGAACGTAGTTAAGTACGTAAGAGAAATCGAACTTACCCATGTCGGTTTCAAGACCGTATTGCACATCGATATCTAAACCCGAAGTATTCAAATCACCAATGTTTTGAAACGAATCAAAGACATTGGCAATTTCACCCGGGTCGCCAGGAATGGTCGACGGTAGTCTCGAAACAACGTTAGTATCGAGGCCAAAAGTATTCAATACAAACTGAGTATCCGAATCAATGACATCTTCGATTTCGTAGTTATAATAATCAACACTTAAGCTGAAATCGTCGGAAAATTCATAAATGACCCCAAAGTTATAACTGGTAGATTCTTCAGGACCTAAGTCGGGATTACCTTCAAATACTGCCGTATATTCCCAAGGACCACAGGCGATATCCCGAGCAGTTTCTACATCCACCGAGTTGCCAGCACCAACCAGTGCCGCACAGCGGAGATTGTCCACAAGGCTTGGCGACTCATCAGTACGACCTAAACCGATTTGATGCAAAGAAGGCGCTCGAAATGCTGTACCGTACGACCCACGAAGAACCAGTTCATCAGATGGAGCCCATCGAAAGGCCACTTTAGGATTGGTTGTTGTTCCAAAATCACTATAGTCTTCATAGCGCATCGCTAGTTGGAGTTCAAAGTTCTCTAGCAATGGGATGGCAAGTTCAGCGAAAATCGATTTGTTATCTCTTTCTCCATTTGCTTGAGTGGCTTCAGTACCAAATACATCACCACGAAGAAACTGATCATCTGGGTTATCGCTAATCGTTTCTTCACGGTATTCTGCACCAACTGCCAGCATTAACGGTCCATGCTCCATTTCAGTAAGGGCACCAGAAATAGAACCATCGATTGATCGGTTAGTCGATTTACCAACACGAGTCGTCGTGGTTTCAATAAAATCCAACGCTTCTTGAGTGTTTGTTGATGGTTCAAAGGGATTCCATAAACCGCTATCAATCGCTTCTTGTACTCGCCGAGAGTTAGGGAAACCATCCACACCGCGTTCAATAGAATGACTTCTAATATAGTTGGCGGCCACTTCCCAATCCCATTCGCCGAAAGCTCCTTCTAAACCAACCACGGCTCTATAATAATTTGTATCAGCGACTTTCTTCCGATTGCCAATATCAACTAAGCGGCGTCTCATAGTTAAATCTTGCTGGTAAAACTCGTGTACCGGATCATCAGCAAAAGGATGATTCGCGTTATCACCGTCCATAAAGAGTTCATTAAAACTGGGACTACCTGCCCCTTTTATTACCGAGTTTGCACTTTGCCCATTTAATTCAGTGAATAATTTGAGCTCACTATTGATCTGATGATTGCCCATATAATTGAAGCTAAATCGTTCAGTTGAAGGCACCATGGTCATATGGGGTGCATAATCATACCGGCAGAGATTACCTACAATATCTTCAGCGGCACATACATCGTTGCCGAAGGTATCGGGCATTCTATTACTTGGATCAGAGCGAAGCGCAACGGTTCCCGGAATGCCTGAAGAACTTCGGAAATCATCTGCATCAGCATCATTTGGATGGAGCGATGCTTGATTAGCTGTAGCAGAATAGCTTCGGTCAGAATACAAAATCTCATCCCGTTGATAATAATCAAGAATAAACGTATGACTCGTGGTCGCATTAGAGCTTCCCCATACCATACTGAAATTCTGTTCGTCTCCTCCGCCATCGGCAGTGGTACCAAATTTACCAGAGACTTCTACACCGTCAAACCCTTGCTTCAAAATAATATTAATGACACCAGCGATTGCGTCTGATCCGTAAGTTGCCGACGCGCCATCTTTTAATATGTCGATTCGTTCAATAGCGGCAATGGGGATGTTATTTAAATCGACAAATGCAGTGTCGATACCTTTTGCAAAAGGCGATACCGAGACGCGTCTTCCATTGATTAATATTAAAGTAGAATCTGCGCCTAACCCACGGAGTGAAACACTCGATCCGCCATTAGCAGTATCATCGCTTGAATTGCCTTGAGTAGAGAAAGTACCTTGCCCAGAAATGGGTAATTTTGTAAATAACCCAATAATGTCTGTGACACCCGTTGAAGCAATATCAGCAGCAGAAATACTGGTGACTGGCGAGGGTCCTTCCATATCACCTCGTTTAATGTGAGAGCCTGTAATTGTTAATTTATTCTCGCTTTCTTCAGCCTCCTCCTCAGCAATTGCGGTAAATGGAATTGCCAGTGCGCTTGCTAACGCGACTTGCAATATGCGGCGTTTAAAATGTGTCTTTTGCATAATGTTGTGTCCTGTATTTTATGTTGTTAGTTATTCAGTAGAAGCGACCTACAATTTTGTCGCCACTATCAACACGAATCTGTTTTTATTGTTTTTTTATCGAGAAATAAACGGATCCGATTCTTCACTTTTAACAACAAACTCAACTACAACGCAAATATGTAAATATTCACACTTTTAAAAAGCGATTAATATCTAGAATTATTGATGGTTTTAACGAGGGTTTATCATGAAATGGCTTAAAAAGAGTAAAAATTCGCACCAAAATGGGGATGCTGTGATGCAGCACAAGAAACTGTATCAGTTAACTGATAATTATCTCAATACGAGAATTTTATTTTAAAGTCAAAGGGTTACGATCAAGCAGCCAACTAATTTATTGACCGCGTTCAAATATTCTTCGTTTCTCAATCGCCATTTCAGTAATAGTTGATTCGAGTTTTTTCAGACCACCTAACATAAATACCAATTCGGCAATTAAGAAGAAAGGACCAATCGACAATTGATTTAAATCGTCAACAAAAGCTGGTTTTGCTTTCTCATAATGGTGACCTAAGAATTGGATTAACCAACCAACGACAAAAACAACAATTGCAATCCAAATGGCATATTCTGAAGCAGAAACCAGCATTGCTGAATAAAGTAAAGGGGTTAACAGTAGACTGGCTGTTAAGGCTAATACCCAATGAAGCAGGAAGTAATAAACCAACACAATAGCAAAAAATACTGCAGCAACAGTCATTGGTAGGTTGATGATAGGAAGTTCTATGGGCAGCTGAATTAAGTTTAATAAAACCAATATTGACCATATGATTAAAGGAACACCAAAGAAGTGAGTCATTACATTCTTTTTACTCAAATGGACGCTCTTGTAAGTAGAAAGTTGGTCTTCTGCTGTTTTCATTAGAGCTGTCCTCGTTAAATAACTCATTTTGCTAATTTAGGATACAAAACTTAGCGCCATGCTGCAAACTAAGTGATAGACGCCCAAAGGCGTCATTTTATTGGATTGCCAAAGTATAGACGTCCATTTATAGGCGAACTTGAAATAAATTCAAACAAGTGTTTGAATTTATGGTTGTAGTCGCTATAATCGATGACATCAATCTCAACAATTCCCATTTAATCGAGTTAAATCTATAGTTTTGGCATCATCTAAAACCAAATTTTCTCATGACAATGACTATTTACGGAGCACACCATGATATACGAAGGTCAATCACTTCGCTGTGAAATGCTGGATAACGGCATAGCGGAAGTTATATTCGATAGTAAAACTGGTTCAGTTAATAAATTCGATAAAGTCACATTGGCAGAATTAAAAGATGTTGTTGAAGCGCTGGGGTCTACTGACGGGGTTCGTGGCGCAGTTGTTACCAGTGCAAAAGGTGTATTTGTGGTTGGTGCCGATATCACTGAATTCCTAGCCATGTTCAAAGAGTCGCGTGAGCAAATGTTGGCATGGAGTGCTGATGCCAATGCCATCTTTAGTGGTTTTGAAGATTTACCTTTCCCGACAGCGGTTGCACTTAACGGTTTCGCTCTTGGTGGCGGAATGGAAATGGCCCTTGCTTGTGATTTTAGAATTGCATCACCGGCGGCACGCGTTGGATTACCTGAAACTCAGCTTGGTATTATTCCCGGCTTTGGTGGAACGGTTCGGTTACCAAGACTAATCGGGGCAGATAACGCTATCGAATGGATCGCAACGGCAAAATCTCAAAAACCCGAAGCCGCTTTAAAAGTGGGTGTTATTGATGCGGTTGTTGCACCTGAGAGCACAAAAGACATTGCTATTCAGATGGTGACGGATGCTGCCGACGGGAAATTAGACTGGCAAAACAGAAGAAAACTCAAACAGAGTCCACTAAAACTTAACAAACTCGAAAGCATGATGGCATTCAATGTTGCCAAAGGTGTTGTTGGAGCCAAAGCGCTTCCTCACTACCCTGCGCCAATGGAAGCTATCCGCGTCATCGAAGAAGGTTCTCGCCTTGCTCGAGATGAAGCACTAAAAATCGAACATGATGGGTTTGTTAATGTTTGCCAAACGCCTCAAGCACGAGCCATGGTACAGATTTTCTTAAGTGACCAATTATTAAAAGCCAAGGCTAAAAAAGCGGCTAAAACAGCCACTAAAGAAATCAAACAAGCAGCCGTTTTAGGTGCTGGAATCATGGGTGGCGGAATTGCATATCAATCCGCCAGCAAAGGTATTCCAGTTGTCATGAAAGACATCAATCAACCGGCGCTTGATTTAGGCATGAACGAAGCTATTAAAATCTTAGGTAAAGGCGTCAAGCTCGGTAAACTAACTGCCGATAAAATGGCCAAAGTGGTTTCGACCATTACCCCAACTTTGGATTACTCGGCTGTTAAACATTGCGATTTAATCGTTGAAGCTGTAGTCGAAAATCCAAAAGTGAAAGACGCCGTATTACAAGAAGTTGAGTCAATCATTGCTGATGACGCTATTCTCACTTCAAATACATCCACTATCTCAATTGATTTATTGGCAACTAATCTCAAACGTCCAGAAAATTTCTGTGGCATGCATTTCTTCAATCCAGTACACAAGATGCCATTGGTTGAAGTGATTCGTGGTGCAAAGACTTCCGATGAAACAGTTGCTGCCACCGTAGCTTACGCAAGCGCTATGGGAAAATCAGCAGTTGTTGTTGAAGACTGTCCAGGTTTTTATGTTAACCGAGTATTGTTTCCCTATTTCAGAGGCTTCAGTTTATTGATGAACGAAGGCGCTGATTTCAGACAGCTTGATAAAGTAATGACTAAATTCGGTTGGCCAATGGGTCCGGCTTATTTGATGGATGTTGTTGGAATTGATACTGGCTTTCATTGTGCGGGCGTTCTAGCAGAAGGATACCCTGACAGAATGGCAATGATTGACGGTGATGTGATTGCGAAATTGTACGACAACAAGAACTTCGGTCAAAAAACAGGTTCTGGTTTCTATACTTATAGTCTCGATAAAAAAGGTCGTCCTAAGAAAGAATTTGTTGAACAAATTTTCGAACTGTTAGGAACGCCTAACAAGCAATATGAGCAGCAAGAAATTATTGAAAGAATGATGCTTCCGTTGATCTTCGAAGTTGCACGTTGTTTAGAAGAAGGCATTGTAGCGACTGCAGAAGAAGCAGATATGGCACTTATTTATGGTATAGGCTTCCCTCCATTTAGAGGCGGCGCGCTCAAATACGCCGACGAAATTGGATTGGCTAATATCGTAGCCATGGCAGAAAAATATCAATCACTGGGTGTGTGTTATGAAGTGCCAGAAAACTTCAAAACAATGGCAGCAAATAACCAAACTTTTTATAAAGCTTAATCGGGAGAAATCGAAATGAAAGACGTCGTTATAGTAGATGCAATCAGAACCCCGATGGGGCGTTCAAAAGCAGGTATGTTTAGAAATACTCGTGCAGAAGTTCTCAGTGCTCGATTAATACAAGGTTTATTAGATAGAAACTCAAAGCTTGATCCCGCTGATGTAGAAGATGTGATTTGGGGTTGCGTCCAGCAAACGCTAGAACAGGGATTTAACATTGCTAAAAATGCTTCGTTAATGACAGACCTACCTCATTCAGTGGCAGGTCAAACGATTAACCGATTATGCGGTTCGTCAATGCAGTCAATACACGCAGCGACTCAGTCCATTCAAACAGGCAACGGCGATGTATTTATTGTTGGTGGTGTTGAGCATATGGGGCATGTACCGATGATGCATGGTGTTGATTTTGCGCCGCAAATCGCAAAGCACGCCGCTAAAGGTTCTGGCATGATGGGATTAACCGCAGAATTGTTAGGAAAACTGCACGGATTCGATCGTGAGGCTCAAGACAAGTTTGCCTACAACTCTCATCAACGCGCACATGCAGCAACATTAAGTGGCGCGTTCTCTAAAGAAATTTTAGCGATGGAAGGACATGATGCGAACGGCGCACTTAAAATGTTCGATTTTGATGAAGTCATTCGTCCAGAAACGAGCTTGGAAGGATTAGCCAGTTTGCGCCCAGTATTCGATCCGAGAGGCACCGTCACTGCGGGTAACGCATCGGCTCTTTCAGATGGTGCTTCTGCTATGTTAGTCATGAGCGCTGACAAAGCAAAAGAGCTTGGGTTAGAGCCAATGGCAAAAATTAGAAGTATGGGTGTTGCTGGTTGCGATCCAGCGATTATGGGTTATGGCCCAGTACCAGCGGTGACTAAAGCACTTAAACGAGCCGGACTTAAAACCACGGATATCGATCTTTGGGAACTGAATGAAGCATTTTCAGCGCAATCTTTACCCGTACTGAAAGACTTGGGTTTGTTAGATGTTATGGATGAAAAAGTGAATCTTAACGGCGGCGCGATTGCATTGGGTCATCCGTTAGGGTGTTCTGGTACTCGTATTAGTGGGACTCTACTTAGACTGATGGAAAGCAAAGAAGCGACATTAGGTGTTGCAACGATGTGTATCGGACTTGGTCAAGGTATTGCGACTGTTTTTGAAAAAGTTTAATTGAACTTTTAATCAATTTTAAAAGGCGACCATCGGTCGCCTTTTTTATTCTTATCAATCCAGTCACTAGTGATTCATTTGGTTTTAAACACACTTAAATAGACTAAAGGCGTTTCGCAGCGCTGCGCTTTCCTGCGAGTTACTTTTTTCAAGAGCAAAAAAAGTAACCAAAAATGCTTTACGCTAATGATAACTTGTTACTTATTTGCTGGTGGTTTATTGAAGCCTTTGATGTTCTTACTTGTGAGTAAAGAGTCAGCGGAAGAAAAGAGCTCGCTCATTCACTTTTCTTGTCTACCCGCTGTCTCATGAGTTTCATGGCCCCGTTATAGCCGCTAGACCAAACTGAGTACTCGCGGATATTATTGACTTATGTCTTTGGATGGACGTTATATCATTCGTGCTGGAACAACAGGCTGTCGCTGCGCTGCGAAATAGGAAGTAACTTTGGAGATTAAATAAACGTACTAATATCTGATAAAGACTTTTTAATCATTGCATGATCAGGTACTTGCGCATTGTCTGCGGGATATCCAGCAACCAATAAAATATAGGCTTTGTCTGTTTTAGGACGATTGCAGATTTCGTTTAAAAAGTTCATTGGTTTTGGGGTGTGAGTTAATGTCACCAACCCACAATGATGAAGCGCATTGATCAAAAATCCAGTGGCAATTCCAACAGATTCTCTGACGTAATAATTTTTATTCTGCTCTTCAATGGTTACGCCGCCTTTTTGTTGAGCAAAAATACTGATTAACCAAGGCGCTGTTTCTAAATAAGGTTTTTGATCATCGGTGCCGAGTGCTTCAAGGGCATTTAACCACTCTTCCCCACCTCGACCAGCGTAAAAAGCTTGTTCCTCTTTTTCTGCTGCAATTCGGATTGCTGATTTTGTTGAAGCGTCGCTTATCGCAGAGAAATGCCAAGGCTGGTGATTGGCGCCACTTGGTGCGGTACCCGCTGCTTTAATGCAATTTTCAATGATTCGTTGGTCAACCGGACGATCGGAAAATTCCCGTATTGTGTGACGTCGTTTAATTTGTTGATAAAAATCATCAGAGCGAGCCAACATTTCTGATTCAGGGTATTCAACAAAATCGGAAAGTGGTTTTGAGTTATGTTCTTTCATTGCGTCAGCCAATTAGGTATTTTTATTACTAGTCTTGTTCCACTTCATACACGCTATCCGCATCATCGTCATAGCTAAATGCACCAAGTAACGTTAAATATTCATCACTTTCAACACTCGATAACTTAGCGCTATATTCATATTCGTAAACAAGCACAATCCATGTTATCTCTAACAAGTCTTTCTTCTTAGCTTTACTCATGAGTGGTTCAATAAAGGAGCTCGAAAAGGAGCATTCGCCTGCCGCTTGTTTAACAGATACCGTTCCTTCAGTTGAACCATTGGTTTCCATATCTTCCGGTCGAAAGTAGCGCATTTTAAAATTATCTGACCAAGTATTTCTTGCCCGAGTATTGTTCTTACTAAATATTTCTTCAAAATACTCTTCAGGAATATCCGTATAAGGGTGAGTAGATACCCACACAGAGACCTTATTTTTCTTAAAGAAAAGCAGGCCTTTGTCGGTTGATTGATTTGGTTTGTTCATTGGTCGATCCTAAAATTCGGAATATTTCTTGAAGGCTTCTCAAGCAGAAACATTAATCACTTTCGGCTTCTTGTTGGCGCTCAATCCTTGCCTGCTCTTCTTCGTAGGCCGCCTTTATTTGCAATAAGATATCATCAACATCGGCTTCATGTTCGGGTTCCTTAAACAGTCCGGTTAATTGCACATCGCGATTAAGCTCGGCAGACTCATAAAGGTTCCAGATTTCACTGGCGTATTGGCTGTTCTTAAGCTGTGGTGCGAATTGAGAGTAATAAGTGGTCATGTTATTAACGTCTCTTTCCAACATGGCTTTCGCATTATTATTACCGGAGGCATCCACTGCTTGTGGTAAATCGATAATCACTGGACCATGTTCGTCTAATAACACATTAAATTCGGATAGATCACCATGCACGATTCCGACACTTAACATCCGGGCCACATCATGCATAATCGTTTCGTGATCATCGAGAGCTTGTTGTTCGGTGAGCATGACATCATTTAACCGTGGTGCTACATCGCCATCGGCGGCTAAAACGAGCTCCATCAATAAAACACCATCAAAACAGCCAAAAGGGTGGGGGACGCGAACACCGCCATCGGCAAGTCGATACAGCGCATCGACTTCAGAATTTTGCCAGGCTTCTTCCTGCTCTTTACGGCCAAAGCTGGATTTCTTTTCCATCGCTCTGGTTCGTCGGCTATTTCGACTCTTGCGTCCTTCTTGATATTGCACCGCTTTTTTGAAGCTACGTTTGTGTGCTTCTTTATAAACTTTGGCGCATCTAATATCGTTTCCACAACGGACAACATAGACAGTCGCTTCTTTACCACTCATTAATTGACTCAAGACTTCATCAACGATTCCGTCTTCGTACAGTGGTTTTAATCTCTTTGGCATCTTCATGCCGACTTTATACATCAGCACAGCTCTAAATGGAACGAAAATTCAACTTGAGAGGGCTAGAAAAGGCCTATAAGTATGTTACTCTTTGAAAGTATTAGGGTTGTTTCTTGACCAATAACAATAAACGAATGAGGTATCTCATCTTGACTAATAAGCTTCCATTAGCCCAATTTCTAACAATTTCGGAACAACAGAAAGAGCGCAATTTCTTACACCAACCCATTGATGGAGATGTAACAGTATTCACCTGGGGGGAAGTTGAACAACAAGCTCGTCAAATAGCGACTGGTTTAAAATCGATGGGTAATGTCGAAGGCGACCGCGTTGGAATCCTTTCTAAAAATTGTGCGGAATGGTTTATTTCCGATTTGGCCATCATGATGGCTGGCATGATTTCGGTACCGATTTATCCGACGGCTAACCGCGATACCATAGAACACATTATTGAAGACAGTGGCTGTAAAGCGGTATTTGTTGGTAAGTTAGATGGTGTCGAAGAAGCAGATAACGGTTTGCATCCAGATATCGCTCGAATCAGGTTTCCCTATGCTCAAGCTGAGAATCAAACCATAGAGTGCCAGTACCAATGGCAGGATATGCTCTCTCACGAACCCCTTGAACAAGTCTACCAAGCAACCGAAGAAGACACTTTCAGCATTGTTTATACCTCCGGCAGTACAGGAAAGCCGAAAGGTGTGGTGTTAGATAATCTAAATTTACAAGCGGCTGCGTCTACCGCAGCAGATCTGCTTGAAACCACCAATGAACAGCGAGTTCTTTCCTATTTGCCCCTCGCTCATATTACCGAAAGGGGTCTTATTGAAATCGCTTCGTTATATGCCGGGTGTGAAGTCTATTTTATAGAAGGTTTGGATACATTTATTGAAGATGTAAAACGTGCCAATCCTAATTCATTTCTATCGGTGCCGCGATTGTGGAACAAGTTCCAAAGCGAAATTTTGACTAAAATCTCCGATCGAAAACTTCAAATAATGCTAAAAATCCCGATTTTAGGCCGTATTGTCGCCAAAAAAATTCGTACGGGTTTAGGGCTTCAATCAACTCATTTGTTCGGTTCAGGCTCAGCGCCGATTTCACCCAGTATTTTGCGCTGGTATGAAAAACTCGGCATGCCTATTTCCGAAGGGTGGGGAATGACAGAAACCACGGGACTTTCTTGTACTAATCAGCCGTTTGTTAAAGAAGCCATTGGCACTATTGGCAAGCCCCTCAGTTGTGTGCAAATGAAGCTTGGTGAGAACGATGAAATCATGATTCGTGGTGACGCTGTTTTTAAAGAGTACTATAAGAACCCTGTCGCAACGGCTAAAAGCTTTACCGATGGCTGGTTTCATACGGGTGATATGGGGGCGATAACCTCCAATGGTGACTACAAAATAATCGGCCGAGTCAAAGAGCAGTTCAAAAGTGCCAAGGGTAAATATGTTGCGCCAGCGCCAATTGAGAATCTGCTGGGTCGAAACAACGATATTGAACAGGTCTGTGTTATGGGTGAAGGTAGAAAACAGCCCATTGCTCTAGTCATTCTAAACCCACAGATTACGGAACGCTCTACTCAATTAGAAAATGGTCTCAAGAAAACCCTGGATATAGTGAACAATAAGTTAGAAAAACATCAAAAACTTGATCATCTCATTGTATTGAAAGATGAATGGACTATCGAGAATGAGTTGTTAACGCCAACCCTTAAAATCAAGCGAGGGATAATAGAGAAGAAGTTTGAGCACTATATCGATATGAAAATTGCTGAACCAGTGTTCTGGCAAGACTAAGTCTTTATTCGCTCAACCAGCGGTTTAATTCGCTCTGCGGTGATCGCTGTTTCACTCTTTATCCAATTAAGAAACTTGATTACTTTGGGGCTATCAAAATGACTAGCGGGAGCTACTGCATAAAAGTTCTCGCTGGTTACCGCAAAATCAGTCCCGTAAATCAATTCGCCCGACTCAATCCAATCGGCAACTAAACTCATTCTTTGAATACTAATACCTTGGCCATTTCTTGCGGCTTCGGCGCCTAATGAACCATCTTTAAAAAGCAATGATGCATCTTGAGCGTTGTCCGGCACCTGATAGAAATTCCTGAAGGCATTAACTGTTTTTAATACACCATCTGCGGTACCGATAATCGCTGGCAGACGATGCACATCGTCTTTGGTGATCGTTCTGTTCTTGACTAAGTCCGGATGGCAAACCAATACCATGGGATCATGCATTATAAATTCGCTTCTCAGTCTCGGATAATCGCCGGTGCCATAACGAATGGCAATGTCGATGGTATCTTTTTCAAAATCAAGTAATTCAATGGATGAATCAATACTGATCGAAAGGTCGGGGTGAAGTTGATTAAATTTTACCAACCTTGTGATCAGCCAGTTGGTGGCAAACGATGGCATGGTCGATATCGTCAACCGATTAGGTTGTGGGTCACTCGATATGTTGGTTATGCCTTCTTGTAAATTCAAAAATGCAGTCTGAACAAATGGAAATAAGGTGTTTCCCTTGGTTGTTAAGGTGACCTTTTGATGGCCACGTTCAAATAACTTAACTGATAATACTGATTCTACATTTCTTATTTGTTGGCTTATTGCCGCTTCGCTGACATTTAAAGATTCAGCCGCTGCTTTGAAGCTACCGAGCTTTGCTGCCCAGTAAAAGTAACGCAGCCCATTGAGCGGTAGTGGATAAGTATCTAGTTTGTCGGTTCTCATTCCAAATAGTATAACTTAAGAAAATCTTAACTGTAAGTCAGATTTTGTCGTTTGTAAGGATTAACCACTAAATCTATAGTTAAGCCTCTCCACCAGTCTGCAGTAACTATTGGAGCATTCCAGTCATTTATACTAAAGGTGAAATATTATGAAATTTACCAAAGCTCTCGTTAGCAGTTTATTGTTCACGGCCGTTTTAGGACTAAACACCGTAAAAGCGGAACCGTTAAATCAAAGTTTCAGTTTCAAAAAGTTTCAGCAGTCTCTGTGTGAGGATGCCGCGCAAAACAAAGTGATTAAGCTTCGTAATGAACTGAGACAAGCTCGAACTCATATTAGAACCGTTTATTCTCAAATTAATTGCAAAGGTAATTCTCTGTTGAATCTTGCCCGCGCGAGTGGTTCTCAAAAAGTTGTGAGCTATTTAGAAGCAAAGATCGATCTTAAAGATGAAGCATTGCTTTCTCGGTTTGCTGTCAAATAGCAGTTATATGGCAGTTATATGGATGATTCATGTCTGTTATATAGCTGTCATACAGTTAACTTAAACTAGAACAAGCAAAGCAAAATTTCCAAATCTTCACATTTTTAATCGTTTTCGGTAGTAACCTTTTGGGGGCCATCCTTTGGCCCCTTTTTTTATGCCTAAAATATCTTATCACTCACATTGGCTGAATTCTCAGCAAGATCTAAATCGTTTCTATTTGTTTCATCGGTCTAATTTACTTGATTTCTATTGATTAACCGGTAATGTCTGTCGATGGATAAATTGCCATCAGCAATCTAACAATCAAAATAAAGGTGACTAATATGGCGCTAAAAAACACTCGATACATCACATTGTTGTTGCTCAGCTGGCTAGTTGCCGCTTGCGGCGAAAAGCCAGACTCATCGGTTGAAAACAACGCAGCCAGTGCTACCAGAGAGTTATCCACTAATAAGCAGACTGCGGACTCCGGTGGGTTTGATGTTAAATATCAACAGTATGAATTAGCCAATGGCTTAAAAGTCATCCTTCATCAAGACCGCTCTGATCCCATTGTTGCTATGGCCACCATTGTTCACGTTGGGTCAAACCGTGAAAAACCAGGGCGAACCGGTTTTGCTCATTTCTTTGAACATATGTCATTTAACGATTCAGAAAATGTGCCAAAGGGCTCTAATCGTAAGTTAATTCCAGAATTAGGCGGTACACGTAACGGTGGTACCTGGAGTGACGGCACTATCTATTATGAGGTGGTTCCAAAAGATGCTTTTGATAAATTGCTTTGGATCGATTCGGATCGATTAGGATTTATGATCAATACCGTTGATCAAGGAACGTTAGAACGTGAAAAACAAGTCGTTAAGAACGAAAAACGGCAACGAGTCGATAATCGACCCTACGGTCATACCGGTCATGTGATCAAAAAAGCACTGTATCCCAAAAGTCATCCTTACAATTGGACGGTAATTGGCGATTTAGAAGATTTACAAGCGGCAACTTTGAGCGATGTACGTGAATTTTATGAAAAATTCTATGTTCCAAGTAATGCGACCTTAGTGATTGCTGGTGATATCGATCTGGAAGCCACTAAAAAGAAAGTTGAACTTTGGTTCGGTGAAATTAAATCCGGTCCAGCAATGGCTAATATGAAACCTCAGCCAGTATCTCTAGAGAAAGACATTAAACTGGTTCATCTGGATAACTTTGCAAAATTACCGGAGCTTCGATTAACTTTTCCAACTATTGAAGAATATCATCAGGATTCGTACGCGCTGAATGTACTAGCGGAGTTAATGTCTGAAGGTAAAGAAGCCGCTCTTTATACAACCATTGTTGATGAACAAAAATTGGCGCCGGGTGTGAGTGCTTGGAATCGCTCAGAAGAAATCGCCGGTACCTTTACTATTCGCGTGAGAGCCAATGCGGGAACCGAATTAGATAAAGTCGCCACTGCAATTGATCAAGCTTTGGTTAAGTTTGAAAAAGATGGTTTTTCAGATAATCAGCTGACTAAAATCAAAGCCAAGTTAGAAACTGATTTTTATTACAGTATTGAAAGCATTCTTGATAAAGCCCTGCAAATGGGTATTTATAATGAATATGCCGGTTCACCGGATTTTATCAAGCAAGATATCAAGAATATTACCGCAGTAACCCGCGACGATATTATGCGGGTTTACAAGCAATACATAAAAAACAAACCATCCATCGTCACTAGTTTTGTACCAAAGGATGCCAAACAACTCGCTATTACCGGCTCAGCTAAAGCGGATGTGATTGAAGAAGAAATCAAACAAGGCGCGGAAACTAATTTTGTAGAAAATGATGCCATTGAGTATCAAAAAACAGTGACCAAACATGATCGCAGTGAACCACCTTTAACAGAACTACCAGCGCTCAGCGTACCCAATATTTGGAAATCGAAAACCGACGACGGTATTCAAGTGTTAGGCATCAAAAGTACAGAGCTACCCGTGGTTAATTTTAGTCTTCGAATTGATGGTGGTCAGAGTTTCGATCAAAAAGATAAACTGGGTACTGCCTTTTTACTAGCAGAATCCATGAACGAAGGAACGGCTTCTAAAACGCCGCTACAGTTAGAAGAAGCAATTGGATTATTAGGCGCAAGTTTATCCATTGATGCCGGTAAAGAATCCATTACTATTACCGGACGAAGCCTATCAAAAAACTTTGAAGCCACAATGGATCTGTTAACAGAAATGTTACTTGAACCTCGCTTTGATTCCGCTGAGTTCGATCGTCTTAAAGCCACACGGTTAACTCGAATAGAACAGGCAAAAGGCAACGCCGGACAAATCGCTAGAAACGCTTATGCAAAACTTATTTACGGTACCGATCATTTGCTGGGTTTGCCAACGGGTGGTGTTAAAGCAACCGTCGATAATGTAGAGCTTGTGGATCTAAAAAGTTATTACAAGGCTTACCTCTCCCCTGCCAATAGTAGTTTCCATATTGTTGGTTCCGTTGATCAAGGGGCGGTAGAAAAGGCGTTAACTAAATTATCCGCTTGGAAAGGAAAAGCAATTGCTTTACCCGAGCAACCAGCCATCAAAACCGTTGAAAAACCAACCCTGTTTTTTATTGACTTGCCTAATGCAAAACAGTCGGTTCTTTATGCCGGTAAAACGGTGGTTAATGGGTTGGACGAAAACTACTACCCAATTCAGTTTGCTAATATGCGTTTGGGTGGCGGCATGAGTGCAAGGTTGGCACAAACCCTTAGAATTCAAAAAGGATACACCTATGGTGCTTATTCTTATATTCGAGCCAGTCATTATCCATCAACTTTCATAGCGTCATCGCAAGTAAGAACCAATGTGACTTTAGAATCGTTAGAAATCTTTAAAGACTTAATTGGTAATTATCAAAAAACTTATTTGCCCGATGATTTAGCCGTGGCCAAAAATATGACCATTAAAGGTAATTCAAGGCGATTTGAAACTTCGTCACAGTTATTAGGCATGTTGCAACAAATGAGTTTGTATCAACTGCCAGATAATTATGTTGAGCAACAACAGGCTTATGTTAACGACGTAAAAATTGAGCAAGTTCATCAAACGATTATGCAGTACTTAAACGAACAACAAATGATCTATTTGGTTGTTGGTGATGCCAAAACTCAATTAGAAAGAATGA
>JAHRVB010000054.1 GCA_019090895.1 Kangiellaceae bacterium
AGGATTTGCAGGATTTGCTCTGGTTAATACTTCAATCGCTTCTCTACCATTTGAGGCCGAATCGATAAGGTTTATCTTGTATTCATTTAATATTCCAATAGCAACTTGAAGATTTATTGGATTGTCTTCAACTATTAGAATACGAACGTCTCGAAGTGCGGAGTTATCGGTCGTATCGATTGGACTAATTTGTGCTAAATCTCGAACGTAGTGACTCGTCACGAGTGGCTCCGCATCTTTGAGGGTTTCTCCGTCTTCGGCAACAATTGAAAGGGCCGCGAATAGATCTGATGTCGTTGCGGGTTTTGGAAAATAAGCGTCGAAGCCTAGCTCGGAAAATAATTTAGCATCACCCTGGGTACCTATTGAAGTCATCATCACTAAATGCATTTTTTTATAACTGGGATTGGCTTTTAGTATTTTACCCAGTTCGGCGCCATCCATTTCAGACATTTGCATGTCTAAGAAGGCAATATCGAATAGTGCGGAACCTTGTTTGATAACTTCATCGCAGATTTCTAAGGCTTCTGGACCACTCACGGCTTCAGTTACCTTTGCTCCCCAATGTTCTAGTTGTGTGGTTAGTACTTCTCGATTAGTTTTATTGTCATCAACGACTAAGAGATTTAATTCGTGCATGGCAACTTGCGGTATAACATGTTTTGAATGTTTACTTTTTAGTAGTATCAAGTCGAAAATGAATTGGCTGCCTTTCCCCAGTTGAGTCGAAACTTTGATATCCCCTCCCATTAAAACGCAGAGCTTCTTTACGATGGCTAAACCGAGGCCAGTCCCACCGTATTTTCGTGTTGTAGAAGCATCAACTTGAACAAATGAATCGAATAATCGCGATACATTATCTCTTTCGATGCCGATGCCTGTATCAGAAATACTGCATTGTAAACGCCATGAAGCTCTGTCGTGGACAGTTAATTCTGCCTTAATAACAATCTCGCCGTAGGAAGTAAACTTGATTGCGTTACCAACGATATTTGTAATAATCTGCCGAATTCGACCAGGATCTCCTTTAACATAAGACTCATTGACTTTTTTAATATCCAAGATTAACTCAAGGTTTTTTGTTTGAGCTTGAAGGCCCATACTTTCTGATATTTCACCCAACATGTTGCGTAAGTCAAAGTCTAAGTATTCCAGCTCAACCTTTCCGGCTTCAACCTTGGAAAAATCGAGAATATCATTGATTAGGCTCAACAATGATTTAGCACTGCTTTGCGCCACTTCTATCTTGTGTTTTTGTTCGTTACTTAGTTCCGAATGGAGTACTAAACCGAGCATTCCAAGAACTCCGTTCATAGGGGTTCTTATTTCATGACTCATACTCGCTAAGAATTCGCTTTTTGCGCGAGCAGCATTTTCGGCTTGTACTTTAGATTCTATTAAGTTGACTTCGTCATTTTTGCTACGAGTAATGTCTTGGTGAGTGCCAATCATTCGTCCTGGACTACCATCTTCGTTCCACTCAACGACTTTACCAGAATCCAATACCCAAATGGTATTACCATTTTTGTGGATCATTCGAGCCTCACACTCATAACGATTTGTATTTCCGGACCAGTGAGCTTCCAAAAATTTAGCTGATTTCTTGAGGTCATCAGGATGAGCGTGTTTTTCCCAAGTGGTAATATCTAATGGCGTTAGTTCTGCGAGTGTATAGCCGATTATTTCAGCCCACCGCTCATTGTAAGTAACCGCCCCGGTTTGAACTTGCCAGTCCCAAACTCCGACCCCTGTACTATCGATAACAAGTTCAAGTTGACGGGTATTTTCCTTTAATGCAAACTCAGCATTTTTTCGTTCAGTGATATCGGTGCGGATGGCAATGTAACTGGAAGGTTTATTGTCATCTTCGAAAAAGGGAACTATCGTTGTATCAACCCAAAAGTGCTCTTTAGATTTCGAACGATTGCAAATCTCTCCTTTCCAAACATTACCGTTCATAATAGTTTGATATAAATCCGTAAATAACGCGACATCGTGGTAACCGGAATTAAATATTCGATGGTTCTTACCCACAATCTCACCATTGCTATAGCCAGAGATTTCTGACAATTTTTCATTTGCGAACGTAATATTTCCTTCTAGGTCGGTTATGTCGACAATTGCATGTTTATTGAGCGCTATTTTTTGTTCGTCCAATTCCCGCAGTGCGATTCGTCTTAGTTCAGAGACTTTGTTCAACTCTTCGATTGATGTTGTATTTTTTCCAAGCTGGCGAACCATGCTATTCAAATTATCTGCGAGGTCACCTATCTCGTCACTACCAAGATCTCTAATTCTAAAGCTAAAGTCACCTTTACCTATTTGACGTGTACTTTTATGTAATTCCGAGATACGAGTTAGCAACACCTGTTTTAAAATAATGTAGAGCAGCACGCTCATTAATACGATACTAGCAACTGTAATGCCGGCTATATTAGCGGCAATCGTCTTTATCGCCTGTAATTCTGTTTGTTGATCGAAGGACAGTATGACTTGTAATTTCTCGTCGCCAACCCAGTGATCTTTAGTTGAGGTTAACTTACTAATACTAGGTGTATAATGTTCAGCATTAACGAAATTCAGATTCTGTTTGTTTCCCTCATATAATTCAGATAAAATTATCTCACCATCATTATCGTAAATTAAAGCACCAATAATTGATTGTTTATAGGTACTTAGCTGGTCAATAACGTCTTTCAATTCTTTGGAATAAATTCTCTGCCAATCAACACTAACACTCAATTGCCCGATAATATTTCCCCGTTTATAAATGTTAACTGTATACAACTGTGCTAGCTTTTCTTGTAATCCAATTAATTTTAAATATGGATCGATTGCTATCGCGCTCTTGATGACCTCTCTTTCTAATGGAGGAGTAAAAAGAGGATGTTCTTTGATATTTCTCAGTAAAAGTTCTTCACCTTGCAGCTTTTTTTCTTTGCCATCTCTGGTGCTACTAGTAAAAACGGTACCGTCAATTTCACTAATCAAAATATAATTAATATAGGGATAAATTAAGATAGATTCGTTTAGCTCTTGACTAACGCCTCGGTTTTCAAACAAGCTTAATGCCTTTGTAATTTGTCTATTGCGAGAGATCGCTCGTGAAATGGCACTGATTTGAGTTTGTTTTTCTTCTAACTTGGCGACAACAAACGAGACATCGCTATCGATACTTTGTCTAATAGAGAACAACCGATCAGATTTGACCGACGAATAGACAAAATACCCCAAGCCGCCAATTACGATAAATGCGACGAGGCTGCAAACAGCAATTACTTTAGGCAATAATTTCATGATTAATAGTGAACTAATTTATCCATTTAATATCCAGACCTGAATTTTTTGGCTTCTTAATGCCTAGAATTTTTAGGCTGTTCGAATTAACCAAGTAAGTCGGCGGTTCTTGTATTCTTGATTGTAAACTTTCCGGATGTCGTTTTTCTTTTAGTACCTTGGCTGCCATTAGTCCCGACATTCGACCCAGTGTAAAGAAATCGGATACAACGCCAAAAGTTGCACCTTGTTCTATTCCTTTCTTATTAGAACTTAAAATTGGTATATTATGTTTGAGAGAAATATCGATTAATGCTTGCTCACCCCCTCCTTGAATCAGAGTGTCGGTGGTCGTAACGAATACATCAACCTTATCAATCAATTTCATTGCTTGAACTTTTATCTCAGAAATGTCGACCGCTGAAATAACGGTCACCTTAATATTTTCTTTCTTAAACAGTCGCTGAAGGTTTGCAGACTGAATTCGAGAATTAGGCTCGCCCTTACGATGAAAAATTGCAAGGTTTCTAGCATTCGGCAGTATTTTCTTAAGCAGCAATACATATCTGTTCAGTGGTACGTAATTACTAGTACCCACTAAATTATTACCAGAGTATTCGAAAGATTCTATTAAACCTGAATCGGCGGGATAAGTGACAATCGAAAAAATCAATGGAGTGGACTGCGGCATTATTTCTTTTATGATAGTAGTTCCGGGTGTTGTTAAGGTAAAAACAAGATCGAGGTTCTGTTCTCTGAAACCGGTGGCGACATTAGTTTGTAATTCCTTGTTTGCACCGGTCTTGCCAGTGATAAACTCGATATTTTGACCCTCAACAAGACCTTCAGATGCTAAGGCCTGTTTAAATCCTGCTACGCATTCGGGATATCCTGACCAAACCGCTAACCCTATTTTGTAGGATTCTGCCGCAATTACCTGGTATACATTAAATATCAGAACCAGCGAAATCAGTTTTACGAGCGTTCGTTTTATAGTCATGAGGATTACCATTTCATTAGGTATTCGAAGCCGATCGCCAAATTGTTAACATCACTTCTACGATATTGATTAACCCGATACTCGCCAATCAGAAAAAAACGATCAGAAAGTTGATACCCTAGTTGAATTTCTCCAACAATAGGACTGGAAGGCATGTTGCTTGGTAAGTTTTGATTGAAAGTGTGGTCGACAAATCCTGCGATATATAGTTTATTATCGAGGGATGGAAATTTCATTCTGAAAGTATGTTCTATTTGCCAAACACTCGCGGGCTCGTGGTCAAATTGCAGTAAATGAAAATTGACAGCGTAAAAAAGATTGATTTCATTAAAAAAACTTCTGAGGGACTTGGAATCATTGAGTCGCCATCGAACTCCAAGCCGATGGCGGTCATTATCCTCACCTGAACGGAAGTTCATTTGTAGAGTTAAATCAAACGGGGAGTTATCAGATAGCTTCCAGCGAATGTTCTGTTCAGTATAAAAGTTATTAAGATCGCCAAGCGCTGAAGTACTGTCTTGATTGGAAAAATTTGTCAGTGAGAAGTACGAGAATCGGTCTGTTAATTTGACCCCGCTATTGATTGTAATCGAGTTATCATTATCAACATCAGAAAGGTATGGATACACATTAATGTCAATAAATCCGGAGCGCGGTAGGATGTTTGCCGAATGAGAAGGTTGACTTAGGGAAAGTAATACCAAGCAAATATAGCATTTAAGCATCATTTTCTTATCCGTTTACCTAGTTATGCAATAACTATAGGACAAAAAAAGTTAATTTACTGATATTTAGCCGCTAAAGCCCCGTTGTCATTAGCTTGCATAACTCGAATCGAGTTCCCTAAGAATGGAAAGTTGGGGCTATAATTATTGTTTATGAGTTTCAGTCTTTTGTTCACTTCATTTTTTGTGAAATCAGTGCTTGTACATCCTTAAGTAACTCTTGTGAATGAGATTTCGGTTTTACATCTTGATAGTGTTTAACAATCGTTCCTGCAGGATCAACAACAAAGGTTTGTCGACTAGGATGGGGCCAAGGCAAAATGCGGTCAACATCCATTGCTTTTGACAATTTCTTGTCGACATCTGCCAGTAAAGTAAACTTCATATCATAAGTATCGGAAAAATCTTTGTGAGATTCGATGTCATCATAACTGACTCCGACTATCTCAATATTGGACGCCTGATATTTTGCGTAATCGTCAACAAAATTCTGAGCCTCAACGGTGCACCCGGGCGTTCGATCTTTAGGGTAAAAATAGATAATGGCCCATTTACCCTTAAAGTCTGAATTATTTTTCGTCTGCCCATTTTGATCAGATAACTCAAATTGTGCAAATGGCTGACCTTCCCAGCGGTTAGCTGAGGCACTAGCATCGCTGATAAGGAAAATCAATAAAAAGGGAAGTATATGTTTCATGTTTCACCTAAGTTTGCTGTTAATTAGAAGAAGCTTTTTAATTAAAAGTAGCCAGTTATTCATCAATTTAACAAATATGAATGAAGTTGTCTTGTTAAATAGCGAAGTGGTTTACTCAATCAATTTCATAAAGGTTGGGATTGTTATGAGTTTTTACTATTAGGAAACGGAGTCGATTGGACTAAACTAATAAGATAGCTCGATTTTTAACCAGATAAATTAAAACCGATTACTCCAAAGAAATGTAAATCTTGCATTTGTCGAACTATTAATGACCCTATTGAACACAGTAGGCAATCGTTAGACCGATGAAAAGTCGGTTGATACATAGACAGTACTGAGGGAGGTCCTATGATAAGGAAGAATATTCTTCAAGTAATGATAGCCATAGCCTCTGTGTTTATCGTACTACTATATTTGATCACAACACTTCTCAGTCAAAACTTCCATCAGAACACGACACAACAAATTAATAAATTCTCAGTCATAACCTCTCAAGTCGACCGAATTACTGAAAAATACTCCATTGACAATCAAGTCGAGCGGGACGAACTACTAAGTCAAATCAATTTAATTCCAGAAACTCAAATGTGGCAATTAACGGGTTCTGAAGGGGAAGTCATTGCAAGCTATAGCAAATTAACATCAACGGAAGGACGTTTAATGGTGTCAAAGATTTTCTATTTGCCGCAAGCTATCGCCTCGACGAGCGAGTTTACGTTAGCAGTTCATTTCTCTCTGGAACAAATCACAATCTTTTCGACTTTGTTTATACAAAAGATTCTTTTGGCTGCAACAGTACTGTTGATTTTCCTTGGGTGGATTATGTCTTCGGTTTTCGCTTGGGTAGGCAGGTTAGAGTCGTATTCGAAGTTAGTTCTAACGACGGATGATAATCGAATGATTAATTCCAGCCTTCGATTTCATAATATTATCGGTCATGCCATAAATCAATTGATCTTAAATAACACTTATTTAGTGAAGTCCAAATCAGAACTTAGCAGCCAAATTAGACGGACCACCTATATTGATGACGTGACAGAATTGGGAAACCATTTATTTTTTAAAGCAGAGTTACAGGTTAGATTGCATAACCAAGGCGAGGCGGAAAGCGGACTAGTCATAATCTTATCCTTTCTCGAATCTCATGTTGAAAGCGATGCTCTTACTCATGATCGACAAGTTCAGATCGCTGAGTATCTTAAAGGTGTTGCAGATCCGATTGAGAATAGCATTGTTGCAAAACTAAAAGACTCAGAATTCGTGCTTTTATTGCCAAAATGTACGGCAGAGCAAACCGATCGTTTTTGCAAAAAAATAATCAAAGATCTTTCTTTTTCAGTTTTTAGCCAGCCGGAGCAAGTTCATCATTTTGTAGACATTGGAATTTCTACCTATAAACAAGGATTTGATTATTATCACGTTATGGCAGAAGCTGATTTAGCGCTAAGAAATTCTCAACTACAGGGCGCGAATAATTGGTACATGTACGGTGAACCATTGTCACCAAATAAGTCCAAAGGCAGTTTGAGGTGGCGCAGTTTTTTACGAAGTGTTTTAGATCAGCGGCACATATCTTTATATACCCAGAAACTTGTGTATTTCAATACCGGGGAAAACCTACCAAAACAGGTTTCAAATCCACAAGTCGTTCACCATGAAATTCTCGCAAGGATTCAAGATGGAGAAGATACACTGTCTGCAGAAACATTCTTGGCGATGGCGCATCAATGTGGGCTCTCTATCGAATTTGATCGACAAATTGTATCTTCCGTTATCCAACATATATTGTATTCTGATTTTTCGCAGAATAATCACTTAACGGCCATTAATATCCTTGTACCAAGTTTATTAGACAAGACCTTTTCAGACTGGTTAATAGGGAAAATTTCAAGTTACCCTTCTTTAGCATCCCATTTAGTGTTAGAGGTTTCGGAAGTTCTTTTGTCGAAGAACATAGAACGCGTTGCCCCAATTATGCATCAACTCTCCCATCTAGGAATAAAGTGGTGCATCGAGCACTTTTGCACTATTGGCGAAGACCAATTCTATTTGGATAAAATACCCTTCCATATGGTTAAAATAGATAGACGGATAGTTAACCGGTTAGCAGAAGAGCCTTCGCAACAATTATTATTCAATGCGATTATTGTTTCGTTAAAAGATAGGGGAGTCGCCATATTCGCTGAAGGTGTAGAAAAACAAGCTGACGCTAATTTTATAATGAACTCGGACGCAACAGGCGCCCAAGGATATCTCTATCATAGGCCAGAACTTTTAGTGAGTGAACGAAAAGAGAGAGTCGTTAACGGTTAATTGCTGTTATCTTTTAATAAAAGGGCGTCAGTTAAAGCACAGTGGTCGTAGTTTGTGATGTTTTGTTATTGCAATATTGCCTAATAAAATAGAATCTAATGAATCTCTATCAGAGATAGTGGGGTTTAACAAGCTTAGAACATCCTAAATGGGATTTCTGTCGCGTAAAGTGGTCCGATTATCCATATTTAGATTGATTTTTATTCGTATCTCGCTAATAATTGATCCAGACAATGTGTTAAACCGCGTTGCATGGTTGTGCAAAGTGGATTCGTTTTTTGAAATTTATAGATATTTTTCAATAGTAATTTAGCTAATACTGTTTAATTGAGGAATTTAATGTGCCAAAAGCAACCCGAAATTCAAAGCTAGAAGCCGTCGAAGCTGCTTACATTGGACCCGAAAGGCGTGTAGATCGCCGACGTGAGCAAGGTCATGATCGAGTAGAACGACTGCTCACAAATTTTGGGCTAGATCGAAGGTTAAGCACTGATCGCAGACGAAAAGATTCGTCATGGTTTCTTACTTCACAGAGAGTCGTTAATATATAACGTCAACTTAAAACTTATTTTTTTAAAACCGACTTAGGTCGGTTTTTTTGTGCCAGATAGAAGTAAGGCGTTTCTTCGCACTTAGATACCCAAGCCTGATTCGTTAGCACGACCATCTGAAATTGATAACTTAATGAGAAATTCACAATCCAAGCAGGAAAGTAAGCTAAGATACCATTGCGTCACACAGCTGTTTTCCGAATTCGATAATTCACCATTGCAACTAATTAATGATAGCCACATACATGCAAAGCAGGTGCAGCTAACAATCAAACGAGATGACTTGATTCATTCGATAATATCTGGAAACAAATGGAGAAAACTCAAGTATTTGTTATTGTCGATCGAAAATTTAAAGTACAAGCGTATTGCTGCAATGGGTGGCCCTTACTCCAACTTTTTGCATGCATTATCTTATGTTTGTTATTTGTTAGGCTGGCAGTGCCAATTATATGTAAGAGGCTATAGAGACCAGCCTCTTACGCCAACACTTAAGGATTGTCTCAAATGGAACGCAACGATAATATTTGTTAACCGAGTCAGTTTTAGAGAGATGAGAATGAACAAGCCGTTGTTGGCTGATGATATTTATTGGATTAAGGAAGGAGGGCAACACGAGCTAGCAATACCCGGCATATCAGAAATATTTTCAGAACTATCCGATGAATATGATCATGTTCTAATCGCGAGCGCCACAGGGACTAGTGTTGCCGGATTAGTCGTAGGTGCTCGGAAGTACCAACCCAAGGCAAAGATAACCGGCATTTCAGTATTGAATAATCATCAACAGCAGATCAGCGATGTGAATAATATGATAGATAGCCGCAATAATAATTGGGCTATTCGAACGGGATTTGAATTTGGAGGATTCGCAAAAAAAACTCAAGCGCTAATCGATTTTACCCAGCAGTTTATTTTGCGTAATGAAATTCCTATCGAACCGGTTTATAGCGCTAAGTCATTTTTCGCTACCTTTGAACTGATTGAGAAAGGAATTATTCAATCAGGTTCTAACGTTTTGTTGATCCACTGTGGAGGATTACAAGGGGTACGATGCAATAGTTCCAATGTATAGCGATGTTATTTTTTTTGAGTTATGCTTTGCTATTTAAGAATGAAAACAGAGTAGTCTAAATCGAGAACGAGGTCGGGATGGTATTTAGTTCTACCTTTTTCATAGCTAAAAAGAGTTCCCATTTTTTCGGGAAGGTTATTTTTAATTCCTAGCATTCTAATCCGAGCCAAACCCAAGTCAGACCGACCGATCACTTCTTGGAGGTCTAAAATCTCGCTCTGACAATAAATGGTATCACCCGAGTAAGAAGGATTACAGTGGGTGCCAGCGTTAATTGAAGATAACCAAACAGCACTGCCTAAACCGTTATAGCTGAGTGATTTGCAAATAGAGATAACGTGTCCTCCATAAACCAGTCTTTTTTGAGCAGGTGTCTCTTTCATCATATGCTGATTGAAATGAACACGGGCATTATTCTGATAGAGCCGAGTCGCTAATGAGTGATCGGAGTCGTTAATAGTCATTCCGTCTTGGTGATGAATGGTATCGCCGATCGAAAAATACTCAAAACGAGGTTGATGGTCGCTGTCACTGGCTGACCACGAGTTGAAGTTAATCGCACTAGGTAAATTCTGTTGCGAAAAGTCTACAACTACTTCGGTTTCAGGAACCAATGATTTAGACATCAATGCGGTTATATCGTTTTTCTTAACCATTACCCAACGCTTCCATTCAAGCGCTATTTGTTCATGTTGATTGACTGCAATCGAATGGACGTAAACGACTCCCGTTTTTCCACTCGAATTTTCTTTCAAACCGATTACTTCACTGGTGACTGAAAGTGTATCTCCAGAGAAACAAGGTTGATGAAATTTGACTTCTGCATAACCGAGGTTGGCGACAGCGTTAAGTGAAATATCATTGACTGTCTTACCAAAGGCAATATGAAAAACCAATAAGTTATCGAGTGGTATTGCGTTAAATCCGACACGTTCTGCTACTGTCTTCGCACAATGCAGTGCAAAGCGACTTCCAGTCAACGCAAGGTACAAGGTTGCATCACTTTCAGTGATGGTTCTAGGAACTCCGTGAACAAGGGTTTGACCTAGTTTGAAATCTTCAAAATAATTGCCGTGTGATTTATAGTGCTCAGCGGGGTTGGGCGCACTCATTTTTCAGGCCCTATCAATTCGTTTTGGCCTAATTCTTTAACTTGGTTATAAAGCGCAATGACACGACGAGCCCAAAGCTCAAGACTGGGTTCAATAAGCCTATCATCAATCACAGCAACACTTTTTCCCATTTCATGTGCGCTGGCAATCGCCTCGATTATTTTCTTCGCTCGTTTAATATCTTCTCCTTTAGGAGTGAAGGCATCATTGTTATAAGCAAGTTGGATAGGGTGAATAACCGCCTTACCATCGAAACCTAAATCGCGCGCCTGTCGGCAAGAGAATTCGCAAGCTTCTATATTTTTTAAGTCGAAGTGAGGACCATCGATAATACATTTATCATGAGCTCTTGCACCAAGAACGGCCATCGATAAACTAGTTAACAGACCCATTCTGTCGAGAGTCATATTGATTCTTAATGCGTTAGCTAGATCAGTAGTCCCTAATACAATGGCACTTAATCGCTCGCTTGCACCTGCTATTTCTTCACTTTTAAGCACGCCTTTGGGACTTTCAATATTTGCCATTACTGGTAGACGTTGTCCACCTAATTCGTCCATGGTGGCTATTGCCGCTCTAATTTCGCCGGCGCTTTCGACATGAGGAAATAGAATACCGTCGATTTCTAAGTTTATTACTGCCCGTATATCGTCCATTCCCCATTCAGAATCAAGTGAATTGATGCGAACAATCTTTTCAGAGTAACCAAAATTAGGATTCTCAAATGCTCGCAGCAAAGTTTTTCGAGCCTCCGATTTTTGCGCAGGCGGTACGGACTCTTGCAGATCGAAAATGATACAGTCGGTGTGTAACAATCTCGATTTTTCGATATGTTTTAACTCATGAGCAGAAACGTAAAGAACACTTCTTCTTGGACGATATTGGTAAGTCATGTTTATTGACTCCTTTGATTTTTTAGGTCAATCAGCATTTGTTTTCTCAGAACCTTACCATTTTTAGTTCGTGGAAAATCTTGATAGAAATGAGCTAGTTTTGGAGCTTTGTATTTGGCAAGTTTCTCATTACCAAAGTCCAGCAATTGTTGTTCAGATAGTTCAGAGTCTTTGTGTAAGATAACACAGGCACTGACTAATATTTTCTCTGGACCGAGCTCTTCACCAAGTGCAACACAATCGGCAATGGCGGGATGGGTCTTGAGTACTCGTTCAATTTCATGAGGGGAAACTCGGTAACCAAAAGTATTGATAATGTCATCTTTTCTTCCCAAGAACCAAATGTAGCCGTCTTCATCTGTGCGTGCATAATCACCAGTAAAGAAATAATCATCATGTTTGGCTTTAGTTGTTTCTTCTGGCAACTGCCAGTAATTGAGAAATAATCCCGGGTCGTTTTCTGGGATAGCTATCATTCCCTCTTCGTTTACTGGGGCCGGAGTACCATCACCGGTTAATATTTGGATGTTATGACCTGGTTGCGGAAATCCCGCTGCACCCGGTCTAATCGGACGGTCTATTCGCTGAGAGATGTAATAAGAAAACTCACTCATGCCTATTGCTTCAAACACGTCCTGTCCAAATCGTTTTCGCCATGCTGCTAACATCTCATCAGACAAATGTTCGCCGGCACTCATGCAATGGCGTAACGATGGTACATCTTCGCCCTTAAAATCTGTTTTTTGGATTATTTGCCGATAGATGGTTGGTACACCGATGAATATGGTACAGCTATGTTTTTTAATGAGTGTTGGCCAAGTGCCGGCATCATTTTTGCCTTCATGCACAATCACGGTGTGACCGTGAAACAAAGGGTCCATCAATGCTGAGCCCAATACGTAAGTCCAATTGAACTTACCTGAATGCATTATTCTGTCGCCATCCTTAAAATCGAACCAATACTGACTAGCAGGAAGTCGACCTATTAAAGAACGGTGTGCATGTAATACGCCTTTAGGAAAACCAGTGGTACCGGAGGTGTAAACCAAATATGCGGGATCATCAGCTTTACTTTTAACTATCGTTTTTGTCGCTGCTAGGTCCGCCATCGATTCTGTCAAATCAATCAACTTGATGGACGAGTTAGGTTGTTCTGGCATTATTCCTGGACCTGCGAGCAATACCGTTTCAAGTTTTGTTGGTTGATCCAAAATAGACTCTAGTTCAGACCACATAGATTTCGCAGCGACCAATACCTTAGCACCGGAATCCTTGGCTAAATAAGCGACCTCTGAGGCTGCTAACAGTGTTGATGTTGGAACTGCCACAGCACCATGACGAAGGCAGCCAAAAAAGCTCTCAGGGTAGTCAGTTGAATTAGGCAAACGGATTAAGACTCGATCACCTATTGAAACGGATAACTGATTAAGTAGAGTCGCGAATTTACTACTTTGCTGGTCGAGCGCAGCGTAAGAAAGTTCCTTGGTACCGAGTTCATCATCTTCTACAATCAAAGCGATGTTATCGGCACGCTCACTTAACGCATGTTGATTAACACATTCTTGCGCGATATTAAAATAAGTTGGAATATTCCATTTAGTGTCTGAATCAGTTTGATTTAGAAAGCGATCGAGTTGGTTCATATTAGATTCGTCCGTAGGGCCAGTTTTCTCGTATAACATGAATAGGAAGTAATTTAAGAACGTGCATGGCAAACTCTTTGTCTTCTTCAGTAAGTGATTTTAGAGCGTAGGCTCTCAATAGTGTTTGGAGGGCTTTTCCAAACATTGGCGGATCAAGCATTTCGCCTTCAAACTTAATCGCACCGCCGAGTAAGGCATCGGCTTCGATGGCTGCTTTAAGCATCGCTATGTTACGTTTTATAATCATTGGCGAAGGAGTGAACGCGACCTTACATAAGTGAATATGATACGGATGGATCACTTGCTTCCCCGTGAGTCCCATTTGCGCTTCTACCGTCGCATGACGATGGACAACATGCGATTCATGATCACCGTGTAGATCTAACCAACGTCTTACGTCATGAGGTTCAATATTGTTGCTTGGCATTGGCGTCTCATTAATAAGCACTTCAACGCCACCTATGACTCCTTTCCCCGCAATTCTAGCTTCTAGGAGTAAGTTTCTTAAATAAGTCTTTAATTCGTCAATCCACCCCTCTGGAGTTAAATGAATCGCCATAGCTTTAGAGAAATCATGAATTCCAAATACGACATGTTTTACGGTGGAAAACTGCATTAATTCGGGGGCTAGTTTAAGAGAGCGGGGATGTTCAATTATGGGTTGTATTTCAATATTAGGATTAACGCCAACTAACCAAGCAGAAAGATCGCGTATTTCGGCCGCACCGTACATTTCGCCTGCTTTTGCTAGTACGATGACATCAATAAATTGTCCTACTTCTTTAATTAACTCTAGATCTTTTTCGTATTCTTCTGTTCTAAAGGGGTTGATTCTTAAGGCTATCTGGAATTTTCTCTCGGGAAATATAGGTAGCTCATTTCTCAATAAATCACGACTCATTGCCTTTTGTCGGCAGCCATCCTCAAGGTCGAACAACAGTGTGTGAGCCTCACATCGGTGAGCATGCTTGCGGATTCGAGCCACCGCTTGTTCCATCGTTTCGTATTCGCTGTGTTTCGGCGAATATTTAACTGGCGGGTAATAAAGTTGAATACCAGGCCAAAAGCCGCCCAGTACATCTTCTTCATTAACATGATCGAGAAATTCGTTGTAACTGTTCATATTTCGCTACCTATTGTTTTGTATGCTTTTGGCTAACTGGTCGGAGCTCTTGCGCTAATATCCAAATCATACCGACTTCATGTAGGATTTCAAACAATTGTTTAAAATCTCTTACAAAGACTCAAAATTGCAGAAGTCCGTTCAAAATCAGCTATTCTCAATACAGGGCACGTCGATGAATGCAATAATTCTATATCAAAGATGCGAGCAATTGACCCTTTTATTGGGAAGGTATGACTAAAGTCTAGTGAAGTTTTATTGCATAGGTTGTGAAATATTGCGATAAATACGCTAGAAATTAATACACCTTGAACCGACAGTGTGTTGTCTTATCAATATTTTGTTGTAAATGCTAAGGCCATCAAAGTTTAACAGGAGCATAAAATGCCAACTCTAGTTCACCCTAACGAAGCACTATTTGATGCTGAAAAACCATTTCCAGTCATTCCTAGCTGCGAGCATTTTGCCGGCAGCGAGAAATTAATGAACAAAGCGCTAGAGATGCAGGATAAATTTGGGCCTGTATTCGACATAACCTGTGACTGTGAAGATGGCGCGGCTGCGGGAAAGGAGTCTGAACACGCGGAAATGGTGGCCAAGGTCATTTCTAGTGTGAGTAATGTACACAATATGATGGGGGTCAGGATACATGATTTCAGTCACCCTCATTGGAAAAGTGATGTGGATATATTGGTACCTACGATAGGTAAAAACGTCGCATATATCACTTTGCCGAAGTGTACTCAGGCATTTCAAATTGAAGTCATGGTGGGTTATATAAAAAAGGTTGCTAAAGAATGTGGTATTGATAGAAAAATACCAATTCATGTGCTTATCGAAACTCATGGGGCGTTAAAAGAAATTTGGAAAATTGCTGAAATTGATTGGATTCAAGTGCTTGATTTTGGAATGATGGACTTCGTTAGTGGACACTACGGAGCGATCCCTGCCGCTTGTATGCGAAGTCCTGGACAGTTTGATCATCCATTGCTTGCTAGAGCTAAAACAGAATTAGTGGCTGCCGCACTCGCCAACGGAATCGTTCCAGCGCACAATGTGACTTTAGATCTCAAAAATGCTGAGCAGACAAAGAGCGACGCTGAGCGAGCGAGAAGTGGTTTTGGGTTTATGCGAATGTGGAGCATATACCCAACACAAATCGAATCGATCGTTGCCGCAATGCAACCTGACTACTCTGAGGTTGAAGACGCACAAGGGATTCTGCTCGCCGCCCAATACTCAGATTGGGGGCCCATTCAATATAAGGGAGAGTTACATGACAGAGCGACTTATCGTTATTTCTGGCAACTGTTGCAACGAGCACAGTTAAGTGGCTTACAGCTAACTGATGAAGTAAAATCTCGATTCTTTTAAAAGTAAAGTTAATCGATAACGAGTCTGAATATGGAACAAAAAGAACATTTCAAACACTTAGAGAGCATGTACCAAGCGGCACCATTGAATCAGTTTTATCAACCCGTTATGACCGTCAGTGAAGGAACTGCGGAAATCTCTATTGAATTAGATTCAAAGTACTTTCATGCCGGTCAAGCCGTGCACGGTTCGGTGTATTTCAAGATGCTGGATGATGCGGCGTTTTTCGCCGCGAACTCGTTGGAGCCCGATTTCTTTGTTTTGACAACCTCCTTTACGACCTATCTGACTAAACCGATATCTACAGGAAAAATGACCGCAATCGGCAAAGTGGTTAACAAGAACAAATCGCAATTTATCGCCGAAGCTGTTGTGTACAACTCCCAAGGTCAGGAAATCGGTCGCGGCAACGGTATATTTGTAAAAAGTAAATCGAAGTTGTTAGATGTTGAAGGTTACAACTGAAGGAAAACAATCTAGAAAATTCCATTTACATTTACTCTTTTATTGAAGGTGTTGAGCAAGAAAATTTTCTACTTCTGAGAATAATATCTTTCTAGCTGTAATTTTTCTAAACATATGGTGGCCGATCTTTTCGATTTCTACATATCGATAACTACGGTCCGCTTTCTTTAGTGCGTCAGCCATTTTCTCAGATTGCTCTACGGGTACTATTTTGTCGTCCTCACCTGCAATGAGCAAGACAGGCGTTTTTATTTTTCTAGCATGTAGTTCTGGCGAATTGCTATCTAATAGTTCGGAATCTTTTTCTGGGTGACCTACTTTTCGATGGACTAGTTCTCTTACTGTCTCTTTGAAATAACCTGCTTTATCAATAGAGTGTTCAATCAGATCTTTTATATTTGAAATCCCATTGATACTGATAGCGCATTGATATAATTCTGGTTCATCGACGACACTATTAAGAGCGGCGTAGCCACCATAAGATGCTCCGACAATACAAATTCGGCTGGCATCGGCGACCCCTATCGATACCATATAGTTAACCGCGTCGGTGAGATCTGATTGCATTAATTCACCCCACTGCTTATAGCCTTGCTCTTCGAATTCTCTACCAAATCCTACTGAACCTCGAAAGTTGGGCTGAATTACCGCATATCCACGAGTGGCAATAAATTGCGCGAGACGATTAAACGTAGCGGTATCTCGAATATTGGGACCGCCATGCGGAAGAACCACTAACGGGACTCTTGAATCTTTTGTATAGCCTGGCGGGAAAAGTATGTAGGCTCGTATATCAGATCCATCCTTGGTTTTGTAGGTGCTGGTGGCGGATTTTGCTAGTTGCTCTAGTGGTAATGACGATTGTCGTTGACCGACGTAGTCGAGCTTCGATGATTTAAAATCGAAGGTATAGATGCTACCAGGATTAGTCAAACTTTCTGTAAGAATTGTGGTTTTTACTGCCTTTTCAAGACTAGACAGCAGATAGAATTGTTGAGGTCCAAGTTTAGCTGCAATGGCATCGTACTTTTGTTGCAATGTTTGGTCAAAATAAACGGCCCTAACAATGTCGTTTTGGATGCGATAACCAATGACTAGGTTGTTGATACTCCCAACAATGATAGAATGAACACTTTGATCCGGTAGACTGATCTTAGTTGCAGTTTTTTTACTTTCGCGGTTATATTCAACAATCTCATAAAAACCTGTCTCAGGGTTTCTTTTCCTGTAGAGAAGGTTTCCCTTATTCTCAATTCCAATGCGGACCAAACCACGAGTGTCGATGCCAGATTCATCGTCAGGATTAAAATAGATGGTATCAAATTTTAACCATTTGTTGTTTCCCAAGAATTCGTAGAACTGCAACTCTTTGGCCCGCTTAAGATAGTCGATTCGAAAAAGTGGTTCACCTTGCATATCGGTGATAATTTTCATAGTTCGCTTATTTGCTCTAGCAATAGTCGTCGCATCACCAGTATAAATGTTGACTTTGTTAAGGGTGTATTTATTGCCAAGGAATGCTGGCATTAGAACGTGTTTATCGTCGCTTTCTAATAGGTTTGAAATAGAAGATAGATGTATATTCCAAATAAAGTGATGGTTTTTATTCTCCATAAGCTGGACCATATTCTTTGCATTTAAATCCATGGATACTGAGCGTGTGAACATAAGGTGTCGATCAAAATCAAAGTCTGACTCATTTTCAAATTTATACCGAATTTTGTCGGTTTCAAAAGGTACAAGTAGGCTCACAATAATCCGTTCATTATTAGCCCACTGAACAGCATTGGGACGAACAACTGGGTCTTCGAGCATCCCCGTGACAGGAGAGCCTGGAGTAACGAGGTTTCTTATGACTAAGAAGCGGGAATTGTTTTGATTGAAAATTAACGCAATGTGCTCACCGTCGGGTGATATCTTTGCGTCAATAATATTAGGATCGGCAATAAAATTATCTAGAGGTAAAGGAGCATTTGCCAAAGCGAGTTTAGAGGATAAAAGCAAACTCAAAAGAAGTGGGGATTTTAGAATCAAACTCATGACATTCATCTAGTCAATTACTCCTGTAATTATTAATGTATGTTGTCGTTACAACTTAGCCGTCCGCTAAATCGTCGATTACACCAAAAACACATCCAATTTCTGTTGATTCTACCTTAGGCATCAAAAGAGTAGCAATTAAAACTCTGTTTGCGTTCAGTTTGAATTCACTTCAAAAATTATAAGATGCGCTCGTGGTTAAGGCAATCACAGTAAATTCAAATAAATTAAGGAAATGAAGTAATGAACAAAACACTAATCGCTAGCGCAGTATTATCTCTTTTGTCATTTGGAACTATGGCGGAAACACCGTCTTTTAATAACATTGAAATTGGTTATACAGAATTCGATTTTGGAGGTGGGGTAGAGCTTGATGGTTTCGAAATCAATGTCACTCGAGAATTGACTGACAATATTTATATTACCGCAGAAACGGCTCAAATTACGGATAGTGGATTTGATTTGGGCTTAACAACTCTTGGTCTAGGCTTTAAGACTGACCTAACAAATTCTACTGTCTTTTTCTCTGAGCTTTCATATGCCGACTTGGATGGTGATGGCGGTTTTGATGAGAGTGGTTATGAAGTCGCTACCGGTGTAAGAAGTATGCTGACTGAACGTTTAGAAGTAAAAGCAGCAGTCGAATATTTAGATATTGATGATGACAGTACAACGTCATTTGTGCTTGGGGGCGCTTACGGCTTCACGGATAATTTAGCCGCTTATGTTAATTATTCTTATGAGTCCGACCTTGACAGTTATTCAGCTGGGTTGCGTTACAGTTTCTAGTCAATCTGCGAGAAGTAACCAAAAGCCCGGCATCGCTGGGCTTTTTTGTATTCGTAGCCTAATTAAGATAAAGTGAAGTATGTATATGTAACCAATAAGTTTGTTCTTTGACAAGATACGAGGCTTTGAATTCTGTGATTAAAAAAATATGTTTGGCTATTTGCTTTATAACGTTATCCGCATCATTGCACGCACAAGACTACTTGCTGCACGTCGGTAAAATGATTGACGTAGAAAAACTAAAGGTGCTTGAAAATCGTACGATTCGTGTTTCCGGCAATAAAATTGTTTCGATTGAAAAGGGATATAGCAAGGCTATTGGGACCGAAACGATAGTTGATCTTACCAATAAAACTGTCATGCCTGGTTTGATGGATGTGCATGTTCATCTTTCTGGGGAAGTCAACAAAGCATCTTATTCAGAACGTTTTTTTATGTCGAATACCGATGCAGCACTGCGTAGTACTGTTTTTGCTAAACAAACTTTAGATGCCGGATTTACAACTGTTAGAGATTTGGGCGATTTAGCGCCAGGTGTGGTTGTTTCACTGAGAAAAGCCATTGATAAAGGTTATATTCAGGGGCCTAGAATTTTTGCAGCTGGAAAAAGTATTGCGACCACTGGAGGACACGCGGATCCTACCAATGGTGTGCGTCCAGACATGATGCTAGACCCTGGTCCAAAGCAAGGCGTGATCAACGGGCCTATTGAAGCAATCAAAGCGGTTCGTCAGCGCTACAAAGAAGGTTCAGATGTTATTAAACTAACGGTAACTGGCGGTGTATTGAGTTTGGCCAAAAGTGGCTCCAATCCACAATTTACTCAAGAAGAGTTGGACGCGGTGGTTAAAGCCGCGAAAGACTACGATTTTGTTGTTGCTGTTCACGCCCATGGTGCCGAAGGAATGAAGCGGGCAGTCTTGGCGGGAGTCGATTCAGTTGAACATGGTACTTATATGGACGATGAGGTAATGCGACTGATGAAAAAGAAAGGGACTTATTATGTTCCGACTATTACTGCTGGAAAGTGGGTCGCTGAAAAGGCTGCTATTGAGGGATATTACCCTGCGATTGTACAGCCTAAAGCGGCTGCTATTGGACCTGTAATTCAAAGTACATTTGGTAAAGCCTACAAAAAAGGTGTCAAAATAGCATTCGGCACAGACGCGGCAGTTTTCCCTCATGGACTTAATGGAAGAGAATTTAAATACATGGAAGAAGCGGGTATGCCTGCTATTGAAACGATTCAATCAGCGACCTTAAATACTGCCAAATTGTTAAGAATTGATGATGAACTGGGGAGTATAAAGGCTGGCTATTTGGCTGATTTAGTCGCGGTTGATGGCGATCCAACAAAAGATCTAAAGCTCATGGAACAAGTGTCCTTTGTCATGAAAGATGGCGTCATATATAAGCAATAAATACAAATTGTTGTAGGGCCCAGTTATGCTGGGCCTGCCTACCTCTTAAAGCAATTTATCCTTCACAATTTGACTTCCAACTATTCTAATTGAGCTATAGCCTCGAAATATCTTTTAATGTTGGAGATTTGGCTATAATTAACATCACAGTCACGATATTCAACGACCTGATTAGATACTAATGGTAAAAGAGTTTCCTTCAATGGATTGAGTGGAGTCGAATGCTGTTAAATTCTATGGGGCTTTTTTCATTGCGAAGTTTTTTAGATAAAGCAATGAATCATTGCGGCGAGCAATAATTATTTCACTAGTACTTAAAATGCGTAGATGAACAATAAAAATATAACAATACAAAAGAGAATTAGTAAATTCTTTGCTCGATATACACTTGTTTTGCTCTCTATTTTGAGCATCGTTGGTATATCAGGAGCTTATCTCTATCTTTCAAATATTTCTCGGCAAATCATCGAAGAAAACTCTATATCGGGTGCTAGGAGATACCTTGAAGCGCTAACAGAATTTCGTACATTGTATACATCAGAAGTTGTGAATACGGCAAAACAACAAGGAATAGTAGTCTCGCACAATTATAGTGAGATCGAAGGAGCCATACCCTTGCCTGCATCTTTAAGTATGGCTTTGGGAGAAAAAATAGGTCAACATCAGTCTGGTGCAAAAACCTTTTTATACAGTCGCTATCCTTTTCCTTGGCGAGAAGATGAGAACAAACGGCTATTTAGCGAGAGCTTTGTCATAGATGCATGGCAAGAATTGAACTCTCAACCAGAGCAAGCCTACTTTCGATTTGAAGAATATAATGGTCGCCCGTCTATACGGTTTGCGGTTGCAGACATCATGCGACCAGCCTGCGTGAATTGTCATAACGATCACCCGCAAACACCAAAGTCAGACTGGAAAGAGGGTGACGTTCGCGGAGTCATGGAAGTGATTTTACCTGTTAATGTTGCCCAAGCGGCATCTCAATCGACTATTAATTCGACCTTTACGATTTTAGCGGTGATGACTTTATTACTGTCTGTAATCATTGGGGTCGTCTTTACTAGACGGAAAAGGGATCAGAAGAAGCTGTTTCTTAGTAATCGTGAATTAGTCAAACAAAGAACAGAGATTCAAAAAAATAATCGTGCGATTAGTTCAGCCCATGAAAAATTAGAAATGCATGCCGCAGAATTAACAATAGCATTGCAATGCAAATCAGAATTCTTGGCCTGCATGAGTCACGAGATCAGAACACCAATGAATGGCGTTATTGGAATGTTACGGCTTCTAATGAATACGCCAATGAATGATGATCAACAACAAAAAACTACACTGGCCAAGAACAGTGCTGAATCGTTGCTTACTGTGATCAATGATATTCTAGATTCTTCGAAGATTGATGAAGGAAAACTCGAACTGGAATTAATCGAATTTGATCTAGTTCAACTGCTGACAGATTCTATATCTTCGTTGGCTGTTCGAGCGGAAGCTAAAAATCTGGAGTTGATTCTTGATCTGTCGCGCATTGAACAAACGATGGTTAAGGGAGATCCTGGTCGAATTAGACAAATTCTGACTAATTTAGTGGGCAACAGTATTAAGTTTACCGAACATGGAGAAATTATCGTTAGCGCCAGCTTAAAAATGGTTTCTCCAATGAAATACCAATTTGATTGTACTGTGCACGATACCGGGATAGGGATCCCTGCTGATAAACAAGCTAACTTGTTCGATTTATTTACTCAAGTGGATATATCCACGACTCGAGTATATGGAGGTACCGGATTAGGTCTGTCTATCAGCAAACGATTATGTGAGTTAATGGGAGGTACCATTAATCTTTGTAGCGAGCTGGGACAAGGAAGTGTGTTTAAGTTTATTATTGACTTAGAGTCCTGCAAATTATCTAAACTAATAAAACCAGAGAAATTATTGATTCCTCTCTCTATATTGGTTGTTGATAATAACGAAAGTTTCTTGAACGTAATCAAAGACCAATTGGAACTTTGGGGTATAGAAGTTAATTGTGTCTCAAACGGAGGAGCATGCCTTAAAATAATGACTCAGTTGTTACCTGAAAGTAAATACGATTTAGTATTAATAGCTAAAGACATGTTGGAAATGAGTGGCGAACAATTGGTGAGTTCAATCAAAGGTGATGAGCGGTTTTCACATTCTAGATTGATCATGACACTCTTGTCTCAATCTGAAAACTTAAACTATTACAAAGTACTTGGCTGCGCCGAAAAAATAACCAAACCCCTTGGTCCAGCAGCGCTTGTCGATGTAATTAACCGAAATAATTTGACCTTTCAGGATGTGACACTCGATCCAATTTCTGAAAAAATTCGATCAAAAGAAAATCTACCTCAAATTGAGAATAGTCTTGCAAGGATTACGGAGCGGAAAATATTATTAGTTGAAGATAACCAAATTAATCAACTCGTAGTGTGTGGGATTTTAGAAGAGTTTGGCTTTCAGACCGTAGATGTGGCTGAAAACGGAAGAGAAGCCATTAACGCTCTCAAACTAGCTTTAAACTCTCGGCCTTATGATCTTGTCTTTATGGATTGTAGAATGCCAGTGATGGATGGTTATGAGGCGAGCCGTTTAATTAGAGAAGGCGCTGCGGGGAAAGCTAATGTTAATATAACTATAATCGCAATTACCGCGAATACCATGAAGGGTGATAAAGAAAAATGCATTGATGCCGGAATGAGTGACTATATTAGAAAACCCGTAGAACCCGAAGAGATAGATGATAAATTGAATAAATGGTTGAAGAATAAATAAAATTTATCCGGTGCTTATATAGGAACTTATCTAATCGAAATTTGGAGTTACAAAAAGGGTGATCGAAAGCCCAGCGTAATTCGGGCTCTCTTTAACATTTATACAATATTAGAGTCGATAAGTAACAGCCTTTCCAACTAATTTGTCTTTACTTTCACAAGATTTAACATCGCGATAGTCAAAAACATAAATTTGATCTTGGTTGTCTTGGTAATTTGAGAATATCAAAGTGACATGTTCTTCTTTTTCAAGAGAACGGAGAGTCGAACCATAATCACATAATGTACTAATGATGATTTCCGATTTTTTATTATTTCTGTCGACGACTTTTTGCTGTCTTTTATCTCGGTACTCTTTCATCGATTTCTCATAAGTTTCTTTCTTTTTTGTCAATTGCTCGAGCTTCTCTCCCAATTTGTTCTTGATTTTACTCAGCTGATCTTCGTTATCCCGGTTGTGCCGTGATTCTCTTTCCATATCCCGAATAGAACGTTGCATATCCCTAATTTCTTCTCGTTTTTCGCGTTGTTGATCCCGTAGATCCTCCATCGCTTTTTGATAGACTTCATAGGCTTCAACTTTTTCTTCCCAGCCATCACCTGGAAAAGGAGCGTGCGGCGCACTCACAGGATTCATCTCGGTGTCTATTTCAGATAACGCTTCTGTCACTTCGCTGGCGATTGTACCCACTAAGCGCCCAACACCTTCACCAAAGGCTTGCCAATCTGCAGAGGAGCCAAATTCAGAATTACTAAAGCTAAAAGTAAATACCATTCCTTGTTTTGCTAAATAAGTCGATTGGGTTGTTCCTGGACGGCCAGAAAACACCTGATTGCTTTCTCCTACTTTGGCATCGCTAAGGGAAGCATCAAAAATTTTACTCATAATGCGAAGTTCTTTTTGAGTTCTTTGATAATCTGAGGCGGATGCAGTAAAGCTAGTGACCGACAGCAACGATACTAAACTTAGAGCGACTGTTTTTTTCAACAGCTGACTAAGGTTAAATTTCGAGCTTTGTTGATTCTCTATTTGCTTGTTAAATAAATTCATGATCTTGGTTCTCACTTTAATTCGTTCACTACTAAAGACGATTTTTTCGCAAAGGGTTACAAGTCGTTCGAGATAGAATTCGAGCTTCCTTCGTTGCCAACGGAATGAAATAGTTGATTGATCGCTTGGTTATTTTCGATTTGATTATCGGCTATATAGGCGAAACGTTTATCGACTACTTTTTGGTCTTCATATCGTTGCGATTGCCAGCCTGTCATAACGAATTTAATATCTTGCTGTCTTTCATCTCTATTTTTTTCAAGCCAATTGGCTAGTCTTAAATTGGTTCGAACATTTTGTTGTTCTAGAGCTGTACTCAGCTTTAATTGAAATTGTTTGTCTTGGTCTGATTTGTAAGTAACCAATTGCGCGCTTACCATTTCTTCAATTTGTGCTTTAGCTTGATTGCCACCAAAACTAATGGTTATTCCTGTATCGCCAGAATTAATCTCGAGCTGGAATACGACCATCAAAATGGCAAGACTTGAAGTCGCTAGTGATCCCCAACTTAACCAGTTATTTCGTTTAATTGGTGGCCGCACCGCATAACTGGTCCGGTGCCACTCGGGTACTGTTTGAGACTGCCATTCGTGCGACATTTGATAAAGTTCCAATGATTGGCGATAGGTCGCTTGGCAATCAGTACATTGGCTAAGCTTCGCTTCGATTTGCGTACGAAGTTCTGGGGATACTTTGTTTTCGATATAGTCATTGATGTGGTCAATGATTAACTGATGATCACATAACATTTTGAATCTCCGAGTAACCTTTTAATTTGTTAAGCGCAGCATAAAGCCGAGTTTTAACCGTATTAATGGATGTTCCTGTTTGATGGCTAATTTCATCAAAGGTGAAATGTTGAAAGAACTTTAGCTCAACGACCATTTTTTGTTCGTCAGGTAATTTATCGAGTAGCTTTTTTATTTGTTTATTCTTCTGTTTTTCTTTGTAATCTTCTGCCGGATCTTGGTGCATTGATTGGGAAATTTGATGTTCTGGAATCTTATAGCTCTCGTCCGTGACTTCTCCAGCTCTGTGAAGTGGGTTACGGCTTCTTGAACGCAAAAAGTCGGTCGTTTTATTTGCAGCAATTCGCATCATCCAACCTTTAAACTGATTTTGGCCGCGATAGCTAGGCAAATTCCTATATGTCGCTAAGAAGACCTCCTGCATTAAGTCCATGGCGTCAGATGAATTGAAGGTCATTCTCAAACAGTAGTTATAGACAAGTCCCTCGTATCGCTTCACCAAGTTCACCCAGCTACGCTGTGAACCTCCCATCGCTTTTTCAATTAGCTTTTCGTCTTTGTTTATTTGGAACATGAGAGTGTACTGTCTGCTTAAATTAGGTGGTAATAACATACCTATCTTGCATATTCGCCTAGTGATAGCGCGAGTTCAAGTAGAATTAATCAATAAGTCGACAGTCATTGGTGAAAAGTTTGAATAAATTGAAAATAGGACTAATTTATTTGACCGAGCCAAAGTCAGATTTAGAACCAGGTTCAGTCCACTCAATAAAAACGATTTATTGAATGGACTTCTATTTTGCGGAAAGGCTTAGTTTGATACCGTAGCCACAACTCCCGGCTCAGGAGGAATTTTCGCCAATTCTCTGTCCACTAATTGAGTTAACGCCAACGATGCAAAAGCCATTGCCGCGCCTGCGTAAAAAACGCTTGCGGGACTAATTAACCAGAGAATTCCAAAACTTGCAGGAATAACCACCGCAGCAATGTGATTGATGGTAAAACTAACCCCCGCCGATGAGGCAATGTCTTTGGGGTCGGCTATCTTCTGAAAGAAGGTTTTCAGAGCGATGGCCATGGCGAAAAACATGTGGTCAATGATGTAGAGTCCGGCAGCAATGTTCTCATCTTCAACAAGGGCATAGCCAATAAACACTAAAATTAACCCAGAATATTCGACAGTTAACGCTATACGTTCTCCAATGCGCCCAATCCAGCGGCCTATTTTAGGGGCTATGTATAGGTTCATAACATGATTAATCATATACAACAGAGCAATATCCGAGGCGTCGTAATGAAACTTTTCGACCATCATAAAACCGGCGAAAACCATGAATATCTGTCGACGAGCACCACTGAAAAACGTGAGCAGATAATAAAGCCAATAGCGCTGTCGAAGTATGAGTTTCTTGTGTTGTTCCACAGGATTGTCAAATTGTGGGAAAGCTAACCAAAGCCAAAGAAATAAAATAAATCCTACGCCTCCAAATATGAAATAAGCGGTTGCAAATTCGACTTCTAATAACGTAAACATAATCCAGATAGTGCCGTAAGTCACCAATGCAGCTAACGCTTTAACTGATATTAATTGACCTAGTACATGTGGGGCTTCTTCTTTGTTGAGCCACTGAAGCGACAGCGAACTGTTGATCGTTTCAAAATAGTGAAAACCGATCGACATCAACACAGTCGTAGCATATAAGCCGATTTCGAAAGGAAATAATCCGGTAATTGCGACGCCGATTGATAATATGCAGAGGGAGACGAGCGCAAAGGTTTGCTCTTTTAGTGCAAGTAAAACGAAAATCGTTGTAAACGCTAGAAAGCCCGGTATTTCTCTTAAGCTTTGCAACATTCCTATTTCTTTGCCGGTAAATTGAGCTTCTGCAACTACAAAATTGTTGAGGAGCGCAGCCCAAGCGGAAAAGGTGATCATCATTAAGATGGAGGTGATAATCAAGAATGCTTTTTTAGTTTGCCAGCTTTGTGGAAGCATTGTTTCAAAACCTGTTGCAGAATAGTAATTGCGAGGTTGATATTATATCGTTACACTTAATGTCATTCTATCGCTAAAAAGACAAATAATTTATTAAATCGGACATTGAAACTGAACTGCAGGAGCTAAAAGTGGAATCAGACGGCGCTCTGCACCGACCAATCTTGGCCCGAGTATCCGAAATGCCAGCGAATTATCTAGTGGAAGCTCACCAGCATCTTTGGGGACAGCTGGTCTATTCATCACGTGGGATAATGAAAGTAGAAGTGCCAGGGGCAAATTTTATTATTCCCCCCGAAAGAGCAATATGGGTCCCTTGCAGTACTCTGCATACAGTCTCTACTAAATTTGGTCTTAGTTTTCGTTCTTTGTACGTAGACAACCTCTATTCAACTCGATTGCCGCAGGTTCCAACCGCTATAAACGTTAATAAACTTCTGCGAGAGCTCATTCTCAATATCACTCTTTGGCCTGACGATTATGTTTTAACTCAAAAGAAATCGAGACATATTCAATTCTTGCTTGACCAAATTGAAGATGCCATTCAGGTACCACTTTCCTTAACGATGCCTACAGACAGGCGCGTTCTTAAAATAACGGATTTTATTTGCGAGATGCCAAGCGACAATACAACGCTGCAGCAGTGGTCAAAATCTGTCGGTGCAACGCCTCGAACCATCAATCGGATTTTTCAAAAAGAAACTCAAATGGGATTTATAGAATGGCGGCAAAGATTAAGGTTACTCTATTCGTTTGAGAGGATTGAAAAGGGGGATAAAATATCGAGCCTAGCGTTAGATCTCGGTTACGATTCTAGTTCTGCTTTCATCACGATGTTCAAAAAACACATGAAAGTTTCACCAAAACAGTATTTTAAATCAACGAGCCGTCAAGGGGTTGATAGACTAACGTCGACCCCTGAAAAGTCGCTTTAAATCTGTCCCGTTTCGACCAAATGAAATAAGTAGAATCCTCCTCCAATTAAAGCAGTGCTGCCGATTACGGCGAAAGCGATTTTAACCCAACTCCAAGGCCTTTCTCCCTGTACCTCACCGGTTCTGGCATTAACTAAGAAGCGATAAACTTTTTGTTTGTATCGATAGGCACTTAGCCAAACGGGCAGTAGTATGTGTTTGAAAGAGATATTATTATGCTGTGTTTTTACTGAGAATATTCTTTGCTCATCACCACCGATATGTCGTCGAATAGTTGCTCTTATTTGATCATCCATAATCTCTTTAGCAATATTGAACCCTTGTTCCAGGTCGATTTGATAGCTTTCAGCTTTAAAACCACTGAGATAATCATCTTTGTAGGGCACCAGGTTATTAAGGTCCCATGGTTCGAGCTCGCGAGTATATTTCTCTGGTAGCGATTTACTTGCGACCACTAAGACATCGTCAAAATCATTTGTGACTGTTCCCGCCGCTGGATACCAACGGGTCTTTCTAACTTGGGTCGTGTAGGTCTCTGTTTTTCCTTCTGAATTAGTTCGAGTACGGGTTTCGGAGACATAATAATAAATGCCTCGTTGACCGACGTAATAACTCAAAGTATCTGCATCATACGTCCAATGAGGGACGTAAACGCCTTTTACTGCAACATCGAGTTTCGCTTTTTTCTTAAGTTCGTTAGGGGCAAACCAGAGTCCTTTTAGCCATTTTTTATAGCTATCTTTGGCCGTGCTCTTTTTAATTTTGAATGGAAGTAGGGAACGAGGTTTGAGTCGTTTTTTCGATATGGCGGTGGTAACAATTTCGGTGTCGCAAAATGGACAACTTTGTGCCGTTATGTTGGCTTCGGAAGTGGATTCCGCACCACAGGAACTACATTTGATGAATAACCGTTCCTCGAGTATTTCTTTGTCTTGTAGTTTGTTTAAGTGAGCATGAAAATCGAGTTCTACAATATCCTCTTCGCTTTTTGGGATATTGTTTTCATAATCACAATAGCCGCATTTGAGTACTGAAGTGCCGGGTGCATAAGTGAGTTTTGCTCCACATTGCTTACACTTAAACTCACTCGAATTCTCTTGTTCAGACTCGGTCTCAATAGAATCTGAATCAGTTGACGAGCTTTCTGCTTTGTTATTGAGTGGTGGCGGAGTTGAAGACATCGAAAACCCTTTCTATTTTAGTTTTATAAGCTGCTAATTGGTTTATTCAATGGGGCTTTTTCTAAAGCCGCATTATCGAGTATTAGGTTTTATTGCGGGGGGAGTGGAGGCGGCATAGAGGAAAACAGCTCCTTAACCCCATCGACGTCACTCGCTTTTTGCCAGTCGGCCATTCCGTCCGCCCATACCAAACTCTCTCTAGTGACTGAACCAGCATCAATTAGTGATTGAAGTTGATTCGTTGGCATAGGGCCTTTTGATTGGCCATCGATAGCAACATGGAATTGCTTTTGTTTTGGCAGTGGAGGCGGCGCAGAAACTTGCGGTTCGGGATTTTTTTGAGCCGATGATTGACCCATTTGATTGGCCATAGCGAAACCCATTCCCATTCCCATTCCACCGCCCGCCATACCATCGTTCTCAGCGGCTTTTTCCATCGCCGTTGCAGCTTGAAATTGAGTGTATTGATTTAAGTTACCGACAATTCCCATGCTAGTCCGTTTGTCGAGAACTTCTTCGACCGCAGGCGGTAGGGAAATATTTTCAACTAACATTTTGGTAATATCGATACCGTAGGCGACAAAATCATCATGAATGTGCTGCGTGATAAACTCGCCCATTTCATTATAGTTGGCTGCCATGTCCAGCACGGGGATTTTCGCCTCGCCAACAATGTCTGCAAAACGAGAAACAATAAGGTTTCTTAGTTGATCAGTAATTTCATCGGTCGTGAAGTGACCATCAGTGCCAACAATCTCTTTGATAAAAAATTCAGGGTTACTGACTCGAATGGCGTAAGTACCAAATGCTCGAATTCTTAACGGCCCGAATTCAGGGTCCCGTAAGGTAATCGGATTTTTTGTCCCCCACTTGAGATCGGTAAAGCGCCTTGTATTAATAAAATAGACTTCCGCCTTAAAAGGGCTATGAAATCCGTGTTTCCATCCTTGTAACGTTGACAGGATAGGTAAATTATCAGTTTCTAACGTGTAATCACCGGGCTCAAAAATATCTGCTAATTTGCCTCTATTGATGAAAACAGCGACTTGAGATTCTCTAACTATAAGTTTGGCACCCATTTTTATTTCGTTATCATGCCGTTCAAAACGGTAAACCATCGTGTCCCGGCTATCATCGGTCCACTCAACAATATCAATAAATTCGCCGCGTAATTTGTCAAAAAATCCCATAGTGCCCTTCCTTATAATTCATTGAATTTTATTTCAGATAGTAGGTTTGAGTATAACAAACTGCAAACGACTCAACTAACGGAATATTCCTCAGCCAGTAAAGCTAGGATTTGGATTTAATTTAGAGTTATAAATGCTTGAGGATAATTTTCTTGTTCGACAATTTGATATCACAATGATATCATTCTTCCTCTAGGTTGGATTCAATGAGCTTAAATAGGAGCACATCTCTATGTATTTAGAAAAAGAAATAAAGGCGCCAAATGGCATCTTGATGATTGTTATCTTGATAATTGCTCAAGTTCTTTCAATCGTTTCAACGGTGATGTTTGCCAGGACTGGATCATTTCTCACGATTGCCACCGTTGTTATTGCCTTGTTGGTGTTATTTTGCTGGTTTGGATTATTTATGGTTAATCCAAACGAAGGTAGGGTATTGCAATTGTTTGGCAAATATATCGGAACCGTTAAGACTCCCGGATTAAGGTGGGCTAATCCATTCTATGCAAAAGTGGCTTTATCCTTGAGAGTCCGAAACTTTGAAAGTGGCAAATTAAAAGTAAACGATAAAAATGGTAATCCAATTGAAATTGCAGCGGTTGTGGTATGGGAAGTTGTTGACACTGCAGAGGCTATTTTTCAAGTCGACAATCTTAAAGCTTTCGTATCAGTTCAAAGTGAAGCGGCCATAAGGAATTTGGCGACCAATTACGTATATGATAATCATGAAGAAGAAATTTCCCTTCGAAGTCATCCTCAAGAAATTTCAAAAGCACTTCGAGAAGAAGTACAAGACCGACTGAATAAAGCCGGTGTACACGTGGTTGAATCCCGCATAAGTCATTTGGCTTACGCGCCAGAAATAGCGAGTGCAATGTTACGCCGACAGCAGGCTATGGCTATTATTGCGGCTCGGAAGACTATAGTAGAAGGCGCTGTTGGTATGGTCGGCATGGCTTTGGAACAACTTTCTGAGCAAGGCATTGTGGAGCTTGATAGCGAAAGAAAAGCGGCGATGGTGAGTAATTTACTGGTCGTATTGTGTAGTGACGAAGCGGCATCGCCGGTGGTCAATGCGGGCAGTCTCTACTAAAATCCGAATCGATTTTACATAATGTTGCCTCTCTGATTAGTTTGGAGAGTTCTGCTGATTTTGGAGGGGGTACCAATGGCCAAAAAAGCATATCCACTTAGAATTAATGAAGAAGTATTGAACGCCATGCAAGCCTGGGCTGCGGATGAGCTCAGGAGCGTCAATGCACAAATTGAATATGTGTTGAGAGACGCATTAAGAAACTCGGGGCGTTCCAAAAAATCTCAAATTAATCCGGTGGAACTACCTGTTTCCGATGATACTTAGTGCGAATCTGCTCTGCCTATTTCGAATTCTTAGACTATTTCATTCACCGTCGCTCAAATTAGTGATTGAGTCGAAGGCTCTATTCCTGTATTTTTATTCGTTTGTAAACTTTCCATTGAATGAGGAGGAAGTTAAGCAGATATTGCTGACTGATTAGTTCAATGATGTAGCCTTTAAGGAATTAAATGTCAGAGCCCATTACTTATCTAATCACAAACTCGGCCACAGTATTCGGAATCTTAGCTGTTATATTGGGTGCTGTCTTTTATACTCATCGTAGCGACATTCCATTCTTCAAGAAATTTTATCGCTTTGTGCCTGCTCTATTGCTTTGTTACTTTCTTCCCTCGCTATTACACACCTTTCATATCGTCCCTTATGACTACGCTTGCTCTGATATATTGAGTGGTGTTGTTGATGCTGGAAACAGTGTATTGGCTCAATGTCAGGCTGCAGTTGATCCGGATGACACCAAAATAGGTGCCAATGGCAGTCAAATTTATTATGTCGCTTCTCGCTTCTTATTACCCGCGAGTTTGGTGCTGTTAACTCTCAGTATTGATTTTAAAAAAATAAAGGCGTTGGGGCCTAAGGCGCTAATTCTCTTCCTGACGGGAACCCTAGGTATTGTGATTGGAGGGCCAATCGCATTAATGATTATGTCAGTTATCAATCCTGACGTAGTCGCCGGTGGTGTTTGGCGCGGAATGACAACCGTTGCTGGAAGTTGGATAGGCGGCGGTGCGAATCAAGCAGCCATGAAAGAAGTGTACGAAGTCTCGGGCGAATTATTTTCCAGTATGATTGCAGTGGATGTCATCATCGCGAATATCTGGATGGCTGTGCTTCTTTATATGGCCGCTAAATCGAAAGAGATCGATGCTAAGACTGGTGCTGATACCAGTGCGATTGAGGATCTCAAACAAACAGTTGAGAAATTTAATAGAGAAAACGCAAAAATTCCTGATTTAACTGATTTGATGTTAATCGTTTGCATAGCATTTGGTGCGACTGCAATCGGTCACTTGGTGGCTGACAATTTAGTCCCTTTTATCGCGGAAAACTGGCCGGGAGCATCAGAATATTCGTTGACAAGTAAATTCTTCTGGCTGATTGTAACTGTTACGACTTTGGGGCTACTTTTCTCAACAACCAAACTCCGTAATTTTGAAGCTGTAGGTGCGTCTAAAGTAGGCTCCGTGTTTATTTATATTTTGGTTGGAGCGATTGGTTTACATATGGATATTTCAGCAATCGTAGAACGGCCCTGGCTGTTCTTAGTTGGAGCGATTTGGATGGCTATTCATGCAATACTTATACTAGTTGTTGCTAAATTAATTAAAGCACCTGTTTTTTACATGGCCGTTGCTAGCCAAGCAAACGTTGGAGGGGCGGCTTCAGCCCCGGTAGTTGCTTCGGCATTTCATCCTTCGTTAGCGCCCGTTGGCGTATTACTTGCAGTTTTGGGGTATGCTTTAGGCACCTATGCTGCTTGGTTTTGTGGTCAAGTTCTAATGCGAATAGCTGGGTAGAAATTGCCCCAGTCATGAGATATAACACAAAAATTTGAATTTTTAATCGAATTTACTTTTTCTTTGAATTGGTTAGCCGCTATTATAGCGATGCTGGTCTGATATCTGTTATTAGCAATGTATTAGATAGGGCCATATATTGAGTAATGGTAAGGCTTAAGTTAAGTATTACCAGACTATGCATACTTAATAATAAACAAAACTAAGCTAGTATGGAGACAATGTCACCGCAATGTTAAAAATTCAATTTAAAGATCGCAGAAAACCGGCCATGTGGTTAGTGGACTCTTCTATTAAGTTGGGAAGGGAGCAATCATGTGATATCGTGGTGGATGACCCGGAAGTTGAAGCTGTTCAATGTGAGTTAACTATTGAGCAGGAAGAAATTACTCTTTGTAATTTGTCGGATAAAAAAAGCGTTTTCGTTAACGAGCTTCCCATTACGAATAATCATACACTGGTCGCAAACGATGTCATTAAGATCGGTTCTTCCGAATTGGTCATCATTGATCCGTTACAAGAGCTTAGCCAGCCTCGTGCACAAATACCAGCAAACAAAACCGTTATTCGTCCTGCCGTTTCGCCGTGGATGTTAAAGGCTAATTCGGCACCTTTATCGGGACAATTTTTCCAAGTAACGCATCGGTCTTCCATTGGCCGAGATGAGAGTGCTGAAATCACGATCCCGTTAAGTTTTATTTCTCGCAACCATGCAAATCTGACGATTAAACAAGACAAACTCTATATTGAAGATGCTCGTTCTTCCAACGGCACATTCGTTAATAATGAGAGAATTAAGACCTGTGAGTTACATAATAATGATGAGATTAAGTTGGATGAATTTAGTTTTATCGTTATTGGTCCTGACGAGCCTACGCGGGAAAAACCGCAAACTGCAGTACGGCAACAACCGACCCGAGAGAAAAAGTCGAAACGTAAATCGACAACTGCAAGCCGGCCGAAGCCACAGCTTGCTTCAGAAAAAGTATTCTTACACGACATCGATAAGAGTTCGTCTGGTAAAGTGTACGAAATTGTAAGTAAAAACAATCATTTAAGTAAAATGCTCGGCCACCACATTTCGACTAGTGAGACCAGCGTTTCAGCTCGTCATGTCCATTTAAACGAAACAGATCTAGGTTGGGAAGTCATCAACAATGGTGCTGCCGATGGTCTAATAATCAACAACAAAATGCAAATTAGAGCTATTCTTCAACACGAAGATGAGATTACTGTTGGTGGAACAAAGTTGAAGTTTCAATCGGTCGGTGAAACGCCCAATAACTATTTTGTTCCGAAGAGGAAGAAATCCTCTTCCTTTAAGTGGGTGGTTGCTTTCGTTTTGTTTGTTGCTGCCGGAACTTGGGCTTATTTAGGAGGTCTGATAACGTTTTAATTGAAGCTGGTTAAGATAGGTCTTTCAATAACAGTCCGACAATAATGATGAAACTAACGGTTAACGCGGCCACTAGATAGATATTCGTTGTTGGTTTTGAAGCGTTGTGTCGGGCCTGCTTATCCTCAATTGGTTTTTTTCGAGCCTCCTTCCTATTTTTTGAAATGTTAGAGCTCTGAGCTTTGCTGAGACCGCTTCGAGCTATTCTTTGTAGTTCGACGAGTACTTGTTGAGCAGTAGTTGGTCGATTTATTGGATCAATAGCGACCATCTTGTCGATTAATTTCTGTAGTCTGAAGGATAGTTTTTGTTGCCTCTTAGGCAGCTCTTCGCCGATTGGAACCCCATAGAGCATATGATGGAATATGGCTCCCATACAGTAAATATCATACTGTTCCGAATAAGCTTGCTGTCCCGGAGGGTGATAATCGATAGACGTAGTAATGGGTTTAGATAACCTAGCTCTTTGGCCAAAATCAGTAATTTTTATGTTTTGACGGCTATCAAATAGAATGTTTTCAGGCGATAAATTATTGTGTTGAATATTGTTTTGGTGTGCAAAATGAATCGCGACACATATTTGGCATGCTTGCGTTAAAAAATCTTGCTCACTCATGTTTTGAAGTAAAACGTTCGCGAGACTCCCGCCCGATAAATATTCAGATATTAAAATGAAGTTCCCACCACTTTTTGCCGCGGCGTATACCTGGACGATATTGGGATGTTTCAAGCTGGATAGTATTTTCGCTTGTTTTAATCCTTGAGTACTGCCCAATGTACGTTTAATGACGATTAATTGTTGATTACTTTTCTTTTGAAATAAATAAACTCTTTTTTGTTTGGTCTTACACAAAATGTCTAACAAGCTAAATTGAGTACTTAAATCTTGAGTTTCTGCTTGAGCTTGTTCGAACTTAGTTTTAGCCAGATGGCTTCCTTTGGAAATTCTGAGTAACGAATCTCTTACTTCATTTAGAGAGTTGGGACGCATTGAAGGTTCGGTAGCAATACATTTGAAGAGTAATTTAATTAGAGGTTCAGGAATTTGATGTTTTTCTTGCTCAGATAAATTAGCTAAATCATCGGCCTTACTAAATAGTTTTTTTAGCACCATGCCAAACGAATAGATGTCACTTGCGATAGTTGCTTGCGCGTAGTCTTGCTCTTGCTCCGGTGCAATATATCCGGCCGTACCCAGGATAGCTGTTTCCTCGGGTTGTTGATCCGATTCGGATAGTGCGATACCGAAATCGAGAATTCTAGCATTGCCATGTTGGTCAATAATAATGTTAGATGGTTTGATATCTCGATGAATGACACTATTTTTATGGGCGTAAGAGAGGCCTTTACATATCTGAATTGCTATATCTATTTTTTTACTAAAAGGTAATTCTGCGCCGAGAATCATTTCGGATAAATCTATTCCGTTGATCTTTTCCATCACGAAATAAGGTTGTGAATCTGCGGAAATACCTTTATCGATGACTTGTATGATATTTGGATGATTGAGTTGAGCAATAATTAAGGACTCTCTTTCAAATAATGAAAGCGCTTCATGATGATCGAGTAACGTTTTGCTAAGAAATTTTATTGCAACTGGACGATTAAGTGATACTTGAGTAGCATCATATATTTTAGCCATGCCACCGGCGGCAAGTTGCCGATTGATGATATAGCCATGTAGCGTTGGTAATGACATAAGTAATTGATAGTTTGCATTATTTTGTACCAAAGTATAAGTTTAGATGCTAAATTCCGCTTTTTCTCGGAAATTGATTAAAATCGACAGTAACGACTATAAGTCTGTCGATCTTAGTGACGATATTGAACTGTAATAATTGCAAGTTAAAGAATTGGAGCGAGAATGAAAAATTTGTTGGTATTTACTGTCTTGGCAGTCGCGATTGGTTCTGGTATTTATTATGCCGTTAATCAATCTCCAGATGTCCTAGCGCAAAGTTTTTTCAGAACAATCTTAAAAGAAGTTTCACCTGAACTGCTGAAGTATGAAAAAGACTTGGCCAGTGCTGGAACCATGAAGTCGGAGACTAAGCAGCTTTCTTTCAATTTTATTCACCCCGACGGCAATCAAGAGAGAGTTACTCTTTCGCTTTCAGTAAAAGAAAGTCAATTGTTGTTAGCAATAGGCGACACTGCAAGTTTGTTATCCGGAGAAACGATAATATTAGAACCTTCTCGTGAAGAGGGTACTACAGTTTGGAAATGTATCAATGGTTCTGTTCTGGTTAGAATTAGGCCGAAAAACTGCCGCTTGGGTTTAGGGGAGCTTCGTACCGAAATGTTGAAATTTTAGTGGTTGAACCTTAGTTTGAACTAGCTCTTAGGTAGAAAATTCTCAGCTATCATGCAGCGAGCGCTACCACCGCCAATGCTTTCTATTGTAGGAATTTCAAATATGAGGAGGCTGCCGTTATTTTCGAGGGTAATTCGTTGATGTCGATTAAATCCATCATAAGCTGAGCGAGACATGATAATTAGAGGCTCGTTATGTGCATTTTTCAGCTGCAATATGTTGCCACAAAAGCGATTCATTTGATGCTCGGTGATTTCAATCACTTCGTCGACAATGTCAGAAAGTTGATGTAAAACTTTTGTTTTGTGGTCATTTATCAATATATCCTTAGTTATGACCGCGAAATTCTCGCCAATGCTCATTAGAACATTCGTATGGTAAATCGGTTTACCCTTGGAGCTCTGGGTGCTGAATTCTACTAATCGATAGCCAAATTGTTCAGCGAAATGTCGAAGAGGATTCGATTGGCACCTTTCAGAAATTGCTGCAAATAGATAATTAGAAGGGTGGTGAAAAATAAGGGAACCTGTGCCTTCGAGTATTCCGGACGACCTGAATTCTTCCCTTAAATCGATGACATGTTCGAGAGAAAAATTATTTGTCTCAAACTGTGACGATAATTCAGCAACCTGGATTTCTGCTTGTCGATTAGGAGTTTTCATTGGATAGATTATGAGGTCACCATTTGAACGTGTTGAAAACCAATTATTAGGAAACACGGCATCAGGGACTTTATTATTGCTCGGCGCTTTACCCAATACTTGAACACTAACATTATGTTTTCTAAGTAATTCAACACACTTGTCAAACTCTTGGTTTGCCGCTTGAGTCACTTGATTAGATTGAGCTTGACTGGGTCTATTTTGATATTCGTTGTCTAATCCTGTTTGTTCGTTGAAACCAAAGTCAATGGGTTGAACCATAACGACGTTGCTAGTGAGGTGCGGAGATAAAGAATTCATAGAAACCTCTATAGAATGATTGATCGAAATAGGCTGGGACAGATGACGATTTTGTTCCTGAATGTTGAAAAAATCAAGACAAAAAAAAGGCCTGCTATAAGCAGGCCATATTAGCAACTTTGGTGTGATTCATTTGGACCAAAAGGGGTAGGAAATCACTACCTATACTAAAAAATTCTGATAGGACAGAAAAAATAACACTCAACAGGATCCGCATGATCCAAAGAGTAATCAAATACGACAGATACCGATTACTCCCTCGTACATACCTGTACAATGAAGCTTAAAAAGCGCTAGCGAATTAAAGCCTCAACTCGAACAAGAAAAATTTCTTTCAAATTCAAGTGACATATACCTGCAATTCAATCATTGAGAAGCACCGGATATGGTGCGTACTATACGCTGAAATTGCGACGCTTCAAACGATCATTTATAATGGTTGTCATTAATAAAACTAATGCGAAAGTGGGGCTGGTCCCTTATGTAAGAGGAGATCTTGATTTGGCTAGACGAGTTCCACCATTAAAAAGTTTACGAGCATTTGAGGCCGCGGGACGTCATTTGAGTTTTACTCGAGCGGCTGACGAATTATTTGTGACTCAAGCAGCGATCAGTCATCAAATTAAAGCGCTGGAAGATTTTCTTGGATTGCCCTTGTTTATTAGGCGTAATCGTAAGTTATTACTTACTGACGAAGGGCAAAATTATTGGCCTAAGATCCGTGACCTATTTGAGAATCTAACCGCAGCCACTGAACAATTAAAGTCCCAAGTTGCGGGAGGACCTTTAACCGTAAGTGTGGTTCCAACATTTGCTACAGAATGGTTGATTCCTCGGCTATCTAAATTCAATAAAATTTATCCGGACATTGAGGTTAGATTAAAGGCCAGTGATGATACAGTCGATTTTTTACAAGAAGATGTAGACATTGCGATTTACTACGAAACAGGAAATTATCCCGGGTTACACAGTGTCACCTTGCTTCACGAAAAACTAACTCCACTGTGTACGCCATCTTTGTTAGAAGGAGACTTGCCACTGAGTTCTCCTGAGGACTTAGTTCACCACAATTTATTGCATGATTTTAATACCACTGATTGGCAGCGCTGGTTGCGATTAGCTGGCGTAAAGGGGGTCGATTTGAATCGAGGAGCAATATTTAGTCACTCTAGTATGGTGCAACAAGCAGCCGTTTTTGGACAAGGCATCGCAATGGCTCATATTGTATTGTCTCAGGCCGAAATGAAGGCGGGACGATTGGTGCAACCTTTTGAACTTATGATGGAGAGTGATCTGTCCTATGATTTGGTATGTCCGATTGAATCGGCAGAGAGGCCTAAAGTGAAGGCGTTTA
>JAHRVB010000055.1 GCA_019090895.1 Kangiellaceae bacterium
GAATTACTTCGATGGGCAATTGTAAGTCAGCATTATAGTGAGTCCATGCGATAGACGCACCAACCTCCATTCCAGAGCCGATTCCATTAAGTCCATTCAGCGGTTTTCCTGTTTCTTGAGTCACGAGTTTCATCAGTTCTGGCATATTTTTTTCGATAGCAGCTCCAATTGCATGAATCGCCGCTATTCTTTCATCATTGCTAGTTTGGCTCCAGTTCAGGTAGGCAATACGAGCAGCCTCAACGGCTTTGTCAACGGTAGCGACACTACCAGACTGACATTGAGCAAAAGTCTCGCCGGTTGCCGGATCAATTACCGCAAAATAATCGGTGGATTGTTCCGTTTTACCATTAATGATCATCTTGAATTGCTGCATATCTACCTCGACAATGAAATTGGAATTTGATTGAAGAAGTATTGCAAATTTTAGCAGCTACATCTTGGGGGAGGGCGCACCAAAAATTGACTAAGAGAGAATTGCTAGATGTTTTATTCGAAATTGACGAGGAGTCATTTCAAATTCTGCTTTAAAACAGCGATGAAAATGAGAAACATCGCCAAAGCCATTATCGAGTGCGATGTCAATGGTTTTTAAATGTTGAAGTTCGGGATTAACCAAAGCGCGACGACATGCATCTAACCTGTTTTTCTTGATATAAGTTGATACTGAAGTTCCTTCCTCTTTAAACAACTTATGTAAATATCGTTTACTAATATTAACTGCTTTAGCTATATCTTCTGGAGACAAACCAGGATCTTTAAAGTTGAGTTCAATATATCGTTTGATTCTTTGTAGATGTAGTTCAACAGAGTTGTCTGGCAATACTCGAGTTACTTTTTCTTCTGAACGGAGTGAAGTAATGAGTAGGTCAAGTATATTTGCTTCAAGTCGATGAATGATTTCCGGTTCCAATAAATCCAAACGTTGAGTCAGCGAAAACATAAATTGGCTAAGAATACCGTGAATAGGAAATTGGCTATTCATTCGAATCCCTAAATAGTCGTCGGGTGAATGAAAAATGTCCTGCAGCATAGTCTGTGGGATGGTTAGTACCGCTTGATAATAATCCGTTGGTAGCAAGAGTTTGTAGGGTTCACTTGAACTACAAATAACGAAATCGCCCTGTCGTAAGTGTGCTTCTCGCCCGCACTGCTGAACAATGCCTTCGCCTTTCATCTGGAACTTTACTAAATAGTAACCACAACCACTGACTTCGGATATGTGCTGTTTGCTGCGATTAACATCTAAAGCACTACTGCTTATCCGAGCGATGTGCATTTTATTGAGGGTATTACTGACTAATTGCCCTTGAAAATTTCGCGCCCGAATATCACTCACAGATTCACAATTCATTGGGCAGAATGCTTGATTAACAGAATCGCTAAATCGGTCGATCCCTATAATTGGGTTAGACGATAATTTGAGTTGATTTGACATAAATACATCTCTTTGCATTGCACAAAACTACCCTTTATCGAAAGAGAAAGCAATTTTGTATTAAATTATCCGTTTGTTATTTCCTTCGCTCTCTTGCTCAAACCAAGTACAAAACCAAGTATGATGCCCCAAAATGCAGCCATTACGATTTGATATTCTAAATCCAGTGTAAAGGTTAGGGTGTGGGCGGGAATCCAAAACCAGACTAAGGTCCAAAGCGCTGTATCAATGCCAAAATAACCTTTTTCACCCATTATAAGATTGTCTTCAAACCTGTGTAAAAACATTAACTGAGGCCCGAAAAACAAGTTAGTAAAGATTGAAATCGAAAATGCCAACCCGAGTTCAGTTGTTAACCAATAAGGTAAAAGCTGGTGTTCGAGCACCCCATAAGTAAATCCTTTCATACCGATAAAGCCAAATTTAATGAACAAGCCAAGTGACGCCCAAGCCGCAACTTTCATTATTAGTTGCTTAGGATTGCAAGGTAAAGATAACTGCTTATTGAGTACAGCGAAGGCCAGCAGCTCACCTAGTGTCCCTAGTACACCAAATTGGATCGCTGCAGACTGGAAAGGGGATTGCTGCACAAATAATAAATAATCTTGAAGCATTTTTGACCTTCAACGATAGACTAAAAAATGACCTCGATTGAGGTCATTGCTAACAAACAAGAATGCAATTAGCCTCCGAATAGGTAGGAAAAGGTTACACCATACCAACTAGGCGGTGCGTAGAATTCCTGATTGAGACCTGCTGGCCCGGTAAAGTCAAAGGTATAGACCCGATATTCTTCATCGGTTAAATTTTTAATGTAAGCCGAAACCGTTAAATTGTCTGTTACTTCATAACCAACGCGTGCATTGAATACGGTGTAAGCGTCTTCTTTTGATCGTTCACTATTGGTGATATCAAAATACTGCTCACCTTGATGATTAAAGTCGATTTGAAAAGAAAGGGATTCAGTCGCATAGTAACGAACAATCCCGTTAAGACTTAGTTCTGGCGCTTGTACCATCTCAACATTGTTAAACACATCACCGCCTCTGATTGCGACTTGGTCAACTTGTGTATCTAATAAGCTTGCCCCGAAAGTCACGTCCCAATTATCGGATGCCAACCATGTGAGCTCCATGTCCATCCCGGATACTTCAGCGTCTGCGTTGGTTATGAATTGACTTAATCCCGCAAAAGTAAGTGCTTGGTAATCTTTATAATCATAATAAAATGCAGTTGCATTCAATCGATAACTTCCGTCACCAAGAGTCGACTTAAGACCAAATTCATAACTGGTTAGGTCTTCTTCCTTAAAAGGAACATCTGATTCAACAATGCCATCGGTAAAGTCTAAGAACCCACCATTAAAACCACCACTTTTAAATCCCTTGGCAACATTGAAAAACATCAATACATCTTGATCAAAATGGTAATCGATACCAACTTTTCCAGACACATTATTATTATCAATATTATTCGAATTGCCGACGGCTGGATTTGTGCTGGTAAAATCTAAGAATGTATTGGCACCCGGCCAGCTCGCTCCAAACCCTAGACCACAAACATCGCCAGCGGGTATTAAGCATGAATTAAGAACAGCATTAGGATCACCATCAGTTCGATTTTGATAACTCATGGAACGATCTTCTTTGGTGTAACGTAATCCTGTGATCAGAGTGAACTTATCTGACAGTTCATATTCTAATTGACCAAATAATCCCGTTGACTCAGTTTTCTGCAAGTAATCAACATCATAATTAAAGAATGGCACTAAATCACTACCAAAAGTACCTTCCGGCGCACCAGTAATCGCATCAATAAGTTGACCAGGATAATTCGCTGCCAAGTCGAGGGCACCAGTTACTTCATTTTCGAAATAGTAAACACCTGCTAACCAGTTAAATTTTTCATGTTCTCCAAAGAATCTAAACTCCTGACTAAATTGTTCATTATCCGATTTAAACTGTGGCTCGATACCAGCAAAAGGTCCTACATCAGTGTCTTCTTGATGGAATTTTTCAACATCTTCTACGGCAGTGATCGAAGTAAAACTCAAATCATCCCCTTCCCAATTTAGATTTAGAGAATAACCGGAAGATTTTATATTAAGTGCGCCCGTGTGATCGTAGTCACCGGCAAATGGGTCACCATCATTATCACTGTAGCCATAAAAGTCCACCTCACCTGCAGTTGCTTCATGTTGATACTGAGGTGCGATGGTATCAGTCTCTCCACCGTGAATATTTAGAAGTGCACTCATATTGTCACTCAGATCAAAATTAAACTGCAATCGATAGGCTAAGCTATCAGCTTCATTAGCATCGGGGCCGATACGGTTTTCAACGTATCCATCATGTTGATTCGAAGCAATCGAAAATCGCGCTTGTATACTGTCGGAGAGACTTCCACCGATTGCTGCTTCCAGTTTTAATTGATTGTATTCAGCAAAACTAAGATCAATATATCCATCGAAGTCTTCCGTAGGTTTAGTAGAAATAAAATTGATGAGGCCACCCGTTGCGTTTCGACCATAAAGTGTTCCTTGTGGCCCTCTTAGTACTTCAACACGTTCAATATCAAATAATTGAAAAGTTAAACCCGGCATCGCCGATTGATAAACATCGTCGCGATAGACTGCGATTGGTCCTTCGTTGTTATCGTTGAAATCATTAAGACCAACGCCTCGTAAACTAATTGATGCATTGTTACCTTCACCTACAGGCGTACCGATATTTAGCCCCGGGGTTTGTGCTGCAACTTCAATACTATTAGTCAGGTTCATTTCGCGTAATTCATCCCCCATAAAGGCGGTTACAGCGACACTTACATCTTGAATATTCTGAGATCTTTTTTGTGTAGTCACTAGTACAACACCACTGTCTTCTTCCGTTTCCGCAGTATTTTCAGCTGCTACTGCAGGTAACGAAGATGACAATATTGCCGAGATTGCTAGTGCAATTCTATTTTTATTTAGCTTCATACTTTTTCCTACCCAATTAAGAGGATTCTGATATCCATTGAAGATAGCGTCCAGTAGAACAGAATTAAAATAGGATATCGTGGGCTTAAGTGCACCCTAAAGTTGACTCTTAGTGAATTCGGTTTAGTGATCAATAGAATGGACGAGCTTGCCATTAAAGAAAGTCATTTCTACTTTTGTTTGGTTTATTTCGGTAGGTTCGATTTCAAATAAATTTTGATCGAGTACAATAAAGTCAGCAGACTTTCCAACTTCGATTGTACCGGTTATGCTTTCTAATCTTAGCGCTTCTGCTCCTCTTATAGTATAGATATTTAAGGCACTAGCGAGACTAATCGCTTGATTTGACCAAAGCGCTTCAAGTTCATTCTGGTCTGGATTTCGTCGGGTAACCATCGACTCGATTCCTGACCATGGGTTCATGTTCGCTACAACCGCAGGCCAATCTGACCCTGCTAGTAGTTTTGTATTGTGTTATAAATATAGGCATCTCTTATCACCAAATCAGCGTTTCCTGAATTGGCGCTATAATCAACTGAGCTACAGCTGTTTATTAAAACAACTATAAAAGATAACACTGTTATTCTTGAAAAATGCATAATTTTTCCCTTTCAATTAGTTACCTCAATAAATTAAAACAGAAAGCAGAAGACAAGTCTTGCTCTTAGACGCACAATAAATTGACTAACAATGTCCCTGCCACAGTTTAGTTAATTCGAAACCAATAGCTCATATGACTTCCAATCAAAAGAGAATTTCTAATCCAAACAAAAGAACAATCAGTGATACCAGTACCACCACGATTCGATGATTTAACCAGCCGCTACTCGAAATCAATTTTAGACCAAACAATGGTCTAAGAAGACTCACGCGTTTAATTAGCGCGTAACAAGCAAAACAAATAAGAACCGTTGAAATAATGACAAAGACAACTTCCAGCACTGGCCTAAGATGGAGCGAAGATAACTGTGCAGCAATCACAATAATAACGGTTTGATGGAGAATGTAGAACGGATAAACAGCTTCATTTAAATATCGCAACGGATCGGACTGATGATTCAATAATCGGAACGCCAACCCAAGTATTGCCAGTACCCAAACGAGCCGGTCGATACTATGAATTAATCGACCTAAGATTAGGATAAGTGGGTTCGTCTCTTCAGATTGAACCACCCAGTAAACGTTGTAGAAATAGACCAAACAAAGATAACAAACCACTCCACAAAATAGCAGTCGAAATGATTGTTGTCTAAGTTTCTTCCATAATTTTGGATGCCATCCCAGCAAATAACCATAACAAAGAAATAACAAGCCGAAGGCATTTCTGGTTTCTTCCAAACTAAACTGGATAACGAGAATAGGTAATGATAGCAAAATCGATAATAACAACGGTCGCTCTGCCAAACAATCCGTGAGCGAACCAATCATTCGGCTATTGAAAATAGGCAACAGAACTATTAGGTAGAGAGAGTAAGTCCACAACTCTCGCAAATACCACAGATGATTAACATCAAAATGCGGCCAAATACCTGGCTGGTAATTGTCAAAAATAGGATTATCCCATTGCCAGAAAGCGCAATAGAACTCCCAGTAAGAAAGGTCCAGACCCTCGTTAAATCGCATTTCATAATAGAGTTGCGGTGGAACAACCACCAAAACGCCGAACAAGAGCGGCAGTAATAAGCGGTACGAACGCCACTTGATGAAATGGAGTAATGTCACTCGCGCCAACACAAATCGAATTGCAATACCTGAGATCATCCACAAAATGGGCATACGCCAAGGATTAACTAACAACATGACACTTTCTAATTGGCTACTTAAATACTGGCTTTTGATATGAAAACCCCAGTTTTCAACATAAAGCATGCCAATGTGATAAAAAATGAGTAGACCAAAAGCAAGAACTCGCAGCCAGTCAAGGTCATGCCTTCTCTCGGGTAGCTGAGTTTTGTCTGGCTCAAAAAACTTTAATATTGATTCCAATCGACTCAAAGGTGGCGTCTCCTAAATTGTATTTCTATCGTTAATCAATAGGACAAAACCTACCCATCGACATCAAGCGGCATTTGACCTTTATGCAATATGATTATCAATAGGTATGTGATTGATTTGATTAAAATTGTGGTAAGCGGCAGAATGCTGTGATGAATCTGCGATTAAGATCTGATTGCCAAATAAATCTCGGAGCAAAAACCATCTTGAATAGAAATCACTATGATCGGTACGAGTTGATCTACATAAGCACTTTTTGGTTGTTTGCTGGCGCTCTTAAGGCTTGGGTGAATGCTGAGTCTGTCATCGCTGATCATGCGCGGAATGGACTCGACTTTTCGTCATGGGAGCCTTACTGCTGGGAATTCACTAGCCACATCATAAGTTTCCTATTGATCCCGATGGTTATTGTACTGAACCGTCGGTTTTCGTTGACTGGGACCAAACCCTTCTCGGCTTTAGCAATGCATTTTCTATTTAGCTTTCTTTATTCCTTACTGCATGTGGTTGGCATGGTACTGCTACGGACACTGGTCTATCTACAAATGGGAACAAGTTATGACTTCGGTGATTGGCCAACTGAATTTATCTATGAATATCGTAAAGATGCCTACGCTTATGCCGAACTATTGGTAATCATTAATTGCTATTTATTCATCATTGCGAGAATCCGCGGCGAAGCCAAAATAATTGCCGAAGGCGAAGGTAATGGACAACTCAACGTTCAAAATGAGGGTATTGAGCCTCACAAACCGTCAACTCAGAATACCGAACGAAGATCGAGTGACCGAATTTTGGTAAAAAAAATCGGTAAAGAATTTATTCTTAAAGCTGAGAAGATCGAATGGATAGAAGCAGCAGGAAACTACATGAATATGCATTCCCAAGGCCGAATCTACCCAATTCGAGAAACGATGGCTCGTCTTGAAAAAAGACTTGATGAAGGACTATTCGTTCGAATTCATCGATCGGCCATGGTCAACATCGACTGCATCCAACAAATAGAATCTCTTGATTCTGGCGACTTCCAGCTCACTCTAAAAAATGGCACCCAGCTAAAACTATCTAGACGTTATCGTGAACAAGTCAAACAAGCCATTGGATAGGTTATCCACAGTGTAAGTAAACAAGTTGGCCTAAAAATAAATGTATGGTTATACTCAAATTCTCAGTTTTCAATCAATTCAGATCCTTCGATAAGGAAATCAACTTATGAAAAATCTAAGCATTGCTCTTCTCTCCATTCTCGCATTTAATTTACACGCAGCAAGCCACAATCAGGAAGGTTTGAAATGCGTTAACAAGAGCGGCCCAATAGAAAAAATAACTTTTTTAGGGCTAGTTAAACGAGCGAATATTCTTTACACGGCTATCAAAACAGAATCGACTGCAAAACAAGGTGATCAATCGAAAGTGATGGGTAAAACGCTTATATTAGACAATGGAAAAGCCCTTCAAATGTACAGTTGGAATAGTGGTGTTGTTTTAGCCCCTAAAAAACAAGAGAGTGCTTACCCACCGAACGACTATAAAATGACCCTGATGATGAGTCAGCGTATTTATGGAAAATGTGAAAGCTGGCAAACTGATCCGACTAAATTCGAACCACCGGCAACTAAATAGCCCAAGTTTATGAATTGATTGAGAACTCTCCAACCTAGTTTATACAGGCCGGAGAGATACAATTTAGATAACTAAACAAACAGAGTGGTTAAGCCAGCTGAGAATTAACGAATTCCCAGTTAACTAATTTCCAAAATGATTCGATATAAGACGGTCGAGCATTACGGTAATCCACATAGTATGCATGTTCCCATACATCACAAGTTAGTATTGGCTTAAGACCTGACGTCATCGGGTTGCCGGCATTAACTTCCTGAACGATTTCCAACTTACCTTCACTATTTTGAACCAACCAAGCCCAGCCTGATCCAAATAGAGTCGCGGCAGATGCGCTGAATTGTTGTTTAAATTCGGCGAAGCTACCGAAAGAAGCGTTAAATGCTTCTGCGATTTCACCTGTTGGCTCACCACCAGCATTGGCTGCTAGGCAGTTCCAATAGAAAGTATGATTCCATACTTGCGCCGCGTTATTGAATATACCGCCTTCTGACTTTTCGACAATTTCTTCAAGAGTAGCATTTTCAAATTCTGTTCCCTTGATACCATCATTTAACTTAGTCACGTAAGCTTGGTGATGCTTTCCATAATGATATTCAAGTGTTTCTTTAGAGATATGGGGCTCAAGCGCATCCATTTCAAACGGCAAAGCTGGTAATTCAAACGACATTATAAATCCTCCTAAAGATCTAGTCTTTTTAAAATAGCGGCGCGAAGTTTAGATTATTTAGGCAAAAGAGTGCAATCAAAAGATGTTATATACCCAATGAATGTTTTGCCAACAAGAAGAGACAGTATTCAATATGTGGAAAAACACTCGTTTTATACGCGTTCATCCCGTAATGAACTTGTTGCTGTCAGTACCTACTGAACAATCATGTTTTTTAGTGATAATGCTGAGCTCGTTTTTAGCCTAGTTTGGGCGTTTCTTCATAAGCAGTACTTATTCGGAACTATAAGTATAATCAATTTCAATTATAGTGATTTCCATGGGTATAATCGTACAAGTTCGGGTTATTGATTGACCATTTAACCGGGGCATTATTCTGGCAATAAGTATCTAATTAAATTCGTCAAAAAGGGTAAAAGAAATGGATGAGCTACTGGATTTTACGGGTAAGAGCACTTTAATTACTGGCGCTGCAAGTGGTTTTGGTAAAGCGTTGAGCAAAGAGCTCGCGAAACGAGGTGCTAATTTAGTAATCGCTGATTTTAATGAGCTAGGCTTGCAAGAAACCGCCGAAGAAGTGAGAGCGCTGGGTGCAAAAGTCGTGGCTATCAGCGGTGATGTTTCTCAAGAGAGTCATGCTAAACAACTGGTGGATGCCGCCGTAGAGAGTTTTGGTCAATTGGATATCGCCGTCAACAATGCCGGAATCGCACCTATTCCCGGTCCGTTAACCGAACTTGAGAGCTCTGTACTCGACCAACAGTTAAATGTGAATACCAAAGGCGTTGCGTTTGGACTTAAACATCAACTCATAATCATGTCGGCTCAAAAGGGTGGTGCTATATTAAACGTCAGTTCCATGGCTGGAATTGGAGGCGCGCCAGGAGTCGGGAGTTATTCAGCGGCTAAACATGCGGTTATTGGCTTAACCAAGACAGCAGCGGTTGAGTGTGGTCGAATGAATGTTCGAGTTAATGCTATCTGTCCATTTTTCACGCCAACACCCATGGTAGACAATCCCATTTTAATTCCTACGGGCAATATTGAGGATGCAAACCAAACCCTCGCTCGTGGCTGCCCCATGAGACGTATCGCTCGAGTGGAGGAGGTCGTTAATGTCATGGTTATGATGTTATCACCAGCGAATAGCTACATGAATGGAGTCGCAATTCCTGTCGACGGCGGTGTTTCTGCCATTTAAGTAAGCTCAGCTCGGGACAAGACTAGTCGTGCCTAGATTTCGGCACGACGATGTGAATTAAGATCTACTCACCCCAGCTTTCGATGATATTGACAAATTCTGACAAATATAAATTGGTTTGATGCGCATCGAGGGCACGGTGATCGATTGATAAAGAGACATAACATTTCGGCCGAATGACCATTTCATCTTGACCATTTATTTCTTCAACAACCACTCGTTTTTCTAATTTTCCTATGCCAAGAATCGCTACTTGCGGTTGATTGATGATAATTGGTGTCGCAAAGAGACTTCCACTAACGCCGTGATTTGAAATGGTTAAAGTACCGTTTTTCATATCCCCAGCAGAAAGTTTACCGTGCCGAGCCTTTTCAGTTTGCGCCTGTAAACACTGTGCTATTTGAAATAAATTCAATGATTGTACTTGTTGAACCACCGGGACAACCAAACCTTTATCTCCCAATGCGGTACCGACGCCAATATTGATATCAGAAAATAATTCCAAAGCATCTTGGTGGAACCGAGCGTTCACTTGCGGCACCTTACTGACTGCTTGCGCCATCGCCGATAAGAAATAGGCGGTGAAAGTTAGTTTTACACCTAACTCCATAAATTCTTTTTTGTGCCATTTTCGATGAGCCATGATGTTGCTCATATCCATTTCGAAAACACTGGTTACATGGGGCGAGGTTTCTAACAAGCTGCTCACCATATGGCTAGCGATGGACTTGCGCATATTGGAATGGGGTAGCATTTCACCCTGTAGAGAGCGAGCTTGAGGTAATTCATTTGAATAAGGAGAAATAGCCGGAGTCTCTATTTTTGATGGTTTTGACAAATTCGTTTCATTATCAGCGGGCTTATCTTGTAAGTAACTAATCACATCATCTCGGGTGACTCTCTGTCTTTTACCGGTGCCGGGTATCGAATCGATTGAAAGGTTATTTTCGTTTAACAAACGTCTTACCGCTGGGCTCACTAATTCTTGACCCGATGCTAACGAGTCATGGCTATTTTCCGAAAAAGCTTGAACATTCTGAGTTTCAATTTTTAACGGCTGCTTTGTAGACTGGATAGTAACGGTTTGGTCACTTTCCGACAATTTACCTAACACTTGATTGGGTTCAACACGGTCTCCTTGTTTTGTAACAAGGGAGTGAACCACTCCGTCTCCTGGTGCACAAACTTCCATTGCCACTTTATCGGTTTCTAATTCTGCAACAGGTTGGCCTTTTGTCACCCGTTCACCAACTTTTACCAACCAAGCAGAAAAAGCCGCTTCGGTACCTTCCAACTGATCAGCCGGTAAAATAATATCTGTTATTTGACTCATGTTTTTATTTCTCTTTTGTACCAAGCAAGCTTGTTTTCTTTAAAGTAAGAGCTCTAGAAGCTAAAATTTTATTCAATCCGTATTTCGACCGCCCCATTGTCAGCCTATAGACTGACCTACATACGAAACCTAAATACCTATCTATCTTTTCTCCGTGACCTCCGCGCCTCCGTGGTGAAAGATCTTTAAATCTTTTCTTTCCGTATTTCAACCAAAGCCTACTGTCTGCCTGAAGACCGACCTACACAAACCCTAAATACCGTCCTGTCTTTTCTCCGTAACCTCTGTATCCACAGCGTTTCACGGGGCAAGCCTTGCCTCCGTGGTGAAATATCTCTTAATCTTCTCTTTCCGTATTTCAATCAAAGCCCGTTGTCGGCCTGAAGACCGACCTACACAAACCCTAAATACCGTCCTGCCTTTTCTCCGTGACCTCTGTACCCACAGCGTTTCACGGGGCAAGCCTTGCCTCCGTGGTGAAATATCTTTTAATCTTTTCTTTTCTTATTTCGACCAAAGCCCCACTGTCAGCCTAGAGACTGGTCTAGATACTAAATTGCCAACTGATCGAGCATCGCTTGTTTTATTTTCTGCTCATTCGGCACCGCTTGATTCATCAAATGAATATTATGCGGATTCGGTGTATCTGGCATCGTCACTCGTTCAATCGGAGCATCTAAATCAAAGAAAGCTTCTTTTGCAACCACCGCAGCGATCTCAGCGCCAAAACCCGCGGTCATATTATCTTCATGCACTATTAAACAACGACCCGTCTTCTTCACACTCGTTAGCACCAGTTCTTTATCCCAAGGTTGTATCGTTCTCAAATCAATTACTTCGACACCGTTGGCAATATCCAGCGCAGCGGCCTCACAGCGTTCGACCATTGCTCCCCAAGTTACTACCGTTAACTTATGCCCGTGAGTGAGCGTGTTTCCTTTACCAAAGGGAAGCACATAATCATGACCGGGATATGGTCTACGAGACCAACGTCCGTCTAACAGCGAGCGATGTTCAAAGAATATAGTCGGATTATTATCTCGCAGTGCATGACGTAAAAGTCCCACTGCGTCTTCAGCATTTGAAGGCATCACAACCTGCCAACCGGTCTTATGAGCCCATTCCACTTCATCGCTCATGGAATGCCATGGATCGCCTCTACCCGCAAACCCACCGGGGATACGAATAACCATAGGTGAAGCAAACTGATTGTTAGTTCGCCAGCGCATGATGCCTGTGTCGGTAATCTGCTCTGCGGCCGGTTCGGCATATTTTCTAAATTGAATTTCGGGTACTGGCATTAAACCGGATAGAGCCATTCCAACAGAACGACCAATGATTCCTTCTTCCGATAGACTGGTATCAAACACACGATGATCACCGTATTTTTGGTTTAGTCCGAGGGTCGCAGCATGTACACCGCCCTTTGGTCCAACATCTTCGCCAAACACTAATACCTTCGGATTGATTTCAAGTTCGTGATCTAACACATTTCGAATCGCAGTTAACATATTTAGCCGAGGACCTTGCGGCTGAGGCTGCTCACTCGATAGGGGTAATTGATAACCGTCACCGTGCAATCCGCCTCGCAGTTGTATCTCAGGATTTCCAAACTGGTCATTTTCCGCGAATACAAATCGAGTCAAATTATCAATATTAGGCTCTGGCCTTTGTTTAGCTCTTTCAACCGCATCTTTAACATTTTGGTAAGCTTTTGACTCGAGCTCTTGCCACTGTTGCTCAGTTAAAACGGAATGTTGCAGTAGATAATGTTTGAGTTTTGGCAAAGGATCATTAGTTTGCTCTTTTGCAATCATATCCTCTGGTTTATAGGTTTGGGTATCCTGAAACGTATGACCACATAATCGAGGCACCTTTAATCGTAATAAACAGGTTCCTGCCCCAGAGCGCGTATAATGGACAGCTTGAAAAATAAGCCGCGATGCCTCTTCAGGATCAGTACCATCTCCGTCAATAATTCTCAGGTTCTTGTAGGCTGCAAGGTTAGCAACTTGATCTCCGCCGGGAGTTTGTACTTCCTGGGGTACTGAAATGCCGTAGCCATTATCTTCTATATAAAACAGATGTGGTAAGTTATTGGTAGTTGAAATATTAAGGGCTGACCAGAAACCACTTGTGGACATGGATGAATCGCCCCCCATCGAAACGCCAACGGCGCCTTTATAATTTCCGTCTTTCAGCTGCTCCCGATTGTAAACTATCGACTGAGCCCATCCTGAAATTGGTGTATATTGCGCTCCAACACCACCACACATAGGCAATAACATGGCTCCTTTGCGTTCAACATTCGGGAAATTACAGACCACACCAATATCACGCCCATCACTGTAACCACCTGACTTAGCCATAGGTGACGCCACAGCATCCTCAATATCTAGTCCAAGGGATAAAACGAATGGCCGCGAACGATAGTAGCCTGTCGCTCCATCATGAGGATGGGTAAGTAATGAGCCCAGTAGTATTTGAGCCAAATCGTGACCACGCGCTGAAAATTGATTGAATACTAATTTAGCCGGCACTAATTCCTTTTCTTCAATATCGTCCATCGCTCGGGATAAGAACATATAATAACAAACTTGCTGCCAATCAAAGTTAGGATTGAGCTCTATTCCAGAGTTATGGTTCTTACCAACATTGCTATTCATACTGATGCTCTTTACTTAATTTACTACTCATTTAAGATAATTATAGAACTTGTTACTTTCTAGTGCAACTTTAAGGTTGCAGATGCAAGTAACTGTTTAGAAGGTTGTCATATGTCGCTAACATGCCTATACTTTTCTAGCGTGGTTAAAATATATACAACTCCCTATATTTAGAAATTAAAAGGAATCATATGCAAGCGGGCAACCCTCCTTGGGTTAGTATTAATAGCACTGTTGGTACAAGCAAAAATACTTACACACCGCAGCGATACTTGGTTAATTAATCGGTTGATGAACAAGTTAATTACACTAATTTCTTTATCTATTTGCTTGGTTTCGACCATTCCGAATAGCTTTGCACAGAAATTTGACCAAACAAACGTCAAAGCCAGTTTTATTACTCGATTTATAAATTTTACCCGATGGCCTCAAAGCCAAAATAGTACCAGCAGTTCGCAATTTAATATCTGTATTGCAGGTAATGATCCCTACTCGGATATTCTCAAGCATTACCCCAAAAAGGGTATCCATGGACGAGCCCTGCATGTTGAACGATTAAATATCGATATGGACAAGACAATTGCAATAGCCAGGCTGGTAAAACAATGCCATGTGTTAGTCGTCTTGTTTGATGACTTAGAGAAAAATAACCAGTTGCTTTCACTAGTGGCTAAGTTTCCAGTTCTGACTATTAGCGAAAATACTACTTCACGCGAACAGCTATCAATGATCAATATGGTTAATAAAAATGAGGCTATCGCTTTCTCAATTAATCGTGAAAAAGCAACACTAGCCGGAATTGAATTTAGCTCTCGATTGCTCAAACATGCGGATAAAATAGTCGGGGGTGGCCAATGACTACTCCCCTCATCAAAAAAGAAGTTTCTAACAAATCCACTTCTAAACAGCGCTTATCTAATCTAGCGATTAGAACAAAATTGAAACTCATCATTATGGTTGTGAGCAGTATCGGTATATTGCTAGCCGGGATCGTGTTACTAGTGATGCAACGTTCAGAAATTCGATTAAATTTAGTTGATGATTTAACTGCTATTGCGGCTATAACAGCTGACAATAGTATATCGGCTCTTTCATTCAATGACAAAGTCGATGCAGAAACCATTCTTCTCACACTCAAAAACAAGAATGCAGTCGCACAAGCAATACTGTTCGACTCTGAAAACCAGATTTTTGCAGAGGTGAATATCTTAAATAACCACCAGCCAGTTGACAGTTCATTTTTAACAAGTGGAGATAATCACCGGTTTGGTGAAAACTCATTTGAAATTAAACAAGCCATACAACTTGATAATGAAGAAATTGGCTTGTTGTATATTCGGTCAAATCTCAGTGCATTAAAGAGTTCGATGAACCGGCTACTCTACGCCATATTATCTGTTTTATTAATTTTAGAAATAATCGCTTACTTTATCGCATCCTATTTACAACGTTTGATTTCAGTTCCTATTATTTCCCTGGCGAACTTGACTCGGCAGATTTCGACTGAAGAAAATTATTCATTACGAGCGATTAAACACAGTAGTGATGAATTAGGCGATCTAACGGATGATTTCAACAACATGCTCGAGCAAGTCCAACAAAGAGAATTTGCCCTCAAGGAAGGCGAAAAGAGATTTCAAGTTCTGATTGAGCAAGCTGTTGACGCACTACTATTATTCGACCTAAAAGGAAATCTAAGAGATGTTAATCCAAGTGCTTGTAGCGCACTCAATTATTCAGAAAATGAATTGCTTTCGATGTCAATTTCTGAAATCGACGCTGAGTTTTCAGGCGACGCACTACTCTCCAACACTTGGAATCAATTAAAAGTTGGAGACTCAAAAACTGAGTACAGTGATTTTATAAAAAAAGGAGGAGAGAAATACCCGGTCGAAATTCATTTGGGTAAATTCGAATACAGCGGTGAAATTTTTATTCTAGCGTTTGCTCGAGATATCACCGTCAGAAAGCTAGCGGAAGAAGCTCTTAAACAAAATAATGATGAACTAGAAGTTCAAGTACAACGGCGTACAGCACAGTTGAGTCAAATTAATAACGAGTTGGTTGTATCAAAAGAGCGTGCAGAGGCTGCCAGTCGAGCGAAGTCAGAATTTTTAGCCAATATGAGTCATGAAATTAGAACACCTATGAATGCCGTAATGGGATTCACAGAAATACTTAGCGACTGCGAACTCGATGAAGAACAAGCGGGATATGTTAGCTCTATTCAATCAGGTGCTAGAGGCTTAATGACAATAATTAACGATGTTCTAGACTTATCAAAGATCGAGGCTGGTAAACTATCCTTACAATACGAGTGTGTCGATACCTATTCGTTTATATTCGAGATTGAAAAGATATTTTTACAAACAATTACCGACAAGAATCTAGACTTCCAAATTGTAATTGAAGAAAACCTACCGAAAGCACTCATTATCGACCAGACAAGAGTACGCCAGGTACTATTCAACTTAATAGGCAATGCCATAAAATTTACCGAAGAAGGGGCAATATGCATTCGAGTCGCATTTACCGATAGAGAAACTAATTCAGCGAGTAAGAGTAAAATTGACGTCTCCTTTCAAGTGGAAGACAGTGGAATAGGTATCGAACAAGATCAAATTGAATCAATTTTTGAACAATTTGAACAACAAAAAAGTCAGAGCCTATCAAAGTTTGGAGGCACTGGTTTAGGACTCACCATTTGTAGAAATTTAGCTAAAATGATGAACGGAAGCGTTTCGGCAAGTAGCGTGTTAGGGCGTGGTTCTACCTTTACCTTACACTTGAGCAATATCGATGTAGGTTCATTAGATGTACCGATGGCAGTTGATAAAATTATTGATGTCGTTGAATTCGATTCTGCAACAATTTTGCTTGTAGACGATATAGCGCCTAACCGAGAGTTGATTAAAGAACAGTTTAAAGATTCTGAGCTTAGTTTCATAGAAGCTGAGAACGGCTTGGTGGCGGTTGAACAATCGCTGACCCATACTCCCGATTTAATTGTTATGGATATTAGAATGCCACTGATGAATGGCATTGAAGCTACAGAACAGATTAAGACAACTGAGCGAACAAAACTCATACCCATTATTGCTCTAACCGCATCGATTGCAGAGCGGGATAGTATTGTTAATCTACCTCTAGGTTTCGAACACTTGTTACATAAACCGGTTAAGAAGGAGCAACTGGTCGAAACATTCAAAAGATTTATTAAGCACAAAATAAATGGCAAAAGGGCTGATTCAAATGTTGAAAACGATTCATTGAGTGACATGCCAGCTAATGAACTAAAAGAAATGTCTATAGCACTAGAAACTTTAAAATCGTCCGATTATAAAATTGCAATATCCAGTGGACTTATGTCTGACATTGCCACTTTTTCAAAAAATCTCAAAACTGTTAGCGTTCAATTTTCCAATAATGAACTCAACAACTATGCGGTTAAACTACTAAAGGCGACAGAACTATTTGAAGTTGATGAGATCGAAGTGCAACTACCATTGTTTCCACTAGTTATTGAAAGATTAGAGGGCCGATTAGCGGCAAAGGAGGGCAAAATTGTCTAAAGGTCAATACAAAATACTTGTGGTAGACGACACTCCAAAAAACATTCAGGTGATTGCAGCTATTCTTGCGAGGCAATCCTATTCAATCGCGTTTGCAACATCGGGTAAGAAGGCAATTAAGGCAGTTGAAGAAAACCAGTATGACCTAATTTTACTGGACGTTATGATGCCAGATCTAGATGGTTTCGCCACTTGTCATCAAATAAAAAAACTTGAGAATGGATCCCATACTCCGGTCATGTTCTTAACTGCAAAAACTGACGAGGAAAGCATTATTGCTGGATTCGATTGCGGCGGAATTGACTATGTGACTAAACCCTTTAATAGTCGTGAGCTTTTGGCCAGAGTCGAGACACAGCTGAAACTCAGGACCTACGAACACGATTTAGAGATTAAGGTGAAAGCGCTCACTACGGAAATAGAAGAAACACAGCGAGAAGTGGTATTCACCATGGGAGCTATTGGCGAGTCGCGTTCAAAGGAAACTGGCAATCATGTACGAAGAGTTGCAGAATATTGCTATATCTTCGCAAAACAATATGGCCTAAAAGAGTCAGAATCAGTCCTTCTAAGAGAAGCATCTCCTATGCATGATATAGGAAAAATTGCGATACCCGACTCGATTCTTCATAAACCTGGAAAACTTGATGGCGAAGAATGGGAAATCATGAAAACTCACGCAGAGCTAGGATATGAAATGCTAAAATTTTCAAAGCGGCCGATCTTAAAAGCCGCGGCTTCCGTCGCTTTGACCCATCATGAAAAATACGACGGTACTGGCTACCCTAAGGGACTAACGGGAAAGGACATTCCAATTTTTGGAAGAATTCTTGCGATCTGCGATGTATTTGATGCACTAGGAAGTTCTCGATGTTATAAGCAAGCGTGGCCAGATGAAAAAATTTGGCCACTCCTAAAAGAGCAGAGTGGGCAACATTTTGACCCAAAATTAGTCACGATATTCTTTGACAACATCGATGATTTTTTGAAAATTCGTGATCGACTTAGAGATTAAATTTTAAAGGCGAATCATTTACAGTCGACCACTTCTTTTGATATCAAAATATTGATTCGCCATATTTACAGCGAGATGTTTCGGCAAGCTATCAACCGCAATTACACCGCTGTGAGTCAAGGTTTGATGAAGTTTTTCTCGTTGTAATAAATAACTCGTTGTTTGAGAATATTTTAAGGAATCATGCATGTCGTATATTTCAGAATTAATGCAATCATCCAGAGCTTGTTCCTTCAGGTTAGTTAACAAAACTAGGTGATGCTTTTTAAGCATTTTTACTGCAGTGACAAGCTCTGTTTTATCTTCGGTTCTAATATTGGATACAATGACAATCAGTGAGCGCTTTTTAAAAGAACGATTTAATTCCTCAGCAGCTCGAATAATGTCAGATGCTTGATTGGTCGGCTGTAAATCATAAACTTGATTCAACATCGCACTAATTGTCGACGGACCTTTTTTGGGTGGAAAGAAACGGTCAACGGCACCAAAAACCTTTAGGCCGACCGCGTCACCTTGCTTAAGTGCAATATGGGAAACTAATAAGGTCGCATTGAGAGCTTGATCAAAATGAGAAAGCTCACCGTCTTTTGTTCTCATTCGACGACCGGAATCAACCAAGAAAATAATATTTTGGTCACGCTCTTGCTGATATTCTTTGGAAATTATTTTTCTCAATCGAGACGTCGACCGCCAATCGATTTGTCGCAAACTATCACCCATCCGATATTCTCTTAACTGATGAAAATCCAGCCCTTGGCCGCGTTTTTGCCGCTGACGTATACCCAATTGACGAGTTCTTTGTTCTGTAGCGAGTAATACATAGTTGTGAATGGACCGGAAATTAGGATATACCTTGGATTTCGATTCACAACGCAGTTCAATGCGTTTTGATAATAGTCCTAACAGCGAATCAACCCATAGTTCTGTGGTGTTAATAACCAAATCACCACGCTCTCGCGACTTAATGCGATAGTTAATAGTGGCAAATTGGTTTCCTTCCACTTTTATTCGCGCAGGTAATCCATCTACATCACAACTTTCCGGCACATGCTCAAATAATTCAATGTTAAGTGAGCGTAGTTTTGAATTATTATCTTCTTGATTTTGGTAGGTCATAGCTAATTCAACATCACTATAACTGTTTACTGGCAAAGTTTTAGAAATACTCCGTTCAAGTTTAATTTTCTGCAAACCAAATAGCGAAATCCAATCGACAATAATAGCGGCTATAAATATGATTGCAAAAACAAACCAAATTGTCGCAAGTAAAGTATTTTGTGTAGCCATGGAATCATATCGAGCGGTTGTTTGAGAATAATCCCACAGGCGTAACATAGCATCACTCAATGCTATAACAAACCAGCCTATCAACAGATAAAAACTTAAACGAGAAAGTTTCATTAGATTGCTTACTGCCTCGGCGCTGGTATTTGCGCCAACAGATCGGCAATCACTTGTTTGACACTTATACCTTCGATTTCTAATTCGGCTGAAAGAACAATTCGATGACGTAAGACTGCTAGCGCTACTGCTTTAATTTCGTCTGGCGTTACAAATTGACTTCCTCGCACTAGTGCAAGTGCTTTAGCCGCTCTAATGATTGCTATTGACGCTCTTGGGCTAGCTCCCATTTGTACACCCGACCATTCACGCGTTGCAGAAATCAAACGCACCGCGTACTCAAAAATTGAATCATCAACACGAATAGAAGACGCAAGCTTTTGTAATTGCATAATTGTTTTGGCTGAAGTTACCGCTTTCAATTCACCCATTAAATTTGAATCGTCAATAGTATCGGTAGTAATTCTTTTAACCAGACTAATTTCATCATCAACCGCAGGATAGTCAATTAGGATATTCATTAAGAAACGGTCAAGCTCAGCTTCTGGTAACGGATAAGTTCCTTCTTGTTCGAGTGGATTTTGAGTCGCCAAAACCATAAACGGATTACTCACAGCATGAGACTTTCCTTCGATGGTAATGTGTTTTTCTTGCATAACTTCTAACAGCGAAGACTGGGTCTTTGCAGGCGCACGATTTATCTCATCGGCCAGTAAAAGGTTAGTAAAAGCGGGGCCTTTTCTAATCCTGAATTTTTCGGATTTTTGGTCAAACATCGCATGACCCGTTACATCACTCGGCATTAAGTCAGGGGTAAATTGAATTCGAGAGAATGCACCATCAAAACTTTTTGCAATAGCACGAACTAATAAGGTTTTACCCAAACCTGGAACACCTTCTATTAATAAATGGCCACCGGCAAAAAGGCAAGTAAGCGTCATTTCAACGATTTCTTTCTGTCCAATGAGAGTTGAATTTATATTATGAAAGAGGCTCTTGATAATATTATGGCCGTCTTCAATCGTCATTCCGGTATTGACCGTAGAAGAAGAGCTGTTCACAGAACTTGGCTCGTTTTGCACTTCCGGAATGCTGGTTTCGGGGTTTAGGTTATTCGAATGCATTAATTCTTCTCCTAAAGTTTCATTAGGTTTATTTTCAGTTAATTCAGTCATATTATTCTCTTCCATATCATCTACCTAACCATCGATATTATATCAATTGTGTTCTTTGTTACTAATCTGTTGACCATCAGGCTACTCATAGCGAAGCCCAGTTTTATTATAACAATCGCTTGATTTTTTGAATCAAAACTACCCGAAGTAAGAAGTCTTCTTGGGTATGTTCCGGAATTTGCCATAACAGTTCGAGTTGCTTCTTTTTTATGTTAACAAGCTGAGAGACTTTGTTAATCTTTTGACTATCAGACAAGCCCGAATATTGATGGATTGACCGTCTTAATCGGGTTTCGAGAGAATCCATCATAGACTGCAAAAGTGTTTCACCCGAATCGTTCCGATAAGTGAACTCTCCTGCGGCTACTAGGTGCTGCATAATCTCGCGCTGTACCGGTCGCTCGTCGGCTTTAGGAGTTCCTTTACGCCAACTGGCTGAAAAAAGAGCCAAAAATATAAATATAAAAAAGGAGATGATTACCATCGGGATCAGTTCCCGCATAATACTCCACAAAGATGGTTGAGCTGTATTATACAGAAAGAGGACTGCCTCACCCGTGCCAATCAATTGATAGAGGAACATGGCATGATCGTAATCATCGATTGAATAATTTTTCCAAATATCCATGTCCGTTACAACAGTTATCATTCCTTCGCCAAGTTTAAATTGAGCAAACAAATCGGAGTAATCATTGCCGCCAATGAATGTCGAATCACCACTTGAATCTTGCAGATAAAAGTTTTGATCAAAATCGATTGATGTTTCGTCGCCGAAGTCTTCAAATGTAACTTTAGTCAGTCGTTCATCTTCATCGTAGCTCCAGCTGTCAACCGGATTCTCGTATAAACGGATTCCCAATTCGTCCAACAAGACATCACGACTTGTACCAAGGTCATTGTCGTAAATTTCAGTGGCTAGAAGGATTAAATGTCCGCCTTCTTTTAACCAGTCGTTAATTTTTAAACGTTTCGATTCGGCCAAACCAACTCGAGTACTTTCGATGATCAGAGTGTCTTGTTGTTGTAATTCATTATCAAGCACAGAGAAATTACGCTCTGTTTTTGCTGTCCTTCCGGAGTTTTGCAGTAGCTTTTGTGCGGCAAAAAACGGGTTGGCTTTAACTTCTTTGATTGCTCCAAGATCGACTTCGTTAATGACTCTGTCAAAATTAGAATAAAACCAGTAAGAATAGCCTCCGATGATCAATGCGAAAGCGCAGATAACCCACGTTGCCGGTGATATAGATATCCGTTTAGCCATTGGACCGCTCCGCCGAGCTGTTCTTAGCAATGTTTACTTGATTTAAATTGTCGCTATGAACCTTCATGACTTGTGGCCACTGGTCACATAATTCGATCAGTATCGATTTCTCGGGATTAATGTGTGCATAAGCAAGTCCGCGCCAATTAATTGTGAGACTCTTAATGTAGTTTTGGCTGGAAGAACCAACATGTTTTACAATTTGAGTTAAACACTCGAGCTCAGTATAACCTTCTTTGATCAGCACATTGCTATTATCGATATACCAAATCAAGCTCGCTCGATAGAGTAAACTCACTGCCTGTCGGTATTTATCTTCTAATACTAATTGCTTTGCGACTAACCAGGGTTGTTCTGGCAAAGATTCTGTATCTAAATCAAGTCCAAATAACTTCTTGGGCCGAACATTTTTTATCTTTTTATTTGAAAAGGTATTTCCGAGAAGATGCTTATATTTCACAATTAGAAAGATAATCAATACCGCAACGAATATCCACAGAGCGAATTCGACAATTAATGCAAATATCTTTGCGAAAACTAGCCATCCAGGTGAAATATCCGAAGGTTCATCATCAAACCAACTGTCGCTATCTGAACCACGGTACTCATTACTTTGCTGAGTTTCTTTTTGATGAAAATCTTCTCCCTCTTTAATTTCGTTTATCATCTGTTTAATTTGTTGATGACTTAGACTATTTTCGGGTGCGTCGAAAGTAAGATCGTCTGCTGGTTTGTTCAAGTCGCGTAATGCTGATTCTAACACAGGTGTTTTATCGGCAAGCAGCTCCGTTTCCGCCGCACTAGCATTGGGTATATCGATGACCATCGAACTGAATACGAGACAAGTCGTTAACAAGAAACTCGCTAATCGAACATTGAGGTTCTCCGATTTCTCTGATAGTCGACTTGCCAATCGCTTAAACGAAAGTTCAATATCCCA
>JAHRVB010000005.1 GCA_019090895.1 Kangiellaceae bacterium
GGCCCGTAGGTATCCGCCAGCCATTTCTTTAAGAATGGTTGCGCGGTTTCCCATAAATCTAGCTGCGGATAGAGCTGTCGACCGAGCCCCTCAACATAGAGGAGGGTTTTCTGCAGTAATACTAATTGCGGTTGAACTTCCATCTCAAAACGTCGTGCCGTTTGAAAGAGTTGAATCAAGAAATGACCGAACGATATTTCATTCAGTGATTTTCCAAAGATAGGCTCACAGGCGGTACGTATGGCAGACTCGAATTCTTCGATTGAGACTTTGCTAGAAACCCAGCCAGATTGAACGTGCAGTTCCGCTATTTGGCGGTAGTCGCGATTAAAAAAAGCAACGAAATTTTGAGCCAGATATCGTTTATCTGATTCATTTAATGTTCCCATTATCCCACAATCAATCGCAATATAACTAGGATTCTCTGGGCTTTCGCAATTAACAAAAATATTACCTGGATGCATATCCGCATGAAAGTAACTATCTCTGAAGACTTGGGTGAAAAAAATCTCGACACCTCGATGAGCTAGTTTTTTCATATCGACATTGTGTCTTATGAGCTCGTCGATATTTCCAATGGGCACCCCGCGGATTTTTTCTTGCACCATCACTCGTTTGCTACAATCTTGCCAATAGACATCCGGCACATAAAGTTGTTCTGAACCAGAAAAATTGCGCTTGAGCTGAGTGGTGTTAGCAGCTTCTATTCGAAGGTCTAACTCATTAAAAAGTGTATCTTTGTAGTCTCTTACAATTTGTTTAGGATGGATACGTTTCGCGATTTCAGAGTTATTCTCAAACCATTCTGCAAGCACTTCTAAAAGTTTAATATCGGCGATGATTTTTCTTTTGATTCCTGGGCGAATAACTTTGACGACCACTTGCTCACCATCGTGACGTACTGCGCTGTGCACTTGGGCTACGGAAGCTGAAGCGAGTGGTGAAGTTTCGAAGCTCTTGAATATTTGCTCTAACGGCTTGCCTAATTGAGATTCTATCGTTGAAATCGCAATATTACTGGCAAACGGTTCGACGTCATCTTGCAGTTTTGCCAATGACTCAGCTAAGTCGTCATTCAAAAGATCGCGCCTAGTTGACAACATTTGGCCTAGTTTTACGAAAATTGGGCCTAATTCGGTGAGAGCGCGATTTAATCTTTCTCCGCGCGGGAGCTTACGGTACTTGTTGGGAGTTAGAGCAAAAGCCTTGAAGATTAAATTATATTTGCCGAGCGGAGTATTGATAATGAATTCATCTAACCCGTACCGGATCATAACTCGGTTGATGACAAACGCCCTTCTTAAAATAAATAATCGTTTCATGGTTTATCTTGAGAGCCTTGTATAATAATGTCTACTTTTGGACCAGTGTTAGTTTGCTTTGATGAATTAAATAACGTTGTTTTGAGTTGATTTATTCGAGCATTCAACCGGTCGGTACGACTTCTTATTTGATCCACTTCATCAAATAATCCCTGCTGTTCATAATAGGTTGGTGTGACTCGAGCTTCTTCCTGTAAATACTCTGCAATATCGGTCCGAGTGCTTCGGGCAGTCACCCTAAGCCAACTAGAAAATTTTTCCATACCTTTGTATAAAGTATGCCCAACCGGGTCACCAAACCATTGAGCTAGCGGTTCTTGCCAGTCGATATTTAGTGTTTGAACAAAGTCCTGGAATAGTTTAGCTGTGCTAATCTCGCCACTAAACATTAGTTCACCTTTGAAAATTGAGTCACTGCTATTCTGGTTAGCCGCAGCCGTTAAAAAAGAGTTTAACTTACCCGATATCGACGCACTGTGTGGATGTACTGCATTGTTTTCGACGAGCAGCAGTCCGTTTTCAAAATGGAAGTAATAGTTTAGATTTAAGTCTTCGATATTGATGTGAATGATTTTGTCTTTGAACGCGGCTATTTTCATTTTGGCTTCAGCATCCAGATTTAAAACTTGTCGACCAAGCGATTGAATGACGGAAGCTGATAATTGATTAATTGACATATTGATGAATCGCCCGAACCGGTTTCTAGAAATCTAATATTTAAAACCGCGATGTAACGCGACAATGCCACCCGTTAAATTATGATATTCGCAATCTTCGAATCTTGCTTCCTCGAACATTGACTTAAGTGTGTCTTGATTAGGGTGCATTCGAATGGATTCAGCAAGGTAACGGTAGCTGTCTTCATCGCCGGTAGTCCATCGACCGATTTTTGGCAGTAGCTTGAATGAGTAATTATCATAGATTTTACTGAGTAGCTCACTAGTTGGCTGCGAAAATTCAAGAACTAGCAACCGCCCTCCGGGTTTAAGCACACGATGCATTGATTTTAGCGCTTTTTGTTTGTCGGTTACGTTTCTTAAGCCAAAAGCGATGGTGATACAGTCGAATTGGTTTTCTTCAAAAGGAAGGTTTTCGGCATTGACTTGAGCAAAACGAATATTATTAACCAAACCACGGTCAATCAGTCGATCTCGGCCTACTTTCAGCATTGAGTCATTGATATCTGCCAGAACAATCTGTCCGCTATCACCCACAATTGGAGAAAATAGGGCGGCGAGATCACCGGTTCCACCAGCCAAATCGAGCACTTTATTTCCCTTGCGTACCCCACTTTTTTCGATGGTATAGCGCTTCCAAAGCCGGTGAACGCCGGCGGACATTAAATCATTCATCAAGTCGTACTTAATGGCTACAGAATCGAAAACTTCAGCTACTTTGCCTTGTTTTTCTTCGATTGGAACATCGGTGAAGCCGAAATGAGTGGTTTGTTGTTCTGACATGGGATAAAGCTAGTGTTTGCTGTTAGTTTGCCGAGTATATCAAGTGTATCACTGATAATCAGTTAAAATCCTTGCATGATTGATGTGGATTTGTGGTTATTTTCCGGTAAGATCAACTTTTATTCTCGTTCGGTAAATATTTGCTTGGATTAAATTGAATGCACCCGGTTTATGAGCACGACAAAAATACGCCTCTTATTATGGGGATCTTGAACATCACCCCAGACTCCTTCTCTGATGGAAGCCGTTATAATTCAGTCGAATCTGCATTTATTAGAGCGACTAAAATGTCTCAAAACGGTGTTGATATCTTTGATGTCGGAGGAGAATCGACCAGACCAGGCGCTGCGGAAGTTTCAGCAGCGGATGAAATTAAACGGGTTGTTCCCGTGATCCAAAGAATCAAGAACTTGGGCCACACCATTTCTATCGATACCAGTAAACCAGAAGTAATGGAAGCAGCGGTTGATGCAGGCGCTACTTTGATAAATGATGTAAGGGCATTGAGGGAAAAAGGGGCCATTGAAATGGCAGCCAAACTTCAAGTTCCCGTTTGTTTAATGCATATGCAAGGTCAACCTCGTTCTATGCAGCAACGACCGTCTTATCAAGACGTAGTTACGGATGTTATGGCTTTTTTGGACAGCAGGGCCAAAGAATGTGAAAGTCACGGTATAGAAAGAGGCCTAATTAGTATCGATCCTGGATTTGGTTTTGGCAAAACACTGAAACATAATCTAGAATTATTGAGTCGATTTGAACAATTTACCCACCTAGGCCTACCTGTTCTTGCTGGGTTATCAAGAAAGTCGATGTTGGGCGAAATCACTTCTAAGCCGGTAGAAGAAAGGCTCGCAGCCAGTTTATCGGTAGCCCACATCGCGATGCAAAGAGGTGCTGACATCATCCGCGTGCATGATGTTGCGGAAACCAATGACTTACGTCAGGTTCACAAGGCAATTGCTGATATAAGCTAGTCGAACTGCAATTAGTCAGCAAACGAATTAGAATAGATTGTAAACATACAAAAAGTTAAAAGCCGTTTCAACGCAGGCTATTATGAAAAGGAAAATCAATGTCGAAGAAGTATTTTGGTACCGATGGTATTCGCGGAACAGTGGGGGAGTATCCTATTACACCCGAATTTGTTATGAAGTTGGGCTGGGCTGCAGGAAAAGTTCTCGGTAAAAAGCCGCAAGATCGCATCGTAATAGGTAAAGATACAAGAATTTCAGGTTATATGTTTGAATCAGCTCTTGAAGCAGGTATTGCCGCAGCTGGAATGAATGTTCAACTGTTAGGACCAATGCCAACTCCGGGAATTGCCTATTTGACTCGGACTTTTCGAGCGGCTGCCGGCATCGTCATTTCAGCATCTCACAATTCCTTTTATGATAATGGAATTAAGTTCTTTTCAGCTGATGGGACTAAATTGGACGACTCCGTAGAGTACGAAATAGAAGCGTACCTCGATAAAGAGATGACAACGGTTTCATCAGAGCACATAGGAAAAGCGAAGCGAGTTTCGACAGCAGCAGGTCGATATATTGAATTTTGTAAAGCAACCATTCCTGCAACGTATTCCCTTGACGGACTAAAAATCGTGGTCGACTGTGCAAATGGCGCGGCATACTCTGTCGGCCCAAAAGTATTTAGAGAGCTTGGTGCCGATGTCCAACCTGTGTTTAACAATCCAGATGGATTAAATATAAACGAAGGATGTGGCGCAACGGATGTGAGAGCCCTAGCAAAAATAGTCAAAGGCAACAAAGCAGATTTGGGTATTGCGCTAGATGGCGATGCTGATCGGTTGATCATGGTTGATCATAATGGCGAAGTAGTCGATGGAGATGAGTTGCTATACATCATTGCAAAAGGAGCTCAAAACGCGGGTCGGTTAGAAGGTGGTGTGGTTGGTACTTTGATGTCCAATTTAGGGTTAGAAAAAGCCTTGAATGGGCATGGCATCGATTTCGTTCGAGCCAATGTTGGTGACCGTTACGTGATGGAACTTCTAAAAAAACACCAATGGAATTTCGGCGGAGAATCTTCGGGTCATTTAATTTGCCTGGATAAAAATACTACAGGAGACGCTATTATTGCCGCTTTGCAAGTGCTAGTAGTGATGGCCACAGAGAATAAAACACTTGCGGAACTAAAACAAGGGATGTCAAAGTATCCGCAAACTATGATCAATGTTAAAGTATCTAAACGCCAAGATCCGATGTTAAATGAAACAGTTGTCGCTGCAGTGAAAGAAGCTGAAGCAGAGTTGAAAGATACGGGACGTGTTTTATTAAGAGCATCAGGAACAGAGCCTTTAATACGGGTAATGATTGAAGGTGAAAACGGAGCGCAAGTTGAGAAATTGACCGCTCAATTAGCCAATGTAGTGAGGGAAACTCTCTAAGTTTACAATAATAAAAGAGGATATTAAAAATGCTGAATTCTTTGCTTGTTAAAGACTATATGGCGTCCGCGATGATTACTGTCAAACCAGATGTTGATATTGTCGAAGCGGCGCAAACATTACAAGAATATCGACTTTCAGGTGTTCCTGTGGTTGACAGTCATAATCGCGTGATCGGTTTTCTTTCTGAAAAAGATTGTTTACATACTGTGTTGAGTGCTGTTTATAACCAAGATTACGGCGACCTCGTTGAAGATAGAATGACTAAGACAATTCAAAGTGTTCATCCTACGGATAATATTACTGACATTGCTGAAAGATTCTTAAAAGATGGCGTAAGAATGTACCCTGTTCTCGATAAGGATGTTTTGGTTGGAATGATATCTCGTCAAAGTGTCTTAAAAGCTTTTTGCCAATTAAGCAAAACCCAACCACAAAAATAACCGAAAGCTAATTTCGTAAGGTTTTAATCTCAATGCCACATGTATCGAGAGTAAAAGAATATTTACTCAACCTTCAAGATCGAATTTGCAATGAACTCGAAGCGACCGATGGTCAGTCGAAATTTATCACCGACCAATGGCAAAGAGAGCAGGGCGGAGGTGGCAGAACGCGTGTTATTACCGATGGCGGAATAATAGAAAAGGGTGGTGTCAATTTTTCTCACGTGTTTGGTGATTCAATGCCTGCCTCCGCGACTGCTCATAGACCAGAACTTGCCGGCAGAAGTTTCAAGGCCATGGGTGTATCACTTGTCATCCATCCACATAATCCATTTGTACCTACTTCCCACATGAATGTTCGATTTTTCATTGCTGAAAAGGAAGGGCATGAACCTGTTTGGTGGTTTGGCGGTGGGTTTGACCTCACACCTTATTATGGATTTCAAGAAGATTGCGAGCATTGGCATCTCATTTCTAAAAAAGCGTGCGAGCCGCTAGGCGATGCAGCCTATCCAAAATATAAGCAGTGGTGTGATGATTATTTCCATATTAAACATCGTAATGAGCAGCGAGGCATCGGTGGTTTATTCTTCGACGATTTAAATTTACCTGATTTTGAAACTTCATTTGAATTTATGAAAAGTGTTGGTGATCATTACACCAAAGGCATTATTCCTATTTTAGAAAAACGAAAGAACACTGAATATGCAGCGGAACACAAAGCATTTCAAAAAATACGACGTGGCCGCTATGTGGAGTTTAATTTAGTATACGATCGAGGCACTTTATTTGGTTTACAAACCGGCGGTCGAACGGAGTCGATACTGATGTCTTTGCCTTCCGATGTCGGTTGGGAATACAATTTCCAGACTAAAAAAGGCAGTGAAGAAGAAAAATTAACCGACTATTATTTGGTTCCAAAAGACTGGGTTTAGTTCCATCGTCTTTAGATCTCATGGACTGGTACCTTTAAACGAGTTAGTAGCGCAATATCGGAAAGCAAAATGGCAAAATTTAGCTTAAATAATCAATACCCTTCCACCCGGCCACGCCGAATGCGGGCGAGTGAGTTTTCTCGTCGACTGATGGCTGAAAATAAGATGTCGAGCGATGACTTGATTTATCCCGTTTTTGTGTTGGAGGGAGAAAACAGAGTCGAAGACATTTCGTCCATGCCCGGTGTCCAACGTAAAAGTTTAGACAAATTATTAATAGAGCTTGAGGAAGTGTGTGAGCTGAAAATTCCTGCTATTGCATTATTCCCCGTTATTGATGAAAGTAAAAAGTCGTTACTTGCCGAAGAAGCATATAACCCTAATGGCTTAGTCCAAACCGTCATTGCTGCAATTAAAGATAAGTTTCCACAACTGGGCCTAATAACCGATATAGCACTTGATCCCTATACTAGCCACGGTCAAGATGGAATTCTTGATGAAGAAGGTTACGTGCTTAACGACACGACCAATGAAGTGTTGGTTAATCAAGCATTAAGTCATGCTAAGGCTGGAGTCGATATTGTTGCTCCATCGGACATGATGGATGGACGAATTGGTGCTATTCGAAAAGCACTAGAAGAAAATGGATTCGTAAATACAAAGCTCCTCGCTTATTCAGCTAAGTATGCCTCAGCATTTTATGGACCTTTTAGAGATGCGGTAGGATCTGGTGGCAACCTGGGTAACGCCGATAAGAACACTTACCAAATGGATCCGGCCAATGGCGATGAGGCTTACCACGAAATAGCTCTGGATCTTCAAGAAGGTGCAGACATGGTTATGGTTAAACCTGGGATGCCTTATCTTGATGTCATTCTACGTGCTAAGCAAAATTTTAAAGTGCCTGTGATGGCTTATCATGTCAGTGGCGAGTACGCGATGTTAAAAGCGGCTTCAGCTAATGGTTGGATCGATGAGAAAAAGTGTGTGTTAGAAGCGATGCTGGGTTTTAAACGCGCGGGAACAGACGCCGTTTTGACCTACTATGCAAAAGATATTGCTCGCTGGCTTATTGAATAACTTTTATCTTATTCAGCCTCATCGGATTTAAGAATTAGTCGTCCACCCGCGGCTCTACAATGATAGTTTTCGGATTGAACACTATGATACTCGGTAGACTAGACGTCTGATGGTTTCTAGGTAATTCTTCTGCAAAATGAACATGCTCCCAACTTGTTCCGTCACACTTTACTCCAATCGAATCTATCGCAAACCTTGCAGATTGTATCTATCTCAATTAAAATATGTTGCATATGCAATAATATTTATTTTGATTCTCAAGAGGTTTAATTCATGGCTCATATGCATCCACTCGATAAATCAGTCTCGCCTGAGCTTGCTGATGACTTCGCTATTTTTGAACAAATCTTAGGGTTTGTACCTAATAGTTTACTCACAATGCAACGCAAACCTGAAATGGTAAAAGGTTTCGGGGTTCTGACAAAAGCAGTAATGTCCAAATCGGGAGAGGTCGATCTAGGTTTAATGCGGTTGATAGCTCATTTTGCCAGTCGTGCAGGTGGCTGTCAGTATTGTGAGGCGCATTCGCTAATAGCGGCTAACATCCACGGTATCTCTCAGGAAAAATTAGATGCTATTTGGGAATATCAAACAAGTGATTTATATACCGATGCGGAACGAATTGCTCTAGATTATGCTCTTGCTGCTGGCTCGGTGCCTAATGGAGTGACAGCAGAATTAATGGACAAAATGAAAGAGCATTGGACGGAGAGTCAAATCTGCGAGATTCTAGGCGCTGTTTGTTTATATGGGTTTCTGAATCGATGGAATGATTCTATGGCAACGGATCTAGAAGATTCTCCTGCCGCTATGGGTAAGCGAGTCCTTGCAAAAGGTGGTTGGGATGGTGGAAAACATCTAATTAAATAATCAACCTGTTAGAACAGCTCAACTTCCTCGGGTGATTTGTTTGGTTGAGCTGATGATCTTTGCGAGTGATTTGAGTCTGAGGACTGATGTTCTTCGACCATGGTGTAGGATTTTTTCAATTGATGTTGAAGTTCTGAAAGCTCAGCAATTTTTGCATCATCGTCTAGCTGATGATAATTATCGAGAATAGCAACCACAGACTCGATACTTTCTTTTACATGATTTAGTTTCTGGCTCACTCTATCTTGAAATTGTAATTCGACGATAACATTGGCGACTTCTTGCTGAACCTGATGGCTCATATTGACCAGTAATTTGTCGGATTCTGCCAAAGTATAGGTAGTCAATTTGTGCTGCACGATGACCTCGTGGATAATTTCTTCTGCTTGAGCAGCCATTTTTTCTTCCGATTGAGCAGAATGGGTTGCTTGTTTCAATATTTGGTCAACGGTTTCGCCAATGGTAACGATCTTTTTACGAATATTTTCACCAGTTTCTTTCGACTGATTGGCCAAATTTCTCACTTCGTCAGCAACCACTGCAAAGCCTCGGCCTTCTTCGCCAGCTCTAGCCGCCTCAATGGCTGCGTTAAGTGCTAGTAAGTTTGTTTGTTCCGCTAAAGCTTCTACTTCTCCTGCCATTTTGGTTAACTGGCCCATAAAGCCAGAGAGATTCTTAATATCTTCTAATGCTGATTGCTCAACCTTTGACATGTCAATAAGAGTCGTTTTGAGGTTTTCAAGTTCATCTCTGATATTTTCAGATGAAATTTTCACATTATTAGAAGCGGATAATCTTTCACCTTCTGATGGACCTGCATTGGTTATATTGATGGCAAGAGATATATTGTCTGTAATAGACATAAATTGTTTTGAAAGATCAGTGATTGCGATTGTTGACTGATTTATTGAAGACTCGATTTGAAGTTTCCACTTTGGAAGGACTTGCTCCAACGCTAGCTGAAGGGCTTCTTCTGTTTGACGATTCTCTACCTCATGGTCTTTTATAGCTAGGATCTGCAGAGCTTTGGCTTGCAATTTCACTTGTTGAACATGAAGCAGATGGACAGATACCCCTGAAATGACGAGGGAAGAAAGAGCGAGCCAAGTGAACTCAAAATAGCCAAACATCGCAGATAAAATCAACAAAGCGATTGTTGTTAAGTAATGTTTGCTACGGATTCGAGAATTGTCTTCCATTGACGATTAACCTTTTTGTGTAATCAAAACAATTTTAAAAGGCTTAACGCACTAAATAGTTAAGCATATTTAATTTTTGCTGCTTACCACTAATCAAATTAAATATAGCAGAAAAATATCAAGATGTTCATATATTGGTCAATCTCTCTCTTAGCCCTGGTTGGTGAACCTTTGAAGACAGAATAGAGTCTACTAAACAGCCGATTTATAATCACCAATGGCGATGAAAATGAGTGTCTACTAACTTACCTGTTTTAGGTTATGCACAGCGGCATCTTACTTATTCACAGCTTGTTCAATACACAGATTAACGCAGTGGAAATAACGTATCTGCTTGTTTTATATGAAATTAACTTGTAACATTTATGAAACATACTATTTTCCGTGGAACATCCTAGGTAAGCATCGAAGTTTTTATGCACGATTTTATCCACAGGTATTTGTTAAAAAATAATAGTCTTTAAATTTTAGAGAGTTAAGTGAACTTCTTATAAAGTACTTTAACTTTGTGTAAGAGCTGTACCTGCTAAGTGTTTGAATAATGAGACAATAATAATCTTAGATCCAAGTATTGATTCTGAGTTAAACTACCACTGATATTTTTTCAAACACCCTCCCGAAAACGCATCCAATGTCAGCGCTTACATTTTTGGTGATATGTTGAAGAATTGATGGCAAGAATTTCAATCATTTACCCTGGAACGATTTATGGCTACAACCACCAAACAACCACTGATATTAGTGGATGGCTCTTCTTATCTGTTTCGAGCCTATCACTCAATGTCGCAGGCCGGATTTAGTAATTCATCAGGTCAACCGACAGGTGCCATATATGGTGTAATCAATATGCTGAAAAGTCTGTGTAAACAATATGACAGTCAGCGAATTGCAGTGATTTTTGATGCAAAAGGGAAGACGTTTAGAAACGACATCTATCCTGAATATAAGGCTAATCGGCCGCCCATGCCTGATGATCTTCGCTCACAAATAGCACCCGTTCACAATATTATACGGGCCCTTGGCTTCCCCCTATATGCGATTGAAGGTGTAGAAGCTGACGATGTAATAGGCACAGTTTCACATTTGGCCACACAACAGGGCCAAGAGACGATTATATCGACTGGTGATAAAGACATGGCTCAATTAGTTAATCAGCATGTCAGTTTGATTAATACGATGACGAATCAGTTCTTAGACATCGAGGGAGTGAAAGAAAAATTTGGTATTCCCCCAGAGCTTATTATCGACTTCCTTGGATTGATGGGAGATAAAGTAGATAACATACCCGGCGTCGCCGGAGTAGGTGAAAAGACAGCACTTGGTTTGTTGCAAGGCATTGGTAGTGTTGATAAAATTTATGAGAATCTAGACAAGATCGCTGAACTTCCCATAAGAGGTGCTAAAAAATTGGCCGACAAGATGGTGGCTAATGAAGACGATGCACGATTATCTTATGAGTTAGCGACGATTGTTCTGGATGTGACATTGCCCTTTGAACTCGATGATCTACACATGCAGCAACCCGATAAAGAACTGCTTGAAATTTATTTCGAGGAATATGAATTTAAAACATGGTTGAAAAATCTAAAAGCCGGTCAGTCGCCATTGCCTTCTGGTAAATCAACGACCAAGTCGGCAGGGGGTAGGATAAAACAAGATGAAGACGAACCAGAAGATGAAACCGTCGTAGATTCTACAATTGACCACAGTCAATACGAAACTATTTTATCTAATGAGCAACTCGACCAATGGCTCATTCGGCTTAAAGCTTGTCAACGATTCGCGATCGATACGGAAACGACCTCATTGAATATTATTGCGGCTGATTTGGTGGGGATCTCGTTTGCAACTGAAGCCGGAGTTGCGGCCTACCTGCCGTTACTTCATCGTTACCCTGGCGCGCCAGAGCAACTGGATTTTGATTCTACTCTGGAAAAGTTGAAACCAATATTAGAGGACCTTAAAATCGGAAAAATCGGTCAGAATGTTAAATATGATCAAAGCATTTTTAAGAGCGTAGGTATTGAGTTAGCGGGGGTCGAATTTGACACCATGCTTGAATCCTACGTATCAAATAGTGTTGGCAATCGACACGATATGAATACCCTTGCTAAGAAGTACTTGGGTCATGATTGTATTAGTTTCGAAACAATCGCAGGTAAGGGTAAAAAACAATTAACGTTTGACCAAATTGATTTAGATATTGCAGCTAAGTATGCCGCTGAAGACGCAGACGTGACGTTACAATTACATCAAGCGCTCTGGCCAACTTTAGAAGAACAACAAGGCCCCAAAGGAATTTTTGAAGAGATAGAAATGCCGTTGGTAAAAGTACTGTCTAAGATTGAACACCGAGGGGTTTTAATAGACGCAGAATTTTTAAGAAAGAAAAGTCATGAGTTTGGCATTCGAATTATAGAGCTTGAAAAGAAAGCCTATGAATTGGCCGACCAACCATTTAATTTAGCTTCACCAAAACAACTGCAAGAAATTCTATTTGAGAAAATGGGCTTGCCAGTTTTAAAGAAAACTCCTAAGAAACAACCATCAACTGCGGAAGAAGTTTTGGTTCAATTGGCACTTGATTATCCACTCCCTAAGGTCATCATGGAATACCGTGGTTTAAGTAAGTTGAAGTCGACTTATACCGACAAATTGCCCGAAGCAATCCAGCAACGCTCAGGTCGGGTACATACCTCATACCACCAAGCTGTTGCGGCAACAGGTAGATTAAGCTCTAGCGATCCAAACTTACAGAATATTCCGGTTAAGTCGCCAGAGGGACGGAGTATACGAGAAGCCTTCATCGCCCCTAAGGGTTACAAAATTCTCGCAGCTGATTATTCACAAATTGAACTTCGGATCATGGCGCATCTTTCGCAGGATGAAGGTTTACTCACTGCATTTTCGGCGGGACTTGATGTGCATAGTGCAACAGCTGCAGAAGTTTTTGACACGGAACTAGAGCACGTAAGCTCCGAGCAACGGCGACACGCAAAAGCAGTCAACTTTGGACTAATTTATGGAATGTCACGATTTGGCTTGGCGAAACAACTTAATATTTCAAACGATGATGCCGCTCATTATATCGATACTTATTTCGCACGTTATCCCGACGTAGGCACTTATATGGAATCGACCAAAGAAAAAGCCAAAGATTTAGGTTATGTCGAAACTCTATTCGGACGTAGGCTCTATTTACCGCAAATAAACGCGAGCAATGGCATGTTACGCCAAGCCGCCGAGCGCACCGCGATTAATGCGCCAATGCAAGGTAGCGCTGCCGACATAATTAAAATTGCTATGATAGAGATCAATGATTGGCTTACTGAAGAAAAGCCAGACTGCCACATGGTAATGCAAGTTCACGATGAATTAGTCTTTGAAGTAGCAGAAAATAAGGTGGTGGAATACCAACAAAAAATCGAATCGATCATGAGTGATTGCGTCGAGTTAAGTGTACCGCTAATCGTTGATGTTGGTGTCGGCGATAATTGGGAGCAAGCCCATTAATATGGTTGAAATTAATGAGCCTGATTATCGAGTCTCAACAGACTTAAACGATTTTGACTTAGAAACGATTCATCAATTTATATCGAATTCATATTGGGCAAAGGGAATACCACTAAGTACGTTTAAGAAAGCGGTCGATAACTCGCTTTGTTTTTCTATTTTAGAAGGTGAAAGTACTCAAGTTGGGTTTGCTCGAATGGTGACTGACAAAGCGACTTTTGCTTATCTTGCCGATGTGTTTATTTTGCCGGAGCATCGCAGGCGAGGGGTAAGCCAACTACTGATGGAATCAATTATGGCGCATCCTGACTTGCAAGGATTACGCAGGATGCTGTTAGCGACTAAAGATGCTCACGGCTTATACCAAAAATTCGGTTTTACTCAACTCGCTAGTCCTGAAATCCTAATGGAATTGTGGAAACCTAATATCTACCAGAAAAACTAAATTCAAAATTCAAAGAGTGGATGTTTGAAATGAAAAAAATCGCATTAGTGACAGGAGGCAGTCGCGGTATAGGCGCTGCAACCGCTATCATACTAGCGAAACAAGGCTTCGACCTTTGTATCAATTATAAAAGCAACTCGGCGGCTGCAACGGAAGTTTTGGAGGTTGTGAAGAGCTACGGATCTAAATGTATCGCTGCTCAAGCGGATGTCTCTAATGAGGACGAAGTTGTTGAGTTATTTGCTAAAATAGACACACAGTTAGGTCCAATTACAGCGCTAGTGAATAACGCAGGAATATTAAAAAAACAATCTAGACTGGTTGATCTCAATGCGCAAAGAATTAACCATATTTTAAGCACTAATATCACCAGTGCTTTTATTTGCTGTCGCGAAGCGGTCAAGCGAATGTCTACTAATTTAGGAGGGAAAGGCGGCAGTATTGTAAACGTCTCATCTGCTGCATCACGTTTGGGAGCACCTGGTGAATATATTGACTATGCAGCTTCCAAAGGAGCAATGGATTCCCTAACGACGGGTTTATCACTTGAAGTTGCTGCAGAAGGGATCAGAGTCAATAGCGTAAGACCCGGTTTCATAAAAACCGACATGCACGCTGATGGCGGAGAGCCAGGGCGGATTGAAAGAATGGCCCCTATGATTCCGATGAAGCGGGGCGGCGATACTACTGAAATAGCTGAAGCCATCGTTTGGCTTATCTCAGACAAAGCTTCCTATGTTACAGGCACTTTTATTGATGCCGCTGGTGGCCGGTAGAACACAATGAAACTCGTTTTTCTTCCTGGGATGGATGGAACAGGCAGACTCTTTCAGCCATTGTTAAGTGAGCTTCCATTAAGTCTATCGTCGCAGGTCATAACGTTATCGAGTAATAAAAAACAGAGTTACTCAGAGCTGGTTGAAGAAATTAAGCCTCAGTTACCTAAAGAGGCATTTATTTTATTAGCGGAATCTTTTTCTGGAGTTGTAGCCTTTGAATTATCACTTGATACGAAAATACCAATCAAAAAAGTTGTTCTTGTTGCTTCCTTTCTCGTTAGCCCACGACCTAAACTCTCTTGGATAGCGAATAAGCTACCGATATCGATTTTGTTTTCTATACCATTACCCAGTCGTTTCTATCGGATCTTTTGTTTTAATAATAGCGCAAATAAAATACTCGTCGAACAATTGAAGCGAAGCCTGCAATTTGTTGAAAAAAGCGTGTTATGTCATAGATTGAGAATGATACTTGAGTTAGAAAAACCGACTAGGGTGTCCAAAGTTAGTAGCCTTATCATTTGCCCAACGAACGACAAATTGATTCCATCTACCATTTCTTCAGTAATTGCTCAGAGTTTTGAAACCTCGAAAGTGGTTGAGGTAGACGGGCCTCATTTCTTAGCTCAGGTTTGCCCAAAAGAAATAGCCAGATTAGTTGTTATAGCGAATGACGAAGTATAACTAGTTTTCCTTGTGTTGCTATATCAAAAAACATACATTATAAATGTGCCGTTAACAAAGAGTATCCGATGAAACTTAAGCCATTAAATTATCAACAGCTTTCTGCCAATATTGGTGTTGCTGATCTGCCATTTACCTCATTTGATGAATTGAAACCGAGTTCAGAGTTCCTAGGTCAAGATCGGGCGAAATCTGCACTTAGTTTTGGACTAAAAACCAATCGACTTGGCTACAATCTTTTTGTAATGGGCAACACTGGGACTGGGCGAATTTCGATGGTGAAGCAGCATTTAGAAACGAAAGCTCAGATTAAAAATCCCCCACCAGATTGGGTTTATGTTAATAATTTTGAAGAAGTGAGCGAACCGTGGGTAATAGAGCTCCCAACTGGTATGGGGAAAAAATTAGTTGAAGATTGCCGACAGTTCGTTAGCAGAATTTTGGCAACGGTGCCAGCGGCTTTCGAGAATCCAGGATATCAGCGAAAAAAAGCAGCTGTAGAAAAAGCGTTTAACTCAAAAATCGAAAGTGCTATTGCGGACGTCGAAAAGGAGGCGAATCAAAATAGTTTTTCACTTTTTCAAGATGCTTCGAATATTTCATTCTCACCAGTTATTGATGGAGAGGTGGTCGACGAAATAAAGTTTGAGAGCTTAAGTCAGGCAAAAAGGGATAGCCTTAATCAAGCGATTGATGAACTAGAGGAAAAGTTAAGTGAAGCGCTTATTGAAATGCCACAGTGGAAAAGAGAGTCTTACGATGCAATGCAGGCGCTTAAACTTACTACGACTAAACGGGCGTTAGAAGGATTTATTGATGAGTTAGAAAAAAGCTATTTGGGTTTAATTGGTGTCCAAATCTACATTAAGGAAGTTCGAAAAAATTTAACTACCTTTTTACTTGAACATTTTGAATATATTGAATCACCTGACCCAAAAATTGAGTCTTCCCTTAAAGACTTACTTCAGCAAACTTTTATCCCCAATCTTTTAATCGGCAATGATTCCTCTACAGGGGCGCCGGTAATTTATGAGCCTCACCCGACTTATACCAATCTATTTGGACGAGTGGAATATTGGAACGAAAATGGTTCACATACCACCAATTTCCAGCACATTCGTAGTGGTGCTATTCATCGAGCTAATGGAGGGTATTTGGTACTCGAAGTTGAGAAACTTCTAGATGACCCATTTATCTGGCGACAACTGACGCAGGTTTTGCAATCTCAAGAACTTAAATTTGAATCGCCACATATGGAGGTTCAAACAGCACTAACAATCGCCTTAAGCCCCCACGGTGTCCCTCTTGATCTTAAAGTAATTTTAGTAGGCAATCGTGACTATTACTATCAATTACAACATCATGACCCAGAATTCAGAGAGTTGTTTCGGGTGCTGGTCGATTTTGATGAAGAGATTGAGCGAACCCCAGAATATCTATTACATATGGCGCAATTAGTGAAGAGTTTTAGTCAAGAGCAAAAATTCAAACCGATTACGCCAGAGGGATTCGTTGAGTTAGTCAGATTTAGCGCTAGAACCTGCGGCCATCAAAATCGATTAAATGCTCAATTTGGAGAAATTTTTGAGCTACTTGGTGAGTCCGATATTATCAGTGAGCAAAGAGATGTCAGTCAAATTGAGGCTCAAGATGTGGTGGAAGCGCAATATCAGCGAGAGTTTAGGCACTCTCGTATACGCAATAATATGATGGAGGATGTGTTAGAAGGGCAAATCATTATAAATACTAATGGTTCAATGATTGGTAGCGTTAATGGATTGACTATTTGGGAAATTGGTTCAACGGAATTCGGTACGCCTGCGCGAATTACCGCAACAGTCGCGCCGGGACATAAAGGGATTGTTGATATCGAACGGGAAAGTGAATTAGGTCTCTCTATTCATTCCAAAGGGGTGCTGATACTTTCCGGATACTTGGCTAACCTGTATGCGCGTGAATTCCCGCTGACACTCTCTGCAAATATCGTAATGGAACAATCTTACGGTCTAATCGATGGGGATAGCGCATCGTTAGCGGAATTATGTGCACTGTTGTCAGCCATTACAGAAACTCCGGTGAACGAGTCTTTTGCAATTACTGGATCAATTAACCAGTTTGGAGAAGTGCAAGCTATTGGCGGTGTTAATGAGAAAGTCGAAGGCTTTTTTATGCTATGTGAAGCGAGAGGGCTCTCGGGCGAACAAGGGGTTATCATTCCTAAAGCTAATATGCCGCATTTAATGTTAAAACCCGAAGTGATTGAAGCGGTAAAGGCAGGGATGTTTAAAATCTATGCCGTAAGCGAGGTGTCTCAAGCGATAGAATTACTTTGTTTGCCGAAAGGGTCAAATTTGGATTCATTTAATCAACTGATTACAAAAAAACTAAAGGAGCTTCATGATATTTGTAATGATGAGGACGAAGAAGAAGGTGGAGAAGCCAGTGGAGAGTAAAACAGTCATGCTGAAGCTTAGCGCAGCATTATAAAGTGATAGCCGTTATACTATCCGTATATTAAATCTAACTATTTTCAGAGTTAACTTATGCAAGAATTAACCATACAAGCTCCTGACGATTGGCACCTTCATTTTCGTGATGGTGATATTTTGAGCGAAACGGTTGCAGCCACGGCTCGTTGTTTTAGAAGAGCTGTCGTTATGCCCAATTTGGTGCCACCGGTTACCGATGCAGAAATGGCAATGGCTTATAAAAACCGAATCTTAAATGCCGTTCCAAATGAAAATCAATTTGACCCCATTATGACGCTGTACTTGACTAATTTAACGAGTTCGCAAACGGTCATAGATGCTAAGGCTGCAGGCATTCGGGCCTTCAAATATTATCCTGCCGGAGCGACGACCAATTCTGACGCGGCTGTTAAAGAAATAGAAGTTTTATACCCTGTACTCCAAACAATGGCCGATCAAGGAATCATTTTGTTAATCCATGGCGAAGTTACTGATGCAGAGATCGATATCTTTGATCGAGAGCGAGTGTTTATAGAGACAATTCTAAATAAAATTGTGAATAGCTTTCCCCAGCTTAAAATCGTGTTAGAACACATTACAACTAAAGACGCCGTTGATTTTGTTGAGCAAGCCGGTGAAAATATTGCGGCGACTATTACACCACAGCACTTAATGCTCAATCGAAACGACTTATTAGTGGGCGGCATCAAACCGCATAATTATTGTTTGCCAGTATTGAAGCGAAATACTCACCAGCAAGCTTTGCGAGAAGCGGTAGTAACGGGTTCAAAGAAATTCTTTCTAGGAACGGATTCTGCTCCACATGAGAAAGAAAAAAAAGAAAATGCATGTGGCTGTGCAGGTTGTTATAGCGCTTGGAGTGCTTTGGAGCTTTATGCTCAGATATTTGAAGAGCTAGGTGTCTTAGACAAATTAGAAGCGTTTGCGAGTCATCACGGGGCAGATTTCTATGGCTTACCAAGAAATGATAGCCAAATTACTTTGATTAAGCAATCGTGGTATGTGGCAAAGGAAATCAAACTTCCCAATGGGAAATCCATCGTTCCGTTCCATGCGGGACAAGCGCTCAACTGGCAGTTAAAACCTTAGTCGCTTATGTTTAGAGTTATTAGTTACGAGTGGAGAGTCATTTTGACTTTCCTTTTTTCTTGACTAATACAGCCATCGTTAATCTAGATATGCAAACCGGACGTTGTCGCTCGTCGGATATTCTAATATCCCAAACTTGAGTACTATTGCCAATGTGAATTGGATGGCAAGTGGCGTATACCAGCCCGCTCTTAACAGGGCGTAAATGATTAGCGTTGATCTCCATACCCACGCAGTAGTGCTTATCGTCTACTGCCATGTTGGCTGCAATACTGCCAACCGTTTCTGCCAAAACGACGGAAGCACCGCCGTGTAGAATTCCCATCGGCTGATGGGTTCGTGATTCCACAGGCATTGATGCGGTTAAGTAATCATCGCCAAAATCGGTGATCATAATCCCAAGTGTTTCTACAAGTGTTTGTTTGCGGGTGTGATTTAATTGATTGAGATCGAATTCTCGTTTCCAAATAGCCAAGCTGAATCCTCGTAGACACGGTCGTTGTGTGGTCAGAAAAAGGGGCTTTTTTGACCGATGAAGACAGAATTATAAACGACCTCGTTGCACAACTTCAATCAAGGCTAAAAGTGCACGATCGGAAGGGCTTTTTTCCATCAATCTTTGATAGAGATTGAGCGCTTGATCAGTATTACCCTTTTTATAATGCTGCCATGCTGTGATCATCACATTTTGATTTTCCAGTTTTTCCTTTCGTATGCTTATAACATCTTGAGAAAATACTTCGTACAGAGTGACGGGTTTTGACTTTCCTTGGACCAAACATGTCGCAATGAACCTTAGGTTAGTTTTGTCAAAATGCTCTAATCTAATTCTGAGTTCTTCAGAGATTAAAATAGGCGTTTTGAATGTCTTGGTTAGGGCCTCTATTCGTGCTGCAGCGTTAACAGTATCTGATATTACGGTAACGTCCATTCTTGAACTGGTACCTACAGTACCTAACATCATTTTGCCAGTATGTAATCCCAGACCAATTTTAACGGTCGGTAGGTTCCTGTTGATTAGTTTTTCATTGTATTTTTCTAATGTTTCCATCATTCCTACAGCGGCTTGGAGCGCATGATCGGCAGAATTAGGAAATAATGCCATAATGCCATCGCCCATATATTTATCGATAGTGCCGCCGTACTTGTTGATGACTGGTACCATTATTTTGAGGTAGCGATTGATAAAAGCAAAATTCTCACTCGGCGACATGGACTCTGAAAGTGATGTAAACCCCCTAATATCACAAAACAGGATCGTCATGTCTTTTTCTACACAATCCCCAAGCGACGTATTCTTGATGCCTGTTGGACTGATTAATTTGAGTACTTGGTGCGGTACAAAACGGCTATAGGCTTTGTTAGTACTTACTAACTCATTCCTGCTCACTTGCAGCTTAAGTAACATCAAATTGAACTGCTTTGCTAAGTAAGTGAAGCCACCAAATCCAGATAATGACAAATTAAAGTTGAAGTCATTTTTAATTAAGCGCTCGATCGCATCAGTAAGTTGCTCGAACGGTCCTGTTATTTTTCGAGCAAAAAATATAGATGCGACAAGTAAACTTATGAATAAAAAACTAATGGTAACAAGCATCGATTCCAGTAATTTACCCTTAATACTTGAGACTTGACGGTTGGAAACTTCAACAATTACCACACCTGCAACATCGTTTCTTGAATCAAAAATAGACGCGAAACTAATATATTTTTGTACATTAGTAATGTCTTTAAGAAATACAGTTTTGCTGGTTTGTTTACTTTGATGAAATTCAGTTAGAAGCTGATTAAAACGTTCACTTGTGACTAATTTGCTACCGCTAAAAAACAGGGACTGATCATTTATATCTTCGCTAATGTCAGGGATAACACCATAATTGATCTTATCACCTGATTTTGTGATGTTGACGGTGTATATAAAGCTATTGAAATCATCCGCTTTCATTGATTTCAATAATGCCGAATTATATCGAGTGTAAGCTTTTGATTTCATCGATTTTGCAGAGTTGAAGGTTCGATGAATAGAGCCATCGATAAAGGCTGCTGTTGTCTCAGCTTGCATTATTTGCCGATGAAGAAACTTATCGACCAGATAAACTTCGGCGCTGCGATAAATGCTGTAGCCGGTAATTGTCAGAACAAGTCCAGCAACTAGCAAAAACCACACGATAACGTGACTACGGAATTGTCGGTTGGATTTGATCGCCAATACTTTTTGACCTTGATAAAACTAGAGAATCGCTTATATAAATGGATTAATACGATTTTTCATTCGGTAGGTATAAATCTAGGCGTAAATGCCAAAAATGCAAGCCAGCTACCCAATATAATCCTAATTTGAGATAGAAAGCCTTAAATCGAGTCGAAACAACACATATTTACGATAAAACCTAGTGAGAGGCCCAAAGGAAGAAAGTGGGTGAGCAGTTTTGGAAAGTAAATGTTGCTACAACTCGAATTAGATATTCACAGTAGCAGATTAATGAATATAACGGTGTCAAACAAGAGTTTTGCACCAAAAATGACCGTCATGTAATAAATAGCCCTTGTCGGTCCCTAGCATTGTTGGCAATGTTTCTCTAGCGCATATCTGAATCGAAATTTTAGCGAGAAATAGGAAGAAAAAATGTTCTCTATATTTGGTCATGTGCCATAATGGTGCAAAGATCGTTCTCTCGGGGGTTATTCTGGTGCGCGATCAATTTCGAGTCATTGAGATGAGCCTCTTATTCTGCCACCCAAGCCGGCAGATCAAGTTGGCATCTTGTTTGCAGTAAGCGCTATTAAGTTTTAACTGTCCACTTGTTTGGATAACCATTTAATTTAATATCTAGTTTGAGGAAGACAAAATGTCAGACAACAAAATACTTGCCATGATCGAAGAAAACGATGTTAGCTTTGTCGATTTAAGATTTACAGATACTAAAGGCAAAGAGCAACACGTTAGCCTTCCGGTTCATTGCGTCGATGAAGATTTCTTAGAAGAAGGTAAAATGTTTGATGGCTCTTCTATCTCTGGATGGAAAGGCATTAACGAATCGGATATGGTTTTAATGCCTGATTCAAGTACTGCTGTAATGGACCCATTCTGCGAAGATGCCACTTTAAATCTACGTTGCGATATTCTAGAGCCTGCCACTATGCAAGGTTACGACCGCGACCCTCGTTCCGTTGCCAAACGAGCAGAAGCTTATTTGAAATCAACAGGTATAGCAGACACCGCATACTTCGGACCAGAGCCAGAATTTTTCTTGTTTGACGATGTTCGTTTCAAAATCGACATGCAAGGTGCTTCGTATCAAATCGATTCAAACGAAGCAGCTTGGAACTCGGACCGAAAATATGACGACGGCAATATGGGCCATAGACCTGGTGTTAAAGGTGGTTACTTCCCAGTACCTCCAGTCGATTCATCACAAGACATTCGTTCGCAAATGTGTCTTGTTTTAGAAGAAATGGGTGTTTTAACTGAAGCGCATCATCATGAAGTCGCAACGGCTAATCAGAATGAAATTGCGACTAAATTCAATACATTGGTTGCTAAAGCTGACGAAACTCAAATTCTTAAATACGTTGTTCACAATGTTGCTCACGCTTACGGTAAAACAGCAACGTTTATGCCAAAGCCTGTTGTCGGTGATAACGGAAGCGGAATGCATGTTCATCAATCTTTAGCCAAAGATGGTGTGAACCTTTTTGCTGGTAATAAGTACGGTGGCTTATCAGAGATGGCTCTTTTTTACATCGGTGGAATCATCAAACATGCTCGAGCAATTAACGCATTTGCAAACGCATCAACTAATTCTTACAAACGTCTAGTTCCAGGGTTTGAAGCACCTGTAATGTTGGCATATTCTGCTAAAAACCGTAGTGCTTCAATCAGAATACCCCATGTGCCAAGCGAAAAAGGACGTCGTATTGAAGTTCGTTTCCCTGATCCTACTGGCAATCCATACCTCGCATTTACTGCGATGATGATGGCAGGTCTTGATGGAATTCAAAATAAGATTCATCCAGGTGATGCGATGGATAAAGATTTATATGATTTACCTGCTGAAGAAGCAAAGGAAATTCCGACTGTTGCATCTTCACTTGAAGAAGCATTAACTGCACTCGATAAAGACCGAGAGTTCTTAACCAGAGGTGGTGTATTCAGTGATGACTTTATCAATTCTTATATTGACCTTAAGTCTGCAGATATCGAACACCTTAACATGACAACTCATCCTGTTGAGTTCGAAATGTACTACAGCCTGTAGATTAGTTGGTTGTAATTTTGTGAGCCAGTCCAAGGACTGGCTTTTTTTTGCTCGACCAATAATAGGACTTTGCTGCCGGGCTTTAAGCGTCTTTTTAGGCTTAAGAAACAATCCAAAATCCATAACAATAATTGAACTCATTCCCCTTGCCAATGACTAAAACTATGAATATCCCTAATAGTTTGCTAGTTTTAACTTAGTTATGTTTTCCAATCCAAATCCTTCTTGCCAAAAATGAATGGATATAGGTGCATTTATGGTTGTAAATAATGAAATTTTCTAGCTCCAAATTGTTGATTCTTTGGGTGATGTTTTTTCCATGCATAGGCTATTCTACACAATCGGATGAGTCTGAATCAAAGAGTGTGAATCAACAGAAACAGGTCAATCCTAAGGTAAGCCCGTCAAAGAAGCTTTATCGGCATGTTGATAATAATGGCAAAGTCTATTATTCCGATCAGCCAAGCGCTGGTGCTAAAGAAATTAATATAGAACCAGTGACCAGCATCAAAATGGAAAAAATTAAAGTCGATTTGGAGGGCTTAGTGGAAGAAAATCAAATTAAACGAGGCCCTAACGCAGAATATTATAACTTTATTGGATTTCAGGGTTTAGAAAATGATGGAGTTGTAAGAAACAATGGAGGGTTTGTCACCTTTACGGTTTCTATTGATCCTGAGCTGAGTAAAGCTCATTTTCTCCGTTTCTTTATCGATGGAAAACAGGTTGGAGAGAAGCAAAAAGCACTTATTGCTACTGTGAAGGACATTGAATACGGATCGCACAGCACTTATTTTGAGGTGGTTTCAGGTGGCGGAAAAGTGGTGCAAAAGAGTGAGACTATTCAGTTTAATTTATTACATATCGTTAGGAGAAATGCTAATAGCATTAATAATGTAACCAATGATTATTTTAATAAGATTCTCCCACAGCATCCCAAACTGCCTACTTATGATTCAAAGAAAAAGAGCGACCAGCAGTAAGGTTGAATGTCGATTTTTATAAGAAAAAGTTGTAGAATTCAGTCAATAAAAAGCCCGCTTCTAGCGGGCTTTTTCATGTGAGCTGAGCAGTTATCCTTCTTCTGATAGCTTGTGCTCTAAATAGTGAATGTTAGTACCGCCTTGCTGGAAGTTTTCATCAGCCATTATCCTGCGTTGTAGTTCTATATTGGTTTTTATACCGTCTATAACCACTTCATCAAGAGCCATTTGCATACGGGCCATTGCAACTTCACGAGTTTCACCATAAGTGATTAATTTACCAATCATCGAATCGTAATAAGGTGGAACTTTGTATCCCGAGTAAATATGTGAATCCCAACGCACACCGGGGCCACCGGGCGCGTGATAGCGGGTAATTGTTCCTGGAGATGGTATGAAGGTCACTGGGTCCTCAGCATTGATTCGACATTCAATCGAATGACCCCTCAACTGGATGTTATCTTGTTTGTGAGAAAGTGGTTGACCTTCAGCGATTCGAAGTTGTTCTTTAATAATATCGACACCTGATACCATTTCTGAGACAGGATGTTCTACCTGTACACGAGTATTCATTTCGATAA
>JAHRVB010000056.1 GCA_019090895.1 Kangiellaceae bacterium
GAGCACCTAACTCACATAAAGAAACAACTCATTTACGTTGACGCTTTTTGATCTTTGTAGAATCATATAAACTTGGGAATTGGACTGAAGCCTCCGTTTAGGGGCATCCATTATCCACCTAGGAATTATCTTTGAATATTCACGCTGTACTTTTATTTGTCACACCAATTCTTATTCCACTTCATGCAGAAATAAATCTGGCTCAAAGTGACGAAGATAACACCGATAAAATAAATCGCGTTACTATTACAAGCTCTCTTATTGAACGCCCATTGCGAGAAGTGAACGGCAACCTTCATCAGCTGGATAACGAGTCATTGGCGCTTATTGAACATGAGCATATTAATCAGTCGTTTGTGCAAGTACCGGGCGGCTGGATAAGCCGAGGCAATGGACAAGAACATCTCACTGCTATTCGTTCACCTATATTAACCGGCACCGGTGGTTGTGGCGCTTTTTATATTGCTCAAGATGGTATTTCTTTGCGCGCGCCCGGCTTTTGTAATGCCAATCAATTATTTGATGCCAATACCGAACAAGCAAGTAGCATTGAAGTGCTTCGCGGGCCTGCTAGCACTTTGTACGGCTCAAACGCCGTTCATGGGGTAATCAATATTCTTACCTCAAATCCGTTCGAGCAAATAGAATCTGACATCAATATAACTGTCGGTTCCCACGATTATTTGGGAACTGATATTAGCTTTGGCATGCAATCGGGCAATCAGGCTTTTCAAATTTATGGCAATACTGCCAGTGATGGTGGCTATAAAGATGACAGCGGTTTTGATCAACAAAAACTGAATCTAGTTCATCAATATGAGCATCAACAGCTAAACATAAAAACAGTGCTAGCAATGACTAACTTGAATCAAGAGACTGCGGGATTTATTTCCGGAGAAAGGGCCTACCGCGACCAATCCATCAAAGGTCAGAATCCAAATCCAGAAGCCTATAGAGACGCACAATCTTTTAGAGCCTATAGCCAAATCGCGTATTCCTTCGACGAGCAATCTAAGTTAATCGTTACACCTAATCTGCGTTGGAATGAAATGGAGTTCTTGCAACATTATTTACCTTGGCAACCAGTCGAAAATAATCAGCACCAAAGTGTCGGTGCCAAAGTTCTTTACCAAAAGAAAATAAATCAATTCGATTGGTTGTTCGGATTCGATTTAGATTTGACCCAAGGGGAACTAACAGAATTTCAACAACAAGATTTCTCCCCCACGATTGCAGCCGGATTGCATTACGACTATCAGGTTAATAGTCAAACCTATTCTCCATTTAGCCAGTTAAAATGGTCCGTTAGTGATTTAACACAGCTCACCTTAGGGGGTCGATTTGAGGGAACAGAATTTGACTACGATAACAACTTAACCGATGGCGATGCTTGCGAAGTGGGTGTAGAAAATTGCCGATTTACCCGTCCAGCCGATCAACGGGTTAGCTTTCAGAATTTCTCTTATCAACTCGGTATTAATCATCACCTAGCTAACAACCAAAGAATCTACGGGCAGTTATCAACGGGTCATAGAAGCCCACAAGCAACAGAGCTATTTCGACTACAAGCCGGCCAAACGATTGCTGATCTAAAATCAGAAAAAATCAATGCGTTTGAAATCGGTACTCGCGGTCAATTGGGCGATTTATTTTATGACTTAAATCTATTCACTATGAAAAAACGAAACTTTATTTTCCAAGATTCTAACCGTCAAAATATTAGTAACGGCGAAACCTCCCACCAAGGTATAGAATTCGCTTTCAACTATCAATTAACCGCGAATCTATACAGCAAGATTAATGCAACTATCGCCAGCCACAAATATGATTCTTCCTTAACCCTCAGTCGAACGGATATTAAGAATAACCACATAGACACTGCACCTAAGCACATGGGGAGTTTTCAACTTGGCTGGAAAAGTGAATTAGGTAATACCTTAGAACTCGAATGGGTTCACTTAGGAAAATACTACCTGAATCCAGAAAATGCAGCCGAATACGCAGGTCATGACTTACTCAACTTAAGAGTCTTCGCCAGATTAACGGAGCAATTATCAATAAACGCTAGACTCCTTAACCTAACGGATGTGGATTATGCTGAACGGGCAGATTTTGGTTTTGGTAGCTATCGGTATTTTGTCGGTGAGCCGAGATCGTTTTTCGCTTCGATTAAATATTCTTTTGATTAACTTCTAAGCCTCTCAGTCGGTTTGTTTTGACTCTGATACGAAGTTAATTTAGCACTAGCTCGGTATCAATTAATGAGTGTTTTAAGAACTGGCTATCGGCATTCTGTGTTGATACCAATATTCGAAGTCTTTAGCTATAAGCGGTTTCGAAATCAAATAGCCTTGAATAATGTCACAGTCGTAATGCCTCAATTTTTCCAGTGTTTCAAAATCTTCTACACCTTCTGCAACAACCTTTAAGCCCAATTCATGAGCCATGTTAATGGTTGCGCTTACAATAGCAGAATCGCTGCTATTTGAATGCATATGTGCAACAAAACTGCGATCTATTTTCAATGTAGACACAGGCATTTTTTTTAACTGAGCTAATGACGAATAACCTGTCCCGAAATCATCTATTGAGATCTCTATTCCATGGTTATTTAAATCTGTTAGTATTTCTTGTGCTTTAATAGGATCAGCAAAAAAACTACTTTCTGTAATTTCAAGTTCCAGTTTAGCAGTCGCTAACTGGTATTGGTCCAACAAATTTAGCACGCCTTCCTTAAAATTTTCTTCAACTAAATTAATAGGTGATAAATTAACTGCAATAGAAATATTTAGACCCATCTTTTGCCATGCTGCGGATTGTTTAATCGCTTCTTCCAATACCCATTGTGTTATCTGTGATATTAATCCACTACGCTCTGCTGTATGAATAAAGTCGATTGGCGGTATGAGTCCTCGTTGAGGGTGTTGCCAACGAATAAGTGCTTCGACTCCCATAAGGTCACCAGTTGTTGCACATACCTTTGGCTGATAAACGGCGAAGAAATTTCTGCTCTCCAGAGCGGTTCTTAAATCAGTTACCATCGTCAAGCTCTCTAGATGGTCTTCATTCAAGCTGGGTTGATATACTTGTATATCAACTCCGGAAGATTTAGCTGCGTACATCGCAATATCTGCTTTTTTAAATAGCTCTTCATAACAAGAGCCATGTTCAGGATAATGAGCTAGCCCAATACTAGCGCCTAAAGAAACGGAATGACCATCACAGTTAAACGGCTTTTCTAGTTCGCTTATGGTTTTTTTGGCTAAAGTTATAGCTGCTATGGATGTAGTACGAGGAAACAATAGTGCGAACTCATCTCCGCCTAACCGAGCCACAGTATCTGATTTTCGCAAAATATTTACCAACCTCAACGACGTTTTTATCAGCACGTTGTCACCCACCAAGTGACCAAAAGAGTCATTTATTTCTTTAAACCGATCTAAGTCAATGATTGCTAAAATACAGGGTGGCTGGTTTTCACCTCGAAGACGTAGCATTTGATTAACCCTATCTTCCAATAACACGCGATTAGGAAGTCCGGTTAAGTGGTCATGCAATGCTAAGTGTTTCATTGAGTCGGATTGAGCGACTAACTCTTCACGCATAAATTCAAGCGTATCGGCTAATTCTTCAATTTCTGATATCGATGTTTTTACCTTGATTTCGGTTTGATATTGCCCATGAGCGATCTTACTAGTGAGTTGGCGCAGCAACCGTATTGGCCGAGTCATGCGTTGACTGAAAAATAGGGTAGCAACAAATGCAACGATGATATAAATTACCGATAGTAAAAAAACTCGATAATATGTACGATCAATTTTATCTTTAGTGAAAAGTTCATCATAACCAATACGTAATCTCTTAATCCCCATTCCGTTTTCGTCATAGACGGTTACTGCAATATGATAGATTCCATCTTCACCGTTTCCAAAATTAAAGTCTTCTACAAAAAGCGAGTTATCATTAATATTACCAAATGAATGAACAAGCTTTCCCTCTGTGGTTAATATTTGAATATACTGAGTTCTTCCACTTAGCACCGCTCCTTCAATCGCTTGTGTATTTACATCCATTTCTTGTTGACCGAAACCACTTAGATTCGCAGCAAAATTATTAGCATCGGCACGGACATAATCTATGAATTGGGATTTATAGCCTTCTTCAATAACCCGTCCTAACCCAAAATATAAGAACCCGAAAAGAAACAAATGAAGTAGTGTCACGATTAACACCATTCTAACCGTTAAACTGGAGAAAGCGATTTTATTCAATCGCTTTCTCCTTGCCATAAGACTTGAAGAACTTTAAGGCTTGGGTTTTCTAAAGCTTCTTTTCGCCACATATAAGAGACTTCGTTTTTATTATTCAACAGTTGTTCGACCAGATCATTTTTGGAATCTTTAGACAGAACCTTCGATTTTCCGGTTCTAAAAGTTTGAGAAAGTAAACGACGTTCGTAATTTTTTGATGATAAATGAATTAGCTTCTGCAGAAAAATCTCGTATATTTTGTCATCACTGGTGTTTCTTACTGCGTAAATTGACTCACCTTCAATTTCTACGGGATAACCAAGAAATATCTTTTTTATTTGTAGCCTGGAAATTGGTTTAATATTGGCTACTTTACTACTCACCAATACGAGTTCCTTTTGTTTGGTGGAATACGCGTAAGCCTGCAAAAAGTAACCACAAATAATGAAGCCGGTAGCTAAGCGCCAAAAATTAATCATGGAAAAACCGCAGTCCAATTAAGCAACAATCGATCCTCGCTTTGAGCTTCCACCTCACTGTTTGAATATTCAAGTTTTATCGCATGTTCGTTTGCTAGCTCCCATCGAATACCAACGACTTGAGCGCTGACGGTATTTTTTTCGAATAACGCTAAATACGCGTTATCTTTGTGACCAAAAGAGTCTTCTAATCTCACGTAAGGAGTTAAACGACTGCTAGCGGTATATTCTAATTGCACATAAAGATTCAAAAAACTATCTTCAATTATTTCGTGATGTTCGGGGACTTTTGTTTGCATATAAAAGAGTTCACTGATTACTCTGTAATCGTGTTGTTGATAATTTATAAATAGGCCCAAAAGGTCAATATTAATATTTTCATGCACTTCTTCACTTTCATGGTCTAGATCTAGGTCCATAGATTCAAGGGCTACCTCGAATTTTGAATAAGAGACACCTATTTTAGTTTCTTCGAAAATAGAAGGTGTATAGGTAAGCTTGGCGGTATAGCCTAGTTCGTGTTCATCCGAATTGGGACTAAAGATATCGAAATCGCTAAGTGAAGCAGACGCTTCTCCTTGATGGCTATGTCCTGATGTTTGATACTTAGCAGCTAAGCCGACGGCAACAGAATACTGCCAAAGGCTTTCGTCTGACGCTATTTCTATATCAAACAATCCTCCAGAAAGATGACCCGAAACAATGCCGCCATCACCACCGAATTTTACCATGCCTGGTCGACTGATACCTGTTTGTAGAAAATTGCCGTGGTGATATTCTGTATGCCAAAAACCAATTGGATTGTGAAAGCGGCCTAGCCATAGCTGGGAAGACTCTGATGTTTGATAACCAATTTGGAATCGTTCTGTATGTTGAACATTTTCTGAAAGAAAATACTCCGCGAGAATAGAAAAACTATCACTGTCCGCAGACAAAAATAAATCCAGTGATGGAACCGCACTATTGATGCCAGCGTTACCTTCTAAGAGTTCTGTACGCACTTCTGAAAAGAGGAAAAGATCCACTTCTGCTTTCGCAGCAAATGTAATCAAACAAAATAGACCGACGGATAATTGAAAAACCTTAGAAATCATAATATTCAAATATTCTTTTGCCAAGCTCATATCCCTTGTCAATTATTTGATAATTGACTTAAAAATTTATTGTAAATTGCAATCTAGTGACTAAACAAAGTATAGCAGAAGATTATAAATACTGAGGAATAACGGACAAAATACAGACGATTGTCCAATAGATGGGTCCATTCGATGTTGGAATACTTTAACTTTATGATTTAGCACGAGATTAATCAAGAGAACGTATTCAAAAAATCGTTAAGCAATGTCCCGAATTTGGACAAATTGAGCTCTCCCAACGTTGTTCTTTGAATAGAATATTTCGACTGTTGGGTGCCTTTTTCTTTCTCAACATGGTTCATACGGCAAAACATAACACAGAGCTCATCGTGACCATTTCGTTCGCGTCTTCAAGTTTCTTATTAACATGCTTAGCTTGCCAATTTTAGAGTGCGTTACACTAAAACGAAAAAGAAGAGCTGTAACTCCCTCCTAACTTAGGTTCATATCCATATTCCCCAATCATATTTTCGCTATTAATAACTGTCTCGAAAGCTGTTTTATATGTGCCACATATTTTGACTGAATCCATCCACAATCAAGGGTAAGGTGTTCCCAGTTCCTTACCGAGAGAAGCGTCCAAAATAAGTCGACTGACTCTTTTGCGGACATTTGCGAAGAAAGGTTTTTGTCCCTTTTTAAATCATTGATTACCGCTTCGCAGCCATGCTTCATTGCTTTCATTCGATTATCCCACGCAGCTGCCGCATCAGAATCCGTTGCACTCATTGCTAACAACGCTTTAGCGACGGGATAAATTTCGACGATATAGTGACACCAGGCATCAACGAATAGAGCGAGACGCTCGATACCGGTGGCTGCATTTCGACTGGGCCTTAGTCGACCCTCAAGATCTTTGTGGTGATCGATGAAATGAGTGGTTTCAATCAATAGATCAGCTCGCTTAGTGAAATGCAAATAAACAGCCTGGCGACTGACACCAGCCTGCTTTGCGATATCGGCAATTCGGACCCCTTTACCACGATCAGCTTCTAATAATTTCCAAGCGGCCTGCAGTATTTGGTTTCGTGTGTTTTGTGATTTACTTGACATGGTGTCAATTTATATTATATTCTCCTTTACGTCAACTTTACACCGTGTAAAGTATTCAAGCAAAAGGAGACTACCGTGATGAAATTAACTATCTTTGGCGCAACCGGTTCAATTGGAAAATTGGCGGTCCTGCGTGCTTTAAAACTGGGCTTTGAAGTGGTCGCATTTTCTCGCAAGCCAAGCAAACTAGCGATTAGGCATAGCAACCTGCAATTACTCGCGGGTGACGTCAATAATTTATCGAACGTGTCAGATGCGGTTAAACACAGCGACGCGGTGATTGTTTGTATAGGCTCAGCCAAGTTGTCGGGTGATGTACGCTCTAAAGGCACCGCGAATATTGTCGAGGCAATGAAACAACATCAGATCAGGCGACTCATTTGTCAGTCGACGTTAGGCATAGGAAACAGCTGGCAGAATTTAAATTTCTATTGGAAATACATCATGTTTGGTTTGATTCTAAAAAATGTTTTTCAGGATCACGGCGTTCAGGAGCAGATTGTTAATCAGAGTGAACTCGATTGGACAATTGTTAGACCCGCTGCATTTATCGACCAAAAACCAAAAAAGCCCGTGAAAGTAGGCTTTTCATTTTTGGAAAAGAAACTCAGTTTAACCATTGCCCGTAAGGACGTTGCCGACTTTTTAATTGCTCAGGTCACCAGTAAACAATACATTCGCGATACACCGGCTTTGTCTTATTAACTGATGATAATTAACTCATTCCCTTTAGGGAACTCGCTGGCACAATTCGCAAAATCCAGTGAAGAATAGCCCATGGCCAACCCGGTACAAATGCGTTGGCCTTTTCTTTATTGATGGCTTTCACCATTGCTTTACAACCTGTTTCGGTATCGACGATAAATGGCACTTTTTTAACTTTTTCGTTAATTTCACTTCGAATAAATCCAGGATGAATACAACTGACTTTAATGGGTGTTCCCATAACGTCAATACGAATACCTTCTGTTAAACAAGTGAGAGCCGCTTTTGTGGCCGCATAAACAGTCAACGCCCGGCGAAATCCTCGAACGGCACTGATTGAAGAAATGGTTACCAAGTGGCCACTGTTTTGATCTCTAAAAATCTGCATAGCCGCTTCTGCCTGAGCAATGGCAGCTATAAAATTGGTTTCTGCCGTTTGCTTATTGGCCTTAAAATAACCGGTACCAATTGATGCGCCTTTCCCCATACCGGCATTGACAATCACTCGATCTAACTGCCCCATATCGGCTTTAAACGCATCGAAAACTTTAAACACTTCGTCATGATCATTCACATCGAGAGAGCGGATAAACACTTGGATATCAGGATTAATCCCTTCTAGTTCTTGTTTTAGTTCTTCTAAACGCTCCATTCGCCTAGCGCACAAGGCAAGATTACAACCTTGTTTGGCGAACAAGATGGCCATGCCTTTTCCAAGCCCCGAGCTTGCACCGGTAATCAATATATTTTTTCTTGCCATGATTTGCCCCATAAGTTTTATTATTCGTTTTTATATTAGTATTTTATGTTCGCTTTCTAATTCAAAAAACTATCATCCTTAGCTAGAAGTACTTGGTACAGAGGCTGGAAATTTCCCCAAGTGACCATATTAGAACCATTCACTTGTCGTGTCTTTACTGCTATGTCGTGTGCAATTAATTTAGGTTCCCCGGCAGCTTGAACGAGAAGCTGACTTTCACAACAACTTTCCATGATGATGAAATTAGCGACTGCGGCATCCACACTTTTACCGACGGTCAATAATCCATGATTTTGTAAAATAACCGCTGCCATATCCCCAAGGCATTCTGCAATCATATCGCCTTCTGACAACTCTGCAACGACCCCCGTAAAGGTATCAAATACATTATGATTCTCATAGAACATGCACGCATCTTGAGAGATCGGTTGCAGCAATTCGCCTAAAGAGGCAAATGCTCGACCGTAGCGAGTGTGCGCATGTGCGACAGCATTGACATCAGGCCGGGCATGATGGATACGTGAGTGAATTGCGAAGGCTGCCAAATTAACTGGCGAATTGCCTTCAACGATATTGCCTTTGTGATCGACTCTCACCAAGTCAGATGCTTTCATTTGTGAGAAATGCACCGCCAATGGATTAACCCAAAATGTCTCCGGTTCAATGCAATCACGCTGCGTAATATGACCAGCAAGGCCTTCGTCGAATCCATAATGAGCAAAGGCACGGAATCCAGCAGCAAGTCTCTCTTTTTCGTACTGCTGTTGCTGCTTTAGATCATCAAACTTTGGTGGACTAAGTACTTTAAATTTATCGCCACCAATGGTGAGTTTTTTGGCTTGTTGTTCTATCTGGCTAGTCATAGGGCACTCCAATCGATTATTTGACTCTAGTTTAAATAGTCTTAGAATAAATACAAATGATGCTAACTAATAAAGATCTATAAATATGCTGCATAGTAAGATCGACCTCAATTTGTTTTTTGTGCTGAAAACAGTGTTTGAAGAGGGCTCACTCACTGCGGCGGCAGCTAAACTTCACCTAACTCAACCCGCTGTAAGCCACGCATTATCCCGCCTGCGTCAAAAGCTCTCTGACCCGTTATTTATTCGTTATGGACGCAAAATGGTGCCTTCAGCTTTTTGCCAAAAAATCATGCCGCAGGTGGTCAATGCTGTTAGTAGTTTGGAATCAACCCTTTCTGACGATAGAGTTTTCGACGTTCGTCAACATCAAAGGGAGATAAAACTCGGATTTAGGGACATTCTCGAATCAATATTCTTTCCACCCTTGATGAATGACTTAATGAGCAACACTCCTAACATTACCATTAAAAGTCGGCAAATTAGCCGTGTCGAAATGGAACGAGCTCTCGCCCAACAGGAATTGGATATTGTGATTGATATGCTTACCCCGACCAGTAACGATATTAATAGCAGTTTGATTTGCAACGAACACTTTTCATTGATATGCCGCCAGGGCCATCCAATCTTAAAAGATTTGAGTTTAGAAAACTACGTTAAAGAATCCCATGTTTTGGTGGCATTTAAAGATTCCAAGGTTGACTTCATTGATATGGCGCTAGCCCAGCATGGAGTTGCTCGAAAAATCGCATTGCAGTGTGAACATTATTTTGCTGCCACCAGTGTAATTGCTCAATGCGATATGCTATTAACAATGCCCAATGCTTACGCCAATTTACTAAAACAACAAATGCCAGTATGTGTCACCAAATTACCTTTTGAAGTGCCTGTGATGCCAGTGCATATGTATTGGCATCAGCAAGCTGAGCAAGATCCGTTGAATAGTTGGATGCGAGACAAATTATCAAAATTGGCGAAGGAGCTGCTCTAAAGCTCTCCCATTTTTTGATTAGAGTTAGTGCTTAACAACAAGACTAACTTTGTTTCTTCCGTTCCAATAAATGGGCGAGAATAAAACCAATAATTAACACTAGGATAAAAATCGAAAGACCAATCGTTTTGGTGCTACTCAGTTTCTCTGCTCGAAGTTTTTGATGTTTAAGTAAGTGTAAGAATTCAACGTCCAGCAAAGAATCTTGTTTGACACCGTTTTTATCGAATATGCCGATATCAAAATTAGTCCAACCAACCACAAACACTCTTTCATTAAAATAAATTAGATCTCCTGGGTCTGTCATGCCTTCAAGAAATAGTTCCCCAATTTCACTCCAATTATTTGTGAATTGAAAAACTCTACCATCTCTCATTGAATTGTCCGCAACCACAACCCACCAATTATCACCCACTTTAGCGAGATGAGCTGGCCAACGATAGCCATTATCATAATCAGTTTCATGCTTAGACTCTACCTGAGAGAGTTTATCCATCGATCTGATTTGAACTTCATGAAAATTAGTATTTGCAATCACCACTTGTTCATTATCCAGAAAGACTTCATTGGGAAACTTAAGTTGATTTTCGTAAGACTCAATTGCATTCCCGAATTCATCTAATTTATACAGCTTAAAACGTGCTGTATCAGTGAGATAAATTTCGTTTGTGCGTTTATCGATACTCACCCGAAAAGAAGAATTGATTGCTGGTAATTCTCGACCAATTCGCTCGCAGTAATTTTGTAGCACTCGACAACGATAGAAGCCATCACTTCCTACAGGAGTCGATTGATTGGTTTTCTTTGCTCTAAAGTAAGTCAGTAAATTCTCAATGAAGGATTCTTCATATTCTTTATGGTAAACAAGGAGATCGCCGTTTGAGAAGAAGTCGAAATCGCCGTGGGAATGTATCGAAATAGAATCCAAATCGATTGTTTGGATAATATTGTAGCTAGTATCGAAAAGGTAAATATTATTATCGAAAAAAACCGCAAGACTGCTTTCAATCTTCTTGAAGAATCGAGGTGATTCCAGATTGACTATTCCATTATTCGCCCACAAGTAAGTACCAAGTGAGAAAACGGAAGCCACTACAATGAGAATACCCACTGTGATTTTTATTATAATTTTTTTCATTCAAAACGCCTTACAACATAAATAAGAATGGTGGTGACCAAATGTATCAACGAAACAATAGCATGATTATTTCAATTTAGTGACTATCTGTACGATTGAGTAAGCGCAAATTTAATCTTTGTGACCTAGTATTTATTTCCCGCTCAGGAGGAGCACTATTTGGAGCAGAAGCAATTTAAATATCAATAGCATCCGTCGTTTTTGGAGCTAGCCCGCTCAAAATCGCACTTTCAGCCTTAGTATCTGAAACGAACATAGCTGTTTGTTCATAGATTTCGGTCTAGCTTCGGGTATAATGTCGCCCAATTTCGTAATCTCTTGTAGTCATTGTTAGTGAGCAATCTTGTCCGCTAGCTTCGTATCGATTGAGATTGCACAAAGACCGTTATTTAGTTTAAGAAGAGTGCTTAATGTTTGATGATATTCGTCCTTATCGAGATGATGAGGTTGTAGAAGTAATCCAAAAATTAGCAAACGATAGAGAATTGCTCTCCTCAGTGGCATTCTACACTTTGCCCTGGCTTTATCGACCGCTACCGGCAATCGCTAGATGGCTAGTAAAAATCTCTTTTCGCACAAAAATCGGCAAGTTTACCAGCGTTGAAGCAGTCCAAAAGGAAGTCGCTAAGTACCTATTCAAGCTGGTCCGTAAGAGTACCGATGGATTTTCTCATTCAGGGCTCAAAGAGCTCGATTTTAGTAAGCCCAGTCTGTTTATTAGTAATCATCGCGATATCGTTCTTGATCCAGCTCTCGTTAACTGCGCTTTGTTTGAAGAGGGGGCTAAGACGGTTGAAATTGCAGTCGGAGATAACTTACTTTCTAAACAATGGATATCGGATCTTATGCGGGTCAATAAGAGTTTTATCGTTAAACGAGGCGAAAAAACCAAACGAGCCATGTTGACGGCATCAAAAAACCTCTCCGCCTATATTCATCACGCACTCACAGATAATCAACAACCGATTTGGATCGCGCAAAAGGAAGGCCGGGCGAAAGATGGTATTGACAAAACTAATGCTGCGTTGGTTTCCATGCTATTGCTGAACAAGCCGAAAACAACCACAATAGAAGGTTACTTGAATGAGATAAACATCGTTCCAGTATCGATCTCTTATCAATATGACCCCTGTGATCGAGATAAAGCAAAAGAGCTGGCAACGATCGAAGCCACTGGTTCCTATGAAAAATCGGAGCATGAAGATATCCAGAGCATTACCAAGGGATTAATGGGTAATAAAGGAAAAGTTCATCTTGCGTTTGGTACACCTATTACTGGCGATTACAGTGACAGCAAAGCCATCGCTTCTGCAATTGATCAACAGATAATCGGTAACTATAAAATATTTGATAGTAATCAAACCGCATTTGATTTACTGCAAAACCTAGCAGCGACTGTCGACAATAAGTGTTTAATTCAACAGCGGTTTAATGATCTCGATGACGATCAAAAACGATGGTTATTAACCATGTACGCTAATCCTGTTATTGCAAAGAATGCACTACTGGATTGATTTTAATATCGGTATTTATTAAAAATATGATTCGCCTTAAGTAGGTACAAGTTTGGGTTTATTAACCCGACCAATTAAATGATTTTATTTTATTTTATTTTCGAGCCATCTTAACTTCTTTTTCAATCTCATCAAATACTTCGTCAAGTTGCTTATAATTCCCGGTGGAACGTTCGCAAGTCGACTTTAATGCTCGCCAAAGCTCAGCCGTGCGTTGGTAGCTTTGCATACTTAATTGTTTATATCCCTTTGAGTCATTTTCTTGCTGCGCAGCGAGGGATGATAACTTCCGCGATGTATTCAGCCCATTTAGGGAAGCCACCGCGAGTTCACTATCACAACTTCCTAATAGACTGTGATGGTAGAAATAGCCGCGCAACAGATTGTGCTCTAATAATTTTCCACTCGATGAGGGTGCTATGACCTTAGGTTGTGAATCGAAGATTACAGTTCCTAGCTCCGAAGTTTCCTCGAACCGACCGTTGAGCGTAGCCGAAACCTCGACAGCTATTCGATTACTACGATTATAAATTGAGATAGTGCTATTTTTTATGGCGTGTCCCGCCATCATCATTTTGAATTCAGTATTTGAAATTGAAGGCAACTCAAATTCACCATCTTCATTTGTTTCTACAAATTTATCCGTACTTTGAGTGTGCGCGACATTGGTATTCATTAATGGTTGCAATGTTGCTAGGTCGATAACTCGTCCCTTAACAACGGGAGCCAAATAGACTTTGGTGATAGTTGGAACGCAACTTGAAAGTACTATTACTACCAAGCAGGCTGAAAGTCTTAAAACAAAATTCATAAACGACTGGACCGGTTAACGAAAGACGATGTTTTGAGTATACCGATCTTAATTGGCTATGGACAGGGGGAGGGATAGTCGTCACGTTTAGCTGCTAGCCTAAAGACTGACCTACACCATTCATTGTAATCAAGTAGGTCGGTCTTTAGGCCGACAATATTGGCTGGGGTGAAATCAAATACGATCGAGTTTAAATGCAACCTTCCTTGTCAGC
>JAHRVB010000057.1 GCA_019090895.1 Kangiellaceae bacterium
CGCCAATAAAAATTGGACGCGACATCACCACTCGCGTAGCCAAGCTTTTCAGATAGTCTTAAGGGCTTATTATTCTCTTTTACACGCATAGTCAAAACCACTCTTAATTGTTATTTTTCGTATCAAGTAAACAAAGCAGTTCATTTTGGAAGCGCTTACATTTCTTTCTACTTTTTTAGTCCCTTTTATTTTCTTTGTTTTTTATGTCTAGCTAGTAAGGATCAATAAAACTGTTGATAGATAACCGACCTGTTAACGGGTTATCGTCAGGTACGAATTCTTTAGAAATTGAGCCGGAGTGCAAAACATTACGACGGTAGATAATGATTCGATTAAATATACCTTGCTGTTTTGATATGCGCTCATAGAGTACCGTGTCACCATTAATGTACTCTGCTGATGGCATGTTGTTACTACCATTTCTTTTCATCGATTCGAAATATTCTTGTCTTCTGCTTTCATTGACCGATTCGAATTGGGTGTCTCTATGCTTGTAAAAAGACGTTCCACCTAAATCGCCCTTGAAAAGATAATGAACTGCAGCGAGTCCATCACTATCTAGCGAATCGAAATGAGGAATTCGTTGTAATAAATGGAGTTGGCTCGGTGTACTAGTCACTAATGAATAATGGCTTAAAGCAAATTTTAGTTTGTTAGCTTTAAGTTGAAAAAACTCCAACAAAGTCTGCTGTAAGTTTTCTAGAACGAATTGTTGATAAGCAAGTGAAGCTTCTGCTCGTATGCCAGGGTAGAAATTGGAATTAGCCTCGAACTTTAATTGTGTTGCGAAGTTAATTAAGTCATCAACCTCGTTAACGAAATTATCCACGACTAGCAGGGGTGATTCTTCTGCACCAATACATAATTTTTTAATTGAAAGCTCTGGATGAGTATGAAGTTTCATTCTCTATAACCTATTCCACAAGAAAACTTCATTCTAGTGAGCTTTACAATATTGATTAATAAATTGTTGATGTGTCGGCATATGCATCAAATCTCTATCAACTGAAGCTCTTAATTGAGAGAGAAAGCGTCCCAGTTCACCTTCTTTCATTTGATCGACTATTTGATGATACTGCTCGGGCATTATTCGCTGCCCCATCATTACCTGTGTCCAAGAATCTATTTTGAATAATTCGGTTTGTGTAATGCATACGCGCCCGGTATCTTTAAATAAATTGATCCGGTGTGATAAAGTTTCAGGTACTTCCATATTTTTACAAAAACGCCAAAAGGGTGAATCATCCCTTTCTGTAGCCTTGTAATGTAAAATAATAAAATCACGAATCCTTTCCATTTCTTCTTTTGATTGGTTATTGTATTCATCGATATTGGATTGTTTAATTTGTTGATGAGGAAATAATCGCATCAAACGTAAAACCGATGCCATGATAAGGTGAATAGCCGTGGACTCTACCGGCTCTAGAAAGCCACTTGATAAACCGATTGCAACACAATTTTTGTTCCAACCTTTTATGCGTCGTCCAGTGTGATATTTAAGAACTCTAGGTTCGGTAATCGCAGGACTCTCTAAATTATCAAGTAGCAAGGAAATAGCTTCATCATCAGTTGTATAACGGTGACAAAAAACCAAACCATTACCGACTCTGTTTTGTAACGGTATACGCCATTGCCAACCAAAATCATGTGCTATCGATTGAGTGTATGGTCTTGGCTCACCAAATTTTTCCGATTGGACAGCAATTGCGGCATCACAAGGTAATAGGTGACCATAGCTTTCATAACCGGTGTGTAGAGCGCCTTCAATTAACCGACCAACAAAACCCGTACAATCGACAAATAAATCGCCTTCAATAACGCTGCCATCTTGCATAAGCAGAGATTGGATAAAACCTGATTCAGAGTGGAGGTTTACATCCACGATTTTTCCCTCTATTCGTTTTAGCCCGTTATTAATTGCGAATTTTTTGAGGTACTCTGCATAATGTCCAGCGTCTAAATGGTAGGCATAGTTTATTTTATTTAGGTCAGCCATTCCAAACTTGCCTTGTTGTGCGGCTTTTAGCTCCAAACAATAATCGCCGAACGCTTCTTTTTGACCTTTCATTTGTCCAGCCAACCAGAAATGTTGAAATTCACCCGCCCAACAGATTTTTCCGGTCTCGCCGAAAGAATGTATGTAGCTATCCCCTTTTTGGCCCCAGTTCTTAAATTCAATTCCCAGTTTAAAAGTACTCTGACAAGACTTCATGAAATCTTGTTCGTTTATACCTAATAATTGGTTAAAGGTTTTTAATGGCGGAATAGTCGCTTCGCCAACACCAATTCTACCTATTTCTTCTGACTCTATTAAACTTATATCTAAACTCTTGTTGAGTAATTTAGATAATGCCGCAGCAACCATCCAGCCGGCACTACCACCGCCTGCGATTACTACTTTTTGGACTGGTTTATTATTCAAGTTCAGATTTCCTTCTTGTAGATATTAAAGTCTCAATCTTGTAACCAACAAACTAGATTAATTGATTCTATTTCATCAACTGCCTATTTTTCATTGCTATCAGTTTCTTAATATTATTAAGAGAGGCAATGGCTAAATAAGCTGCTTGTAGAAACCCAGATTTATTGAGCTTTTCGAGTTGCTCTCCGTTGAGAGACTTTAACTTTTCTTCATGAATGGTATAGCAACCGTTCAATTGTACTTTTTCGCTGTTATCAAACTGCACGTCGATTGTTACTGGCTCGATTAAATCAAGCTCTGAAAACGTTTGGAACATTTGTTTACTATATTCTATTCCTTGATGGATACCTGATAGAATGGTCATAATTTTTTGTGCGTAAGGCGTTAACTTGTCATTTTCGTCAAATAGTCTTTCACCTCCGGTATTAGAGACTCTGATATCTTCCATATCGATGTTTATCACAGGTTCTCTATCACTCTTACCTAATGATTCTTGATTTTGAAAGCCTATAACAAAAGGTCCTTTTGCCAATGCCGCTGGTACGTAGACATCAGCCCAACCGTCCACATCTAGAAATAAGTTTTCGTCTTTTTGAAACCCTAACATGGCAAAAGAATTAAACTCGCCGGTTTCTGGATTTTTTCTGAATAAAATCGGATAGTTACTTTGTACGTCTCCAAATTCTGTTGGAAAAGTCATAGTGCTCGAGATGCTGTCACCATATTCTTTACTATTCCCACTAAGAATCATTGTATTCCTATGGGTTTCTGGGTTTAAAATAACAAAGTTCGGCATACTACTTCTCTTTTTAGTGAATAATGTGAAATACAGTTCCCATATTTCCATGATTTGGATTTTGAGTAAAGCTATAAAAAAACCGTCTAACAAAAAATTTTATTAGACGGTTTTTTAGATCACTTACAAACTTAATTAAATGTAAGTTAGAACGTATAACGTGCGCCTATCGAATATCGCGCGCCAAACTGTTCAAGTCTCCAAAGTTGAGCTTGCGTTCGTCCATGAGTACGACGATTTTCTTCTGTCAGATTAATTGCTTCAAAGCTGAACGAAAGATTATCACTGAATTCATAGCCTAAACTAAGATCAATTTGTGAATACTCTTCTACATATTCTGGTTCAGAATTATAGATAGATGCATTATTTAAGAAACCATCTCGCCAGTTATAGCTTAAACGAGCATGCCATTGATCTTTCTCATACATAGCAACAAGGTTTGCGGTGTCGCTAAGCCCTATTAAAGCAAATTGTGTTTCAGAAGGAGGAGCTGAGTTATCAAATCCAATATCTCCATCTACAATCGTATAATTCGCTTGTAAGCCAAAGCCTGAATCACCAAAAAAGTGCTGAACAGCTAACTCCCAACCATCAATCGTCGCTTCTTTATTATTAACTGGCGCTTGAGATAAGAATTGCATCAAGGGATCATCACTATTTGGAACGATATCAACCGCCAGCTCGAATTCGTCTGAAGTCATAGAGTCGTATGCGACGCCTAACTGGTTTGCTGCCATCATAGAGAAGAGAGTCGTATCGTTTACAGCAACTCCTAGAGCCCCTAAATCCGCTATAGCTTGCTCTGCCCTCGGTCCGCCACTTGGGTCTCTTAAACCGTAAAAGTTTTGGAAGATAGGTCCTGTGCCGATAAAGTTTTCAACGTCTTTCTTGAAGTAACCAATCGATAAGTAACTCGCATCATCAAAATACCACTCAAGTGATAAATCTAAGTTATTCGATTCAAGCGGAACTAAATTTGGGTTACCACTGGTTGCAGTACCGAAACCATTAGGTGCAATAACAGTAGGTTGTGCTGGTCCATCTGTCACTGTTGCGGCAGGACTTAAGCTAGAATAGCCCGGACGAGCAATTGTCTTGCTATAGGAAAAACGAGCAACCAAATCATCTTGTAGTTCTATATTAAAATCTAAATTTGGAAGAACATGATCATAGTCATTTTTTTGGGTTACAAGCTGTTTATCACCACTTCCAGGAATCACCCGAAAATCATCATTACTTTCCCAAAGAACGTGAGCAGGAAAAGCTAAGTCGGCAGTAGCTGTGGAAGTCGTTTCTTCATATCTTAAGCCAACAACTAAATTATATGGCTTGTTACCAAGTGAACCACTGTATTCAAGTTGAGCATATACAGATGTAACGTCTTCTTCTATTTGACGATTGGTTGATTCATTAGGATTACGGTCAAAACTGAAACCATATAAATCAGCAGCCCAAGCACCAATTTCAGCTGCATTGGCCCGATACCCAGTCGTAAAAGCTCCAGCAGTACTGTAGTCGTCAAATACACTTGCGAAATCGACAGGAGTTAAGAAACCATCAGGAATCTCGCCCGGATTGGAAACCCCCCAACCTCCCATTGTATCGTTTATGTTTGATTGGACTGAGTGGTTCGACATTTCTCTTGATTCAACGCCGAAGTCAATACTAAAGTCGTCAAAATCATAACTACCATCAAGTTTAAACTGAGTAATTTCACTTAAGTTTTCAGAATAGAAACGCTGTTGTATAGCTGTTCCTACATCACTTACATCAAGGGAGTTATTACAGTTTAGTCCTCTAGCCGGATCACAATCATCAAAATCGATTTGAATAATGGGTAAACCATTGTTAAATAATGCAGTTTGACCGGCTACTACGTTGGCACTTAAACCATTCTTGAGGAAATTTCCGTAACCCCGTTGCGGCGTAGTTTCTGCCGAAGAGTCGTGGAAATCTAGGGTTAAAGAAAGATTGTCAGAAACATCCCACTCTAAGTTGAAACCAAGTGACTTATTATCTGTTTGAGAATTTTTATTAATCGCTGCAAAAGCAATATCTCTCGGCGCTAATTCCCTTCGGTCTTCGTTATAAATTACCGGTGTGCGACTTACACCATCATCAAAGGTAAAGGCATTTTGGTAACTATCAAACCAGATTGAAAGTTCACTACGCTCTTCATTTTCTTTCAAGCTTGAGAAAGTGTAATCCAAAGTAGCGACAACCTTTTCACTCGGCTTAAACTGCAACGTTAACTGAGCGTTTGTTCTATCCCTTTCTCTATCACCCATATAATAAATTAAGTTAGAAGGAAGTGCGAAAGTGTCCCCTGTGGAAGGTGGGTTAGCAACAGTTACGTCGCTGATTCCGCCGTCCCATTGAGCAGAACGCCATTGGTTAATTAGAGCAGCTGCAACACCACTATCTCTATCTGACTTATTAGCACTTAACGAGACTCCGAACTTTTCGTTCTTATCAGTCCAACTGAGAATTCCTGAAAGTTCTGGTGTGAAATCATCGCCTTCTATAACGGTAGAATCATGTATTAGACTTCCGCCAATGCTTGCTTTAAGACCTGGATTATCTAGCGGTTTAGTCGTATTAATGTTAATTGTTGCGCCCATGCCCCCTGACGCTATATTGGCTTTACCCGTTTTAAACACTTCTAATGACTGAACAGCGTCAGAAGAAAGATTTTCGAAACTGTATGCTCGAGTATCAGACGGATCGCCTGCTGGTGGTAATGATGATCCTGGCATCGTTCTGCCATTAAGAGTAATCATATTAAACTGAGGACCGAAACCACGAATGGTTACTTGGCTTCCTTCACCGTTTTGTCGATCAATTGATACACCCGTAATACGTTGCAAAGACTCCGCTAAATTGGTGTCTGGAAATTTACCGATGTCTTCAGCGGTGATTGAATCAACCACGCCCACTGCATCTCGCTTTTTGTTCATTGAGCTAATTAAACTACCGCGTATACCGGTAATAACGACAACTTGTTCCTCTTCAGCCTTGGTCGCTTCATCTTCTGCCGCATACAAGGGATTCATTGCTAACGACCCCAATATTAACGATAAGCTCGCAGCTATCGGCGTTTTACTAAATTTCTTGTTATTCATTTGTTTTTGCTCCCACGTTTCTGTCCCCGTTCTATCGATTATACTGTTATTGTTAGGAAAATGTAAGCGCTTTCACGAGAAGCCAAAAAAAATGGATGGGCAAATCGCACCTTTTGTAAGCGCTTACATTACCGTAAGTGATTTGTGATTTGAGGTCAACAAGAATTTACACATTCAACTTAGTTGAGCGCATCAGCTAGGTTAAAGTCGATTTAATAACTAGTATAGCTACTGTCATAATTTTCAATAAAAACAACTAGATAACTTCGTAGTTCTTTTCTTATCAATAAGTTAAACTCTGCTAAATTTAATTTTCGTTTACGGTAATAAAACAGCCTGATAATGTGATTTGATACTCTTTTATGCAAAAATAATCGGTTTCCAGTAGAAACTACTAGTGTTGAAGAACTTTAAAACCACTCAAACAGCTTCAAAACCAAACACTTCAAAAATGAGCTAGTGCATTATCGAATGCTTATTTCCTACTAATAGCTGACGGCCAATTTCTGCAGCCAACTATGGATGATCTCTTACAAACACTTGGTCACTTTGGCTAATGACCTATCTCAAGAAGAGGTGTAGAATCCTGCCCAAAAATATAATACAGAAACTAGAATTTGGACTTTCGCACTAAAAAGCGTTGTTTTAACTTTTATTTGAGTTCGATTTTACTAAGGATCAAACAATGGAATGCAAAAATAGAACAAGTGGATACTTTCCGGGCTCATTTTTTCAACGGAGCCATCGAATCAAAGTCTTAGGAAAAGGCATTTTCTATCGCATTAGGGAAGGCCAGTCATTAGGCCCCTTTGCTAGCCTGAGCGAAGCAGAGACAGATTTACGGGCATATATTCGCTCTCAAAATCCAACAAGCGTTAGCCAAAGCGATAAAAAAATGCGACCCAGTCATTCAATCGGATGACTGGGTCGAACGCTGATATTTTGCTTGCTTTCTACGCGCTTTAGTATTCTCTAAGATTTTTAGTTTGCCCGTAGAGTCTGCACTGTGCCAACCGGTTATTTCATCGATATGGCGGTAACATCCCAAGCAAATATCGTCTTGATCGAGGCAACAGTTGCTAATACAAGGAGAGCGAATAATTTTGGCGCTATCGCCAATAGAATTTTTTTTCATATCGATTACTTCGCTATGTATACTAATTAGCATTAGTTAAGTGTGGAAGGTAACCGAGGAGAAGACAGTAATTTTGAAAATCGTTTCCAACGACCTTCTTGAGATTGATCTTTTCCCGATTCAACCCATCTTTTGACCATATCTTTACCCCAATTATAGTTGATAACATAAGCGCCGTAAGCATTCAAAAAATCGATTCTTTGAGAGGCTTTTTCCTGACTCATTAGTGAGTAGTGTTGCAGTAAATCGATCGCCTGTTGTTTGTTTATGTCTTTATTTAAATACTTGCGAGCAACTTCATTTCCAGTATATTTTAGTTTATCTGTTAACAGTGAAAATTGGTGATACTTTTCGGCCAGACTAGGATCGATACCTGCTATTGGAAATAATTTATCCTTTTCAAACTGAGTTTTCTGCTCACCAGGAAAGGCCATTTCGATTCCATAATTTGCACTGCCCTCAGCTATAAGCGATTGGGGCGAAAATAATGGATAAACTGTAAATTCTTTCCATCCTCTTTTATTAACTAAATTAGCTTCGAGTAATGCATTGTAGGTATGATGACCTGGATATCCTTCGTGACATCCCAAATCAATCGCCCTCGATATGCTTATCGGGTGCTCAGTATTGACTTGTATCAGAGAAAAAGCGCCACCTTTATACCAGTTGTACCCGCTCCAAGGTTTATTGGAAACAAACTCTAATTTAAAATTCTCTATATCAGGTAAATCGACAAACAATTGCGTTCGGGCTTTGCACTCAGCGATTGCGATATCAAATACTTCAGCGACCTTTTCTTTTGGAATAATAAACTGTTGATTAAAAAGATTTACCTTTTCAACCAACGATTGCTCCCCAGGTAACAATTGATCAAGCTGTTTTAACGTTTGTTCAAATTCAACCAACTTATGGTGAGGAGCTTCTGTATTATAAAGCGCACGGCTTTGCGCATCGAAATCCAACGCCATATCACCAGTTAACATTAACGCTCTCGCGTTCAATGCAGACAGCTGAGCTTTTAAATAACTAAACCTAAGCTTTGACATTTCAGTGTCAGCATTGAGCAACTGAAGCTGGTCTATTAATTGGTTAGATGCAGTAATGATACTGCCTAGTGTAATTTTATTTTCTTTCGCTGCTAGCGCCCATTGTTTTGGCCCATAATAGGCATCGACATAAGCGGCATCATGCTCTCCTAGCGCAAGAACAAGACGTACATATTGTTCGGATATTTCTGAAATTTTCTCGCCGGTGATTCCAGAAAAACTAATACAGCTTAGGAAAATAACGATCAGAATCTTTAACATTTTTAAGGCACTCCAAATGGTTCCAGTCGCGCTAGCTACGCCAAAAGTCGGGTGAAAATAACACTAGTAAAGTAAAGATTTCGAGTCTTCCGAATAACATCGCCAAACTTAAAACCCATTTCGACAAACTACTCAACTCCGAATAATTAGCAGCAACATCACCCAGTCCTGGACCGAGATTATTCATGCAAGCGGCGACTGCAGAGTAGGCCGTTATTTGGTCGTGACCATCAGCCATTAGTATTAACATAAAGATAAAAAACAGCGCTATGTAGGTTGCGAAAAAGCCCCACACCGATTCGACAATTTTCTCAGGTACGGCGGTCCCACTGATCCGTATTTTAAAGATTGCGTTTGGATGAATAAGGCGCTTTATTTCTCGAGTACCTTGTTTAAACAAAAGAAGAACACGAATAACCTTCATTCCTCCTCCCGTTGAACCGGCACAACCACCAATAAAACTGACAAAAATAAGTAGCACGGGAAGAAAAATAGGCCAAATCGTAAAATCTTCAGTGGAAAAACCTGTCGTTGTACCAATCGAAATAGTATGAAAAATCGATTTTATGACAGCATCTGAGAACCCGTAATAATCATGGGAAATAAGGACTGCTGTGGATATTAGAATCACTGCCAAAATAATCGACAGGTAAACTTTAAACTCCGTATCATTAAAATAGGATGCTAAACTCAATCGCCGAACGGCGACGAAATGAAGTGAAAAATTGATTCCCGCAATTAACATGAAGAAACTACAGATGAGTTCAATATCGGTGCTGTTAAACCAACCAATACTTTTATCATGGGTAGAAAAACCGCCGATCGCAATAGTTGAGAAGCTATGACTTACCGCATCAAATAGACTCATACCGGCAGCCCAATAACTCAATGCGCAAACGACAGTTAAACCAAAATAGATATACCATAATGCCTTCGCTGTACCAGCAATTCGGGGAGTTAGTTTGGCATCTTTAACCGGGCCTGGCGTTTCAGCTCTATAAAGCTGCATCCCACCAATACCCAGCATGGGTAGGACAGCAACCGCCAGTACGATAATCCCCATACCTCCCATCCATTGTAGTTGCTGCCGATAAAACAAGATTGAATGGGAGAGTCCGTCTAAACCTGAAATGACTGTTGCTCCGGTAGTTGTTAAACCGGAGAATGACTCAAATACCGCATCTGACAAACCAAAACCGGGTATTTCACCGAGATAAAGTGGAACTGCCCCCATAAAACTAAGCACACTCCAAAATAAGATCACAACCAAGAAACCATCTCGAGTTCTAAGTTCGCCTCGGATTTTGCGACGGGGAATAAACAAGATTAAACCAAGTATGAGACTGACTACAAATGCGCTAAAGAAAGCCAGCCCTCCGCCGTCTCCAAATTGAAGTGCAACTGCAATCGGTGGCAACATTGCTAAACTGAAAATCATTAGCAATATGCCCAGAATTCTGATGATGACTTGTATTTGCATAATTACACGCGTCCGCTCTTATTTAAGCGAAAGTTTATAGACCTCATAGGATTTAGAAAAACGTTAAATCGACTTGGAATAGCCGCTCAACTTCCCCGACATACTTTTTGTCAACGAGAAATAGGATGACATGGTCATCTGATTGGATAACAATATTATGGTGAGCAATAATAACTTTCTCTCCACGAACTATAGCGCCAATCGTTGTGCCTTTAGGCAATTCAATTTCCCCAATGGCTTTGCCAACAACTTTAGAAGTATCTTCGGTACCATGGGCAACTGCTTCCATTGCCTCAGCTGCACCTCGTCTTAGTGTGTACACATTAGCAACATCACCACGCCTTAAGTGAGTCAGTAAGATACTGGTTGTTGTATGTTGAGGAGAAACCGCTATGTCGATTTCGTTGCCTTGTAGCAAGTCTGTATAAGCTGGACGATTAATCAGTACCATGGTTTTTCGCGCGCCCAGCCTCTTCGCCAACATTGCGGACATTATATTAGCCTCGTCTTTATTGGTCACCGCTATGAATACATCCATTTGATCGATATTTTCATCGAGTAATAATTGCTGGTTACTCGCATCACCATGAAGCACGATGGTATCGTCGAGATCATCACTAATAGCCATGGCTCGTTTTGAATCCGTCTCCAATAACTTGACGTAGTATTTATCCTGCAGTGCTTTCGCTAATCCTCGGCCAATGTTTCCGCCACCCGCAATCATTATTTTCTTGTAGGGATTTTCGAGTTTCTGCAACTCACCCATAATTTGGCGAATATGATTGCTGGCTGCGATAAAAAATACTTCATCATCCGCTTCGATAACGGTATCACCGGTGGGCATAATCGCTTTGCCACGTCTAAAGATTGCTGCAACACGCGCCTCAATATTGGGCATATGGGATCGTAAAGTCGAGAGTGTATTACCAACGAGTAAACCACCATAATAAGCTTTCACTGCAACCAATCGAAGTAAGCCTTCTGCGAAATCCATTACCTGAAGCGCCCCGGGATTTTCAATCAAACGATGGATATGTTTGACCACCAGCTGCTCTGGACTGATCACGACATCAACGGGTAAATTTTCTGAATTAAATAAAGTTTTTTCTTTGAGGTATTCGGGTGACCGTATTCGTGCAATTTTTGTTGGGGTATTAAAAACTGAATACGCGACCTGACAAGCAATCATATTAGTTTCATCACTGTTAGTCACAGCAATGACCATATCAGCGTCATCGGCTCCTGCTTGACGAAGGATTTGGGGGTGCGATCCGTATCCTACGATGGTTCTTAAATCGAGTTGATCTTGCAAGGCTCTCAACTTCTTCGGATTCGTATCGACTAAGGTAATATCGTTATCTTCACCCGCTAAACTTACTGCGAGCGTACCTCCTACTTGTCCGGCGCCTAGAATTATTATTTTCATTATTTACTAATACTCAATAGCAAAAGAACACAACCAATAAAGACTATTTTTGTTCAAACTAGCCATCATAGCGTTTCATTCTGTTAACAGCGTAACCATACACCCAAATATGCGAAATTGCATAATAAAACCCAGTTACCTGGGCTTTTGTAATGCGCAAAGATAAAAGCCGTCCATTTGGAACTCTCCCGGCAAAATCTGATAGCCGATTCGTGCGTGTCTAACCATTTGATGTTTCATATCTTCTGGCATCAGTATTTCTGATGCTTCGTTATGTTCGATAAAATCTCTAATTTGGTTTTCGTTTTCGTCCTTAAAGATCGAGCATGTCGCATAAACTAGCCGTCCACCGGGTTTTAGAAGTTGCCAAGTCGACGTCAATATCTGCTTCTGTAGTTCTACAATATGAACGAGATCGAGCTTCTTTCTGTGTAATTTAATGTCTGGATTACGTCTTATAACCCCACTTGCTGAGCAAGGTACATCAACGAGTATTTTATCAAACAGCTCTCCGTCCCACCAAGCATCGTGCTCTAATATATCGGCACACTTGAGCTCACAATCCATATGTAATCGATCTAAGGTCTGTTGTATTCTAAGCATCCGGTTTTCTGATTTTTCCACTGAAATTAGATCGACTTGCTTAGTTCGCTGAAGTATATGAGTAGTTTTACCACCCGGCGCTGCACAGCCATCTAATACCTTGTCATTCTCTTGCGGGGATAATAAATCAACCACTAACTGCGCTGCGGCATCTTGAACCGTTACCCAACCCTCCTCAAATCCCGGAAGTTTGTATACATCACAAGCCGTATCGAGTACAAGGCAGTCTCGCGCCAACGGATGTTCTACCGCGCTCAATTTTTCTTCATTTAGTAATTGTTGGTATTCTATTCTTGAGACAACACGCTGATTCACTCGAATAGACATCGGTGCTTTTTGGTTATTCGCTAATAAAATAGCTTCTGCTCGCTGCTCCCAATCAGTTTCTATCTGATTGACAATCCAATTAGGGTGCGAGTTGATAAATGTTTTAGCGTTAGCCAATTTCGCTTCAATTTGATCAACTTGCCGTTGATAATTTCTCAAACATCCATTAATTAACCCCGCCGCCCACTTCTTCTTAATCGCTCGAGTGAGCTCTACGCTTTCAGAGATAGCCGCATGGTCAGGGACCGATAAATACCTTAATTGGTAGATACCAAGTATCAGAATCGAATGAAGATCTTGATCCTTTTGTTTGAGAGGCTTTTCTAAGAGTAGGTCAATAATGCCTTTGATTTGGTGATAAAACCGCAAACTACCAAATAATAACTGCTTTGCGAAAGCGGTATCAGTGAGCTTATTTGACCCACTCTCTTTTTCACCAGTATGGGCCAATATTTCGTTAACTGAACGACCATTGATGGCGACTAGATTCAACCAATTAAGCGCCTGTTGACGGGCCGTTATAGTGTAGCTTGGTAGGTTTTTACTCATTTCATTTGGCTCATATCAATTAACTCGCAGGAGAATTTTTTCGGCCAAGGTAGCGATTTTCGGTAAACCAGCTACGTTTTGAATTGAGCATTTCAGCAACACTCATTGCTCTACTACCATCTGCTTGCAAGTGAACAAGCGCAATAACCTGACCGTCGCCGCAACAGATGATAATTTGAGTTTTATTGATTTCAACAATGTCACCTGCTGCGATCTGATCCTCGTCAAATTTTACTTTATTATTTCTAAGATGAGTGAATTCGGCCAAAGAAAGATCAACTAGATTTGCCTGCCAGACCCTTAGCCGCTGATTGCCGACATGAGTAAAACTTACTGGCCACGCGTTAAAAGCTCGAATATTTCGTTCGATAACTACCGCATCATTTTGCCAGTCGATTTCAGCCTCGGCCTTGTTCATTTTGTGCGCATAACAAGCCTCGTTATTGTCTTGTTGTTCTCCTGGAAATAATTCAGAACCCGATTCAATCGTAAAGCTTTTCAAGAATTGGTTAATGGAAGTTGCGCCGATTTCCGCTAGACGATCATGTAAAGACGCACCAGTGTCATCCGACAAAATAGAACAAGTTTGTTTTACAAGCATATTGCCGGTGTCGAGTCCTTCATCCATTTGCATAATCGTGATTCCAGTCTCCCTATCTCCTGCTTGAATCGCTCTTTGAATAGGGGCAGCCCCTCGCCATCTTGGCAATATGGACGCATGAATATTGACACAGCCATATTTTGGCGCTTCTAACACATCTATAGGAAGTATTAATCCATACGCCACAACGATCATTAAATCAGCCTGATAACTCTCCAATTGTTGTAGAGGTGTCAGGCCGTTATCTCCAATTGAGTTATCAAACTTCAAAGGTTGTTCAACCGGTATTTGATGCTCTACGGCCAGTTTTTTCACTGGACCAAAAGAGAGCTTTTTTCCTCGGCCAACGTGCCGATCAGGTTGGCAATAAACAGCACTGACCTTATGACCATTATCAAGCAATGAGTCCAGGACACTTGCTGAAAAGTCTGGCGTACCAGCAAATACGATTTTTAATGGTTGAGTTATGGACATATTCTTTACTTTTCGAAAGTTTGGGATTTTTGATCGCCGGAAAGTTCGTTACAATTTCGGGCCACTTGTTAATCTTGAATGCGCAGAAAGCTTATTTGTTCAGTATCGCGAGCTCGGCTGAAAGCAATTAATAAATAGCTATTACATGCCAGTAGCACTTTTAGCCTTGTGCTCTTTTTCAAGCTTCTTCTTAATTCGTTGACGTTTGAGTGCAGACAAATAGTCGACAAAAAGCTTTCCTTTTAGATGATCTAACTCATGTTGTATGCACACGGCTAGCAGTTCATCTGCTTCAAGAGTAAATTCTTTGCCATTTCGGTCGAATGCCTTAACGGTTAAGGAATCAGCTCTTTCAACTCGAGCATAAACACCAGGGAAGGACAGGCAGCCCTCTTCCATTTCTTCAACACCAATCAGCTCGAGAATTTCTGGATTAATGAAAACGAGTGGATTGTCTTTATTCTCAGAAACGTCCAATACAAATATTTGGTAGTGATAATCAACTTGAGTGGCCGCCAACCCTATACCTGGTGCGGCATACATGGTTTCGAACATATTATCGATCTGTGTTTGAAGGAGATCGCCAAAATCAGATATCGGCACCGCTTTAGTGCGTAAACGAGGATCTGGATATTCTAGAATTTTCAATAAAGACATAGTGTGTGACGCAAGTTATAGTAAAAACATAAGAAATACTGCTAAGATTATGATCATACTGGAAAATTTATAGAGTTTATACTGGGTTTTGCGACTTATTTTAGGCTAAAATACATGCAACGCTCTAAAATTCATCTATTATTTAAGCAATAATACAAGTAATTGCGAAGGAATCGAAGAATGAAAAAGTTTACCATAGGCCTCATGGCGGCGGCACTGAGTTTTTCTGCGCTGTTTAGCAATGCAGCGGAACTAAGAGAAGGCCACCCTGAATTTCATGTAGTCCAGCCTGGTGATACTCTTTGGGATATCTCCCAATCTTTTCTTCAATCACCTTGGTTATGGCCAGAAATCTGGCACGTGAACGAACAAGTAGACAATCCTCACCTTATATTCCCTGGAGATATTCTTTCGTTGGTTTACATTGACGGTCAGCCTCGCATTACTAAATCCAATCGACTCCCTAATGGCACTATAAAATTAACACCAAGGGCGCGAGAACTAACTGCAGACCAAGCTATCACAACGATTCCATTGGACGCAATCCTACCATTTCTGACATCAGCAAGAGTTCTCGACGAAGACGAACTTAACAAAGCTCCTTATCTAGTTGGAAGTGATAGTGAACGTTTACTAGCTGCGCAAGATCACAAAGTCTATATTCGTGGTATTCAAGACGAAGTTGTTAATAACTATTCTTTCTTTAGAATCGGCGATAATTATATGGACCCGATAAGCGGTGAATATTTAGGCACCGAGGCTGTACATTTAGGAGAAGGGTTAAAACTAAAATCTGGTGACCCTGCAATATTAAAAGTTAAGAAATCTATCGAGGAATTACGACTCGGAGATCGCGTATGGCCCACCAACGACGATCAAATACGTCCTGTTTATTTTCCACATGCACCCGCAGGATTTGACGGCGGACAAATCATTTCCGTTTATGGTGGTGTTGAACAAATAGGTCAATTCGATATCGTTGTCATTAATCGTGGCGAACGAGAAAACATGGAAGTTGGCCATGTTTTGGATATCTATCAACGAGGGCAAACGATAGTGGATAAAATCGCAACTGAAAGACGGTTAGATGACGAAGATGTCAGTACTTGGGACAAAATCAAAGAGAGCGTCACCAATGAAAAACAAAAAGTGACTCTGCCTGATGAGAGAGCTGGACAATTAATGGTTTTTCGTACCTTCGACAAAGTAAGCCTAGCGCTAGTATTGAAGGCAACACGAGTGATACATACTTTAGACAAGGTGAAAACACCCCTGTAAAACGGTTTAATTAACCAATCTATCTAAAAATATCCCAAGGAGTGGGATATCAATGACAACTGACAGTAATAGTTTTCAATATAGCGAGCAACACCTCAGAGAATTGTTCGCTCTACGCTCAATTAGTGGAGTCGGTCCAGTCGGGCTCGAGAAGCTACTTAATCATTTTGAATCCCCATCCTATATTCTAGCTGCCTCTCCTGCAGAACTACAAAATTTCGGGCTAAAAAAACGCTCAATAGATTCGCTGGCTAGGATGGATTTACAACAGTTTGATACAGTGTTCGAATGGTTGGCCGAGCCTAACCGAAACGTTATCCCAATAGGGTCTACCTACTACCCGCCATTACTGGCCCAAACGGCAACTCCGCCTTTATTCTTATTTACTATCGGCAATATTGAGCACTTACTCACCCCGCAAATTGCAGTTGTTGGAAGTCGTAACCCCACACCACATGGAATGGCTAATACCCAAAAGTTTTGTCGCTCGTTGGTTACAGAAGGTTTAACCATCACTAGTGGTTTAGCACTGGGCATTGATGGTGAAGCACATCGCGCCGCACTTGCGACAAACGGGTATACGGTGGCTGTCACTGGTACCGGGTTATCACTCGTTTATCCAGCACGCCATAGAGAGTTGGCCCATGCTATCGCAGAGCAGGGCTTACTAGTATCAGAGTGCTTCCCCAATGAATCTGCAACTATTGGCAGTTTTCCGAAACGCAATCGCATAATTGCGGGACTCAGCTTGGGTACTTTAGTCATCGAAGCGGCAAAAAAAAGTGGCTCATTAATTACAGCACATGTCGCGATGAACGAGTCAAGGGAAGTGTTTGCGGTTCCAGGCACTATCAGTAATCCATTAGCTTCTGGCTGCCACTCACTAATTCGTCAGGGTGCCAAACTAGTGGAAAATGTCAAAGATATCATTGAAGAATTACCCAGTATTGTGCTCGCTCAGAAGCAAGCAACACATGTAGAAACCAGACCTCCCTTAAATTCCGAATCTGCTGAATTCCTAAAGTTTGTCGATTATCAAACAACCTCTCTCGATTCAATCCTGATTAGGAGTCAATTACCGCTAGAAACTATTACAAGTAAGCTGTTACTATTAGAGCTAGACGGCTGGATTGTTAACACCACAGGTGGTTATCTTCGCTTATAACAGCGATCATATTCCACAGTTAACAACTTCATAAAGCCGCATATGATTAGACACGCGAACAGTTTTAGTTTTTTGGGGATAACAATGAAAACCGAAGTGATGGATGTATTGCAGTACATTTTCGAACGTTTTCAGGAAGATGCTTTCGTCGCTATTGATGAAACTCAATCGTTAGTATCAGAACTTAAAGAAGTGGGCTTCGATTCTGGCGAAATAGATTTCGCGCTGGATTGGCTAGACGGCCTAGTAGAAGCAAGTTCCGAATCTTTTGCTCCTGAATCAGGTAGCCTCCAACAAGTTCGTATATTCCACCCTCTTGAATTAAATGTCTTTTCGGTCGAAGCTCGTGGATTTCTTTACTTCCTCGAACAAGTTGGTGTGCTCGACAGCCACAGCAGAGAAGCTGTTATCGATAGAGTGCTCGCCTTAGAATCCACCCAGCCGGTGGACCTTGATCAGCTCAAATGGGTAATCAGCATGGTTTTGTTTAATATCCCTGGAAAAGAAGAAGCGGCGATTTGGCTCGAGAATATCGACGCCTGCTTTCATTAAACCACATCCCCTCCAATTTAAGCCTTCTCCCCAAAACTCCTATTCAGTTGTTCTTATAAAAAGACTTTCCATCCTGTTGAGATTTAAATCGTTTGTAATCCCAAATATATTGTTCAGGAAAACGATTGATAATGAGTTCTATTTGCCGATTTAACTGACGATTAAATTGTTCTACATCGCCAGTGAGCCCGTCAAATTTGGGATCTTCAATTTCTATAATAAAGCCGTTTTCACCTCTCACACAATGAGCAAATAATAATTTTGCTCCGGTTCTTTGTATCATTTTGTGGAGCAAAGTCATGGTATATGCTGGTTTTCCATAAAAGTCCGAGTAAGTACCAGCCCCTTTTTGCGGTACTTGATCGGGCAGCATCACCATAATTCCTCCTTTTTTTAGCTTCCTCAACAGATTCAAGACACCGCGATTATCAGCAGGAAATGGAGTGCACCCAAACTTACTTCGTGCCTGCAAGATAAGTTGATCAAGTTGTGGTATTCGAGAGCGGCTGTATAAACCAAACATTGGGTAGTTAATTTGTACCCATTGAACAAAAATTTCCCAATTACCAATATGTGGTGTAACTATAATTACTGGTTGATTGTCCTTTGAGTTTTCTTCAATTAACTGCGCATTGGACACGCTGTCAATTTGTTCAACGATTTGCTGTTTATCCGCTAACCATGCTTTAGCAAATTCTGAGATAAGTTGACCACTCATTTCGCTGGCTTTTTCAGCAAGCTCCTTATGCTGTTGTTCGGTCATTTCAGGATAGGCAATTGCCAAATTAGTCATCATTGTATTTCTTCGCTTAGCAGAAAACTGAAAAACCCTTCTCCCTAAGAATCGTCCAGTCGCTAACGTTAACCCATCAGGTAACCAATGAATAAATTTCAATAGTGTGACAGTTATAAATCCCTTAATTGGGAATAATGAGTGGCTATGTTCAACCTGCTTTGAAGTCATTACTTAGTTGTCTTTTTCGCCTGCGCGTGTTCAAGAAAGATAATTCGAGGAACTATTGGTTCAACAAATTAGCCGGTGAAAATTGATCCGTTAACGGTGGAACCGCTGTATCCCAGTCGATTTCATCGTTGATTCTAGGAAGAAGTTCTTGCAAATCCACTCCGAGTGGAAATAGCTTTTTCGCTAGCGATTCATCGAGTACAAATTTCTGATCCATGGTGTCGCAATTGCAACCGAATATGATTCTATTTCCTTTTGTTGGCGACTTCATAATCCGAATCTCATCAAAAACTTTCTGATAAGTCACCGACTCATAATCATATAAACGACTGCCATTAAAAGTATTGGCAGTTAGAAGGCCCCCTTTATTCAGAAGTTGTTTAACTTCTGAAAGAAACTCAACTGTCAGTAAATGTTCAGGAATATAGTCTCCGTTGAAAGCATCCAATATAACCCAGTCAAATTTCTGCTGTTTTATTAACGCTCGTTTCACATACACTCGCCCATCAACTACGGCAGTTTTGATCAAGTCACTTTCTTGATAAGAAAAATATTCTTTAGCCAGTTTTGCTACTGCAGGATCAATTTCGACCGAAACGACTTCGGTGCTGGGTAGGAGACTTGAAAAGGCCATTGGCAAGCTACCGCCGCCGAGCCCGATAATCAAAATTCGTTTTGGATTTTGATTAAATGCTAATCCAGATAATATGGACCGAGTATACTCGAAAACCAGCCTTTGTTTGTCATCAAGGTCGATACATGCTTGATTCGAAACAGCCTTTCGCCGTGTTTCAAATCGCATGCAACGCTTCTGGCTATTTTGAGTGATGACAATATTGCGATAAATTGACCGTTCTTTGTGTAAAGTCTTAGCGGCAACACTGTTGATTCCAATCAAAATCAAACATAAATGAAACATAGTTCTCACAGATTAAATTCCTTCTATAAATATCAAATTCAAATGGAAGTTAGCTAGCATCAACCAGTGAATTCGTTTGTCGAAAACTCAAAATTAATGCAAACACGCCCGCCGAGAACATTATCCAAAATGTTAACCATAAAATTTGATTAATCTCCAACCATAACACCAAATAGAACGAAGTGAAGATTGTGCCAATTGCACTACCAAGAGTCGATACAAAATACAAAAATCCTGCCGTTTGACCCGACGAATCCTTCGATTCAGTCAGTATTCTAATGGAATACGGGGCAATCATTCCCATAATCGCTGTTGGAACCATAAACAGCATCGTAGAGGCCAATAACGAACCATATCTTGGGTCTTCGACTAATGAGAAAACCCACTCCATTATCACTTCCGAAAATAGAATCGTTGGAATAATTGAAATTGCTGAACTGATAAAAATAATACCGTACTTGAATATGCTTGGACGAAACAGAGAATATTTTCCTCCGACTAGATAACCAATTGAAAGCGCAAGCATAAAAATAGTGATGATACTTCCCCATACGTACACACTACTTCCGAAATAGGGAGCCAGCAACCTACCGCCCAACAATTCAAAGCACATAATCGAAAATCCGGTACTAAACGCCAGCGTTAATATGGTTAACTTTTTCATTAATTTCTACAACCAATAAATTTGACCCCTAAAGATACAGATGTTCACTATGGGCAGCAACTCTATAGAAGGTCTATTAAATATCTTCGATAAGAATCAAGTACAGAAGCACCTCCAGTGACCAATTTGTTTGCTGTCAGCTTTAAACCGCTGTCCATAATCGTTAGAATGATAACCACTTTCAACGGAGACGCGCTAATCCATATGCGACGAGCTGACAGACTTTTTCAAATTACTCAAATCTTACGAAATCGATCGATGGTAACGGCCAGACAACTCGCCGAACGCTTGGAAGTTTCAGAACGAACTATCTATCGAGATATTCAAGACTTAAGTTTATCTGGTGTACCTGTTGAGGGCGAAGCCGGTGTGGGTTATATGCTAAGGCACACACTCGATGTACCTCCTATCATGTTTAACGCAGAAGAAATCGAAGCTTTAATACTCGGTGTCAATATGCTTAAGACTTGGTCTGGTAGCGAATTGTCACAATCGGCACAGAGTGCTTTAGACAAGATTGAAGCCGTGTTACCCGACGAATTAAAACAAAGTTTCAACAATCACAAGCTATTTGCCCCCAATTACTCTGTCAGCGATCATCATCGACGCAATTTTGAATCGTTACGACTAGCGGTTAACCAGCAACACCAAATTGAAATAGACTATCAAGCGATTAATGGCGACCAAACGACCCGGCAACTAGAACCTCTCGGGCTTTATTTTTGGGGAAAGGTTTGGACTTTAGTCGCTTGGTGCGATTTAAGAAGAGCTTTTCGAGTTTTCCGTGTCGACCGAATTATCGCCATTTCGAACCAAAAGATTAACTTTCAATCAAAACACGGTCAATCGCTCGATGATTATATCGCTATCCAGAAAGCTCGTTTTGATAACTATGAGAAGTTAAAAAACCAACAAATTAAGTAAAAATTAGTTGGTTATTTGAGTTTTGAAATAATTGAAAAGGCTCGTGATACACCGCCTACTCTTAACCGATTGTTATTAGCCTCAATGGTTGGCTCTTCGACAAAGCGTGTTTTCGCCAAACGATCTGCAAGCGCTGCTTGCTCGATAATAGAGTCTGAATTCTTGTCGCTACTTGTCACTACCATCGCCTCTAGGTCAGCAAGAAACGCTGGGTCGGTATCACATATTTTTCCGAGGGTCGTCATCAGTGCACACTTACGATGTTCTCTTGTTCGATCGGTGCTGGTTTTACGATCAAAAAATTGCTTCATCTGCGGTAACCAGCTATCAAAAGTATCAATTTCCTCAGACTGAATAAACTTTGGTATAGCAGGAACATCTTCAATTTCAATAATTTCAGACGCCTCTCGTTGACTACCTTCAGCCTGTTCTTGCTCAGTGCTTACGTCCGACTCGGTTTTTGGAGCCCCATGTAGTACCGATTCTTTTAAAGCCGGTTCTGCGTGAATAAATTCTGTTCGCTTCGATTCCGGAATATTGGTAATACCTTCGGTTTGCTCAACTGAATGCTCTGCTTCGTCGGCTAATTTACGGGCGATTGTTCTAACAATTCTTCGCAAACATTGGCTCGCCAAACAACTTGGACTATAACTCACTACAGCAGTTTGATTGAGCACCGCTGCCGACATAAACGAATCTTCACTGATATAACCGATTGCACCGACTTGAGCGCCGATATATTTTCTCACTGCCCCCGCAAAACGTTTGTAAATACTGGTAGCCGATGCCGCATTACTAACACGATTAATCACAACATTGTAAAAAGGTTGTACTTCTTTCATACGGCGAACCAGACCAAAAGCATCTGTCAGTGAGGTTGGCTCTGAGTTGATGATCAGCAAAGCATGATCAGCAAGTGATAAGTAGTTTCTAACTCCTTCATCAATTCCAGCAGCGGTATCAACAAGAATAATATCGTAGTGGGGTTTCAGCTTTTTAAGCATCAAACTGATTTGCACTTTACTGGGAGGCTCAACATTTCCGTGCCGACTAATTCCAGAACAAGATGGCAATACGTCCATACCATGTTCCGTCTGAATCATACAGCTGAGGGGATCGAAGTTCGGTTCAAATAGATCACGCGGTTGATTAGAGGCCGGTAAACCGAGTATAAGATTTATATTTGCCAATCCGTGGTCGGCATCGATCACACAAACCCGTCGGCCTGTTTTGGCAAAAAGAACGCCCAAGTTAGCCGAAATATGAGTTTTACCTACCCCACCTTTCCCACTGGTTACTGCAATAATGCTCGCATTTCGTGTCATTCGCGCTAATCAGCCGGAAATCTTGAGTTTTAACCTCAACCGGCAGTCCCTAATTTGATTGATAAGTATGATTGATTTTTGTTCTATCAAATCAGCTCGTATGGCCAATATCCGTACTATTCTAAAACGCCGGAACATAATAATCAATCTGCTTTAAGCCCATTTTTATATCATTTAGGGAGATATATCATCGTCAGTTACATTAATCTAATAGCAAACATCGAGTTAGCGCGTTAATATCCATCTCAATAAAACTGCATAGGAAGCATTAGTAATGAAAACGACATTTCTTAGTACAATTCTCCTTCTCTGCCTTTGGAGTAATATAACCTTGGCAGAACGAAGTATTTATTTAGTCAGACATGCTGAAAAACAAGCAGATGGTACAGCTAATCCTTCGTTAACAAAACAAGGACTCCAAAGAGCAAACAATTTGGCCCAACAGTTGAAAGACAAAAACATCGTTGCGGTATATTCAACAAGCTACAATCGCACACAACAAACCGCAGCCCCGCTAGCCAAACTACTTGGGCTCGACGTACAAACATATGACCCGCGTAAATTGTTAGAATTTGCTGAAACAGTGCTTAGGTCGGATCAAACGATTTTGATAGTTGGACACAGCAATACCACGCCATCTATGGTTACACATTTGGGTGGAGATTCATTCGGTGATATCGATGAATCAGTGTACGACCGGCTTTATCACTTGCGATTTTCTAAAGACGAAGTCGAGAGTATGCTTTTAAAATCAACATCAAAGTAATCAAAATGCAAGTTAGAAAATTAGTCACTACTCAATAATCTGAGTGGTGACGACAGTTTTAACTGAGTTTGCTATAAAACACTGCTGATGAGATTGGTGGTGCATTTTTTCTAACTGCGCCCGAGTTGGTTGCCTATCAGCAGAAAAAGTAATTTTAGGTCTCAAAGTCACTTTAGTCATCGCGATCAATCCTTTTTCATCCGGCTCCATAACACCAAACGCATTGTCATTATAGCTTTCGACCACATACCTTCGTTTAGCGGCAATCGACAAGAAAAACAGCATATGACAACTTGATAACGATGCTACAAATGCTTCCTCAGGATCGACATTCGCTTCGACGGAATAAGGAAGTGGTACAACGTGAGGCGATGATGAAGCTTTAACAATCTCGCCACCATCAAACGACCAAAGGTGACCGCGACTGTATTGGTTATCGACGAAAGACTCACTTGCTGCTTTTAACCAACTGATTTCAGCGAAATATTCTGACAATCTTTTCTCCTTAAAAATTAAGATTTTCTTTATAAAGAATGTAACTTATTCATCTATAACTAAACAACAAATTAATGTAGTAAGACAGTTCCTAATCGCTGTAACTTATCGGGGTTACGGATGATGAATATATTCTCGAGCGCCCCTCGTTCAGTCAATTCAAATGATACAGATGCTGTCACTTGCCCTTCATTAATAATCTTTAATCCAAGCGTGTTATTAATTATTGTACTTTCTAACTTTTGACCCGACCAGTAAAGGGCGAGCTTCTTGGTTATAAATCGAATCACCTTTTCTAACCCTATGACTGGTTTAATAATAGCTGGGGCTTTACCGCCGCCATCTGCTTGCAATTGAATATCTGCAGTAAGAAAACTCTTCAATTGGCTCGCATCGCGATTTTCCACCGCAGTTCTAAAAGCATTGAGCAACTCTTGCTGTTGGGCTATCGGCGCGATATGTCGCTTGTTACTCTTATCGATATTTTGTCTTGCTCTTGAAACTAATTTGCGACAGTGAACCTGATTAACATTCAATGTATCGGCAACTTCTTCATAGGGCAAGTCAAAAATCTCTCTTAGTAAATAGGCAGCTCTTTCATTCGGCTTCAGCCGCTCAAGCATCAATAAAAATGCAGTCGTTAGTGATGAAGAGAGCTCTATATTATCTATATCATTTGATGACTGTTCGCATTGTATTGGCTCTGGAAGCCACGCTCCAACGTATTCAACTCTGCTTCGTTGATTGGCTCGAATAAGATCCAATGCACAGCGTGTACACACTTTGGTCAACCAGGCCTTCGGATTTTCAATCTCAATATGTATTGCCTTATTCCATTTAATAAAGGTTTCTTGGACTGCGTCTTCTGCATCCACTACACTGCCAAGAATACGATAAGCCACTCCCATCAAACGCGGTCGATAATCGTCAAAAATTGTGATGACCTTTTCTATCGATGTCACACATAACTCCTTAATGCTCAGAAATCTGAATCCGGTTCCATAAATTAATCATTGCTATGTTGGCCGTTAACACGCTTATTTCCTTGTCAGAAAAAACACGTCTTAACATAGCACGATGTTTAGAGTAGTCGGTATCTTCAGCTAAGGAGGTCAAGGTTTCACACCAATTAAATGCTGCCTGTTCTTTTTCTGTAAATTGACTGGATTGTCGCCAATGAGACAATGCCGTTAACCGCTCTTTCGCTTCCCCGTCCTCCAGCGCCTCGCGAGTATGCATTTCAATACAGTACCTGCAATTATTAATTTGCGATGCTCTTAATAAAATCAGATGATAAATAGTACGATTCAAACCGTGACTATCAATAACATCATGAACACCGGATAACTCGTTAAAAACATCGCCTATATAGCTAGGATAATTGATCGATTGCGATTGATTTTTCATTAATTGTTCTCTTGGTAAGCGATTATAAGTACTTATTAAGACGTAACCTACTTGCGTATTGTGACCAAAAGACAAATCATAGTTAATTTAAATACTTAGCTAAATCAATTTTCTCTTTCTGACAGACAGCAATCACAGACTTACGTTTAGTCATGTGTTTAAGAAACCCCGCCAAATTAGCAAAGGACAAAGGTGGTGAATCTAACTCATCCGCCCAGATTAATAACATTAACAAAAAGAAATCACAGGCAGATAGACTGTCGGAAACTAAATATCGTTGCTGTGCCAACGTCTTATCAATTATCTTCAGTATTTCGGCAATTCGTGTTTGCTGATGACTAATGACCATCGCTTCGTTTGCTTTACTAGCTACATGATTTCCAGGATAAAAGTAGATCATTAGCTCTGCCTGAAGCGTATTGGTCAAATACATCATCCATTGATGGAACACTGGCCGATAATGACTGTTGAGCGCAGGAATTAAATCATTTTTCGGATGACTTTCTGCCAAAGAAACGCAAATAGCAGCACTTTCAAAGATGACTTGCTGACCATTTATCAAGGTTGGTATTCGACCAGCCGGGTTGAGTGCCAAATATTCTTCTGATTTTTGTGCGTTGTTTTTCCTGTCGACAAGAATTAGCTGAAACTCAACAGATAGCTCTTCGAGTATGAAATGGGGTGCCAAACTAGCATTCAAAGGATAATAATAAAGCTTGTACATCACTAATACCGTCATTCGGTTTGTAAGTAATATATACCGACTTTTATTGATTTACAACGAATTAACAGCAGCTTTATTATGAGTAAAGTTTACATTTTAAATTTAGATAACCTATCGAAATTTAATGAGCTACCTATAACAATAAACGATCAATCATCTAAACGAAGTTGAGTAGCACTTTTTTACAAATATCCCAACACAACTTCGTTACACAAAACCTCTTTAACTAACGTCGATAAATTCTGATTTTAGCTGGCAAACCTCTCAACCCACTATTGCTGACTATTCACCCATTCAATAGCGGCCGATAACCCTAAATCTGTTTCAGACTGACGTTGCGCTAAAGTAAAGAAAGATTGTGGTTGGTCGACGGGTACGCCCACACCTTCGAACTCCAAACCATCGGCACTTATATAAAACTCGTTAGGTACACTGTAATGTATTCCATGTGGAAGACTTTTTGGTAATGTATCTGATAACCCACCTCCAGTGGCTTCACCAATTATCTGAGCGTTGTCTCTGGCACGTATGGTGAGAGCAAAAGTTTCTGCGGCACTTGAAGTTGTGGTGCTAGTTAAGGCCACCACCGGGCCAGAAAATCGTTTCCCAGAATATCGCTTAATGGTTACTCTCTGCTCTGCTGTTCTTTGTGTACCAAGTCGAGCCTGTTTGCTGTAGACATACAAATCGCTATCAATTAACCGGCTCGTCAGCATTCGTCCGACAAAGTCATCGCCCCCTTCATTAGTTCTTACGTCAATGATAATCCCGTTACTATTCCCTAAATCATCTAAGATACGATCGAACGTTTGATTTACTAAAGTGATATTTTGTGGAATGTTATTATCTTCTAGGCCAAGCTCTTCGGTTTCCATAGAGGAAAGGTAAATATAACCGATGTTACCTGGAAGCGTATTCCAAAAAATAGTTTCTGCCTCGTTGAATTGAGTCGAATCTGTGTCTTCGAAAAAACTAGAAACAGTTTCTAAATGAATCTCCACTTGCTCTTCGAAATAAGCTTCAAAAGCTTGTTCTTGCTCATCCGTAAAGTCGTCATCAATATTATTCATTTGTACAAATTCTTGTAACGCTATGTCCTCAATATCCGGTTTACGATTGACAATAAAATCAATTTCTAGCGTAGGCGAAAATAAGTAAGCATGAAAGTCTTTCAATGGTTCAATCATTTCACTCAATACTATAAAGAGCTCTTCTTCCGACGTTGTACTCGTTACGGCCGCATCCGCTTGGGTATACACATTGTCCCAATCAACTTCTTCAATATCAAAGAATGCATAGTGTTCATTAAATGTTTGCCAAAATACATCTAATTCCTGTTGCGGGTCAAACTGGTAATTCGAATCTCCCTTTTGGGTGAGCAGACCGTTAGCACAACTTGATGGTAAATTATCTTGCCTATCCATTTTAAACCCTGGCTGTTTAATTTCAGCAAAGGTTGCTGTAATGGTATTTAAGTCATCGCTCATACTACTCGAGTCAACAAATTCTTGGTAAGTAATCTCATAATGCCACTCTTGGCAATAATCTGAAGTGAACTGATAGAGGATAATTTCGTTATCGGTTACGACACTACTAACACCGTATGCTGGTGCAGTCCAAGTACCCTTGATATTTGCTTCTTTAATAATTTTCTTTACTTTTTCACTCTTACAACCTGAGTTAACGACAACCGCTATCAAGATGAACGCGAGTATTGAGATATTTTTTGACATCATAGAATTCTTTTCCAAAAAAAATTGAAAAACGATCATAGTGAGGTGTTAAATTTTTCTCAGTTAGATAATTGTTGTGCAAATGTAGAGGACTGTATGGGGGTGTAGAATAACTAAAACTACCATATCTAAAAATAACGATATTGCCGTATTATTCTGCTAAATTTTGTACAAATGACTGATCAACCTATACTACAAATCTTTTTGCAAGGCTAGTTCAGGAGTCATCATGCTCGGTTCGAATTGGACAATTTCGTATTCAGCAAGTTTTGCAATATAGATAAGATCTTGCGCAATGATCTTATCGACTTGCTGCTTCGACTCTGCTTTAACAAAGATAATTCCACCGGTCCGCGGAACCTTTCTACTTGAGGCCAGTAAATGAACCATGATCTGTCAACACTTTTTCAGACACCCGATTACACAACTTTCTGCATAGCTTCATAATCTACCGGTGACCAATAATCGTTGGTTGAATGAAGTCTCTGCCGATTATAAAAA
>JAHRVB010000058.1 GCA_019090895.1 Kangiellaceae bacterium
CTGCCATCGCTTTTTCAAATCGATTAATTAAAAAGCCTCGAAATAAGAGCTCTTCGGTCAATCCACCAATAACCCAAGAAACAATCAGCCAATAAAAATAAACTGGAAAATTGCCCGGAACATTTTTAAACCGATTTGACATAGCATCAACAGCTTGCTGATCAACCGAGTTAGTCTCAGCAATTAAGCTACTGGCAACTTGCTGAGCGATATTTCCTAAGATAATAGTGGCCGCTAATGCCCCAATGGTCCAGAGACATAGACTAAGCTTTGTCCCCTTGCTCGCAAAACCTAGCTGTCGCCACGATTCACTAGACCGATTTAATCGCCAAGTGGCAACCGCCAAACTAACAAGTAGCGATATTGGTCCCGCAAAAGTCCAAGTCGCTTCAAATTGAAGAAACAACCACTTGAGAGTAAAAAGTGTGACCAGTACAAATAATAAATCAACCACCGCTTGTCTGCTGGTGTTGGATAACGGTGTCGCGTCTTTGTGATGCTCTAAATTAGTATTCACTCATTTGCCTCCTAATTAAATTTCGCTTATTTGCTTACTCAGTCATTCACAGATTCGCTAATTCGTAGACACAGCGGCTTGGCAAGTAGCGCGAGTTCAGCTTTCCGAATGATAGACATCAGTTCACATTCAAGGTCGCTTTCCAATTGACGAAATGCTTGCTCCACTTTTTCAGTAAAAGGTTTTAGCTGCTTAATTTCTTTGTTTGCCAAAGGTGTGAGGACAATCTGCTTAACCCGTTTATCTTGCTTGGAGTGAACCCTCCTTATTAACTTGAGTTTTTCTAGCTCGTTCACTCGCTGAGTCGCCATTTGATGGCTTACCCCTAATGCTTCCGCCAATGTAGCTGCTGATACCGGACTATTTGCCTCAATGTAAACAATGGCAGAGATTGAAGCTGCAGGAGTCACGAGTCCCATATCGGACAGGATTTGTGTGCCTTGATCAATGATCAAACTGGAGAGCCTGCGACAATAATGGGCTAAATAAGCAGGGCTTAGTTGTTCGAAATATTGAGTAGTCATTTGTTCTCCACACATATACACAAGTACTTGTATATATCATAAACCTTCACTACCTATTAATACAAGTACCTGTACATATTTAAATGTAAATGGATTTTTCTAAGGTTGATAGAAGACTGATTAGAGGTGGCTAGCGATATTTATTTCACTATTTGATTTGAAGTTTAGATTGGTGGCTAATCGATAAGAGTATTTAGAGCATCCCTTTTAGTTTGGCCAATCCATATGCATTGACAGTGGTTGCGTCTTTAATACGATCATTAAGAATCATATTTTCAAATGTTTTTAAAGGAAATTTTTTGCAGATTAGCCCTTCTTCTTCTGTATCTAATTCAGCCGTTGATTGACTTAGTTCGGTTGCTAAATAAATGTTATAGCCCTGAGTAGAATAACCATAAGCCAAATACTGGAATCCAACATGCTGTATTCTTGAAGCTTTCAAACCTGTTTCTTCTTTAAGCTCGCCTGCAGCTAGCTTCAAAGGGTCACTATCCGGTTTATTTTCCCATGCACCTTGTGGGATTTCCCAATACCGTTCTTCAACCGCATAGCGATATTGTTCAACTAAATAAATGTATTCATCTTCAATTGCCAGTATCGCAGCAAAATCTGGTTTCTCAACCACTCCAAATATCCCTGAAGTTCCACTTTGTCTTTTTATTTTATCTTCACGTACGGACATCCAATGATTTCGATAAACAATTTTACTTTCTAAGGTTTCAATTTCCTTCATTCAATTTCCTTCCTTCGATCGTCTCTATTCGATTAGTCACCCTTAATTAACAGTTACGGTACTTATCATTTAAACCGATTCCGTCATTAATTAGTGGAATGCTTTTCTCTAAACGGCTAATACGTGTGACTTCTCTTTTTGCAGAACCAATATGATCAGCAAACTCTTCTTGCTTGTAGGGCGTCAGTTTTTGAAACTGCTGTGCCAACTGCTCACTATTCTTGAGTGCTATAGCTAGCTCTAGAGGCATTTCAAATTCCTTTTTTGGTTTGGCTTTTGGTACTGTCTTTCCAGCCTTTTGAAGTTCGATGGCTTCTATTAGGTATTTCAATATTAGCGGTTCGTCGAGCTCAGAAAGTTCTGAAAATCGCCATTGACGCAAGGCCTTCGTTTTACCTTCTTGAGCATTTATCAAAATGTTATTTTCGTCTTTTAATAAAGCGCCATTATAAAACCATAAACCCGCATAGCTTTTGAACGCACCAATAGCAACAACATTTTTCCCAGAAATAGTATAAACCGGAGCGCCCCACTTAATGGTTTCCGCCATCTCAGTAGAGTGGATAATTTTTCTAAGTTTAGTTAGAAGGGCTCGCCAATCTTGATGCGCATTGATGTAGTCATCTACACTGGTTGCTTTGTACATATTCACACCCTATTTAATCCAAACAATTAGAATCTAGAATTATTAATAATGAAGAACTAACGGTACAGGTAACCGTATATCATTTTAGGTTTGTTTTAAATCCTTTTCGATAATATTTTGCTGTGGAGAATCGGAATTCCCCCCAAATTAGGAGTATATTAAATCTTCTAACGGCGATTTCAGTGGTCTGACTTCCTGCTCAGTAATTACCACTACAAATAGAACCAGCAATCAATTGGCAAGAAAACAGATTTCTCTGCTGGAACCATTCATGACGCTTCCCTTATTGCAGTTTTAAGGACTTCGAATTCAGGCATATCGAGCAGTATTGATAACGATAAATAAATTTGACAATTCCATTGGTATCAATTGCGGACTCGCCAGGCAATTGCCACGGATTATCAACCAAAGCTCAGTCTGTAGCCTTGCGTACCTCCATTAAATCGATACCATCTTGATAGCTGAACTTTGGTAAACCATATAATATTTGAGAGACATCCCCTTCCAGCAAGCCATACCCTTGATAAACTTTATTGCTTGAATCGCTCAATATCGTTCTGCTCAGTTTATTTCGTTTAGCATATTCGGCGGTTCTTTCCGGCTCAGCTTGACCGATGATTATAATGTTCGCTCCTTGCTCCAATAAAGCCGGATACTCTGTTCGTAGTCGCTCGGCCCTTTCTATCCCACAACCACATCAATAATGGCGCCAAAATATCAAAAGTGTAGGCGTTTCACTCCAAAAGCTTTTTAGACTAACTTTCCTACCATTAGAATCCAGCAATTCGAAATCTGGCGCGTGATCACCTATTTGCAGAGGTCGTTTATCCCAGCGAAGCCTTGATGGGCCATTTTCCATTGCGGCAGCCACTTGGCATTGGCTTTGTTTAACTGCTGCCGTAAAACTAATTGTTTTTGATCCGTTATATGCTCCGAGGCAAAGACCTTCATGGTATTGGAACTAACAGTCGCAAAAATTAGAATAACTAGCGAGTATTTTTGTAAAATTTCTCATTGATACTCTCCTTACATCAATCTTTGGATTTAGTCACAGGTAGTATCTCGTCATGTTTTAATCTTTACTAGTTCTGAAAATGTACTAGTGCAGCCCTTTACAAGTTGTTAGCATAAATAATCCAAAGTTAATCAGGACGATCATCATGGAACCAAAATATAAGCAGTTCTGTCCAGTTGCAATGGCTGCAGAAATTTTATGCACGCGTTGGACAATGGTTTTACTTCGAGAATTTATTGCAGGTTCCACTCGATTTAATGACCTAAGACGAGGGGTTCCTAAAATGTCACCGAGCTTATTATCGAAACGGTTAACGCAGTTAGTTAAATCTGGTGTGCTAAAAAAAACGCCGTCTAAAGCGGATTCAACTATCTTTGAGTATCATTTAACTCAGGCCGGACGTGATTTACAATCAGTCATAGAATCTATTGGAATTTGGGGCCAAAAATGGGTCGAGTCTACACTATCGCTGCAGAATCTTGACCCTGCATTATTGATGTGGGATATGCGTAGGAATTTAAATCCAGAACCGCTTCCTAAGCAAAAAGTAATCATTCAGTTTAAATACCCCGAACTACCTTCCACCAAACAAAATTGGTGGTTAATCATTGAAGAATGCGGGACCGTCGATTTATGTTGGTCTGATCCTGGGTTTGAAATAAACTCACTTATTGAGACCGATTTAAGAACAATGACCTCGATTTGGATGGGATTA
>JAHRVB010000059.1 GCA_019090895.1 Kangiellaceae bacterium
AAAACTAAACAAAGTAGTCATCCAATCGATAAATCAGAAAAAGGTTCTGATGAAGAATTAGATAACAAAACAGATCAAGATAAGGAACGAATTTCAACTGAAGTAGAAGTGCTAGAAACTGAATTTCTAGTAGAACCTGAACTTTTTAGTAACACATTAGTTTAGTCTGTGTTTAAAGTCGTTTTGTTAAGTGGAATTATATGAACTGTTCATCACTTCCTATTGCTTGTATTCAAATGGTCTCAAGCGAAAATTTCAATGATAATCTCAATACTGCGATATCACTTATTAGAGAAGCTACCAATGATGGAGCGCTCATGGTGGTACTGCCAGAGTACTTTGCGATAATGGCACAAAAGGAAACTGATAAATTTGAGTATGTGGAAAAGCACAAAGATGGAAAAGTACAAGCAGCTCTGAGTCGACTGGCCCAAGAATTATCGGTCTGGATTATCGCAGGAAGTCATCCCATTGAATCGTCCGATCCTTCTCGACCGTACGGTCGAAGCTATGTATTTAACTCAGCAGGTGAGGTGGTGACTTGGTACGATAAAATCCATTTATTCGATGTTGTGGTGGGAGATGATAAGAATCGCTATTGCGAATCTCGTTATACACTCGCAGGCACTCGAACCGTGAGTTTTGATTCTCCTTGGGGCAAGATAGGGCTAGCCATTTGTTATGATCTGCGTTTTCCTGAGCTTTTTCGCGAACTACAGGATGAAGGATGTATTCTAACCATTATTCCAGCGGCTTTTACCTACAAAACGGGTAAAGAGCATTGGGAGTTATTACTCCGAGCGAGAGCTGTTGAAAATCTGTGTTACGTTGTTGCAGCCGCGCAAGGCGGTAAACACGCTAATGGTAGAGAGACGTGGGGGCATTCGAGTATTATTTCTCCCTGGGGTGAACTAATGTCAACTATTGAATTTGGTGCTGGCTTTTGCATTCAACAAATTGACTTCTCCCAGCAAGCTCAATTGAGAAAAGAATTTCCCGTCCTCGAGCATAAAAAGTTATAATTACACATGATAAACACAACATCATTTTCTTAACGTTAACAACTTTCGACTAGTTCTCCCATTTTAGCGCAGGAGTTCTATTTGTTGATGTTAGAAGTACCTGTAAATTGACTTATTTTCGAAACCTAAAGTATTTCGGTCGCACTCATATAAGTTTTGCTGGAAAGGCTATGTCAAATATTATAAATGATCCAACTCAAGAATTTCTTCTGCCTGGTGCCCTTGATTCAAATGATATAGTCAAGACATTGGAATCTATGATGACTCATAAAGTAGACTTCGCTGAACTGTATTTCCAGAGTAGTCGTCATGAATCGTGGATGATAGAAGATGGTATTGTTAAAGACGCCAGCTTTAGTAGTGACAAAGGAGTCGGTATTAGAGCTCTCGCTGAAGATAAGACTGGTTTCGCTTATTCGGAAGAAATTACATTGCCAGCTATTCAACAAGCTGCTTCAGCTTCTCGCTCGATTGCCAATATTGGTCAACAGGGCCAGGTTAGAATTGCACCCACTTTAAGCCAAATCTCAAGATATACCGAAGATGATCCCCTAATGAGTCTGACGGAAACAGAAAAGTTAGCGATATTGCATAGACTTGATAAAATGGCTAGAGGCATTGATCCTGCTGTGAGAGAAGTCATTGCGTCGTTGTCTGGAGTGTATGAGAAGATATTGGTCTGTGCTTCAGATGGTACATTCTGTAGTGATATCAGACCTTTAGTTAGAGCAAACGTTACCGTTATTATCGACAAAAATGGGAAAACTGAACGGGGTAGTTCCGGTGCTGGTGGACGTGATAGTTATCAAATCCTGACTGATGAATTGCTTCAAGAACTAGCCCAACAAGCGGTTCATCAAGCGTTAATAAACCTCGAAGCAATTGCGGCTCCTGCGGGTTTAATGCCTGTAGTGTTGGGATCTGGCTGGCCTGCGGTGTTGTTACACGAAGCTATAGGGCACGGTTTGGAAGGCGATTTCAATCGAAAAGGCTCTTCGGCCTTCAGTGATCGAATAGGCCAGCGGGTAGCGTCGCCGCTGTGCACTATAGTAGATGATGGAACCCTTCAGGGAAGAAGGGGCTCGTTAAACATTGATGACGAAGGTACGCCAACAGAATCAACGACATTAATCGATAAAGGTATACTCACTGGTTACATGCACGATAAAAAAAATGCTCGGCTTATGGGGGAGCGTTCGACAGGTAATGGTCGCCGGGAGTCATATTCTTGTCTTCCAATGCCAAGAATGACGAATACATTTATGCTCGCTGGTGAAACACCAAAAGAGGACATTATTAAATCAGTTAAGAAAGGAATTTACGCGCCCAATTTTGGTGGTGGTCAGGTTGATATTACATCTGGAAAATTTGTATTTTCGACCAGTGAGGCCTATTTGATTGAGAATGGTAAAATAACAGCGCCGGTTAAAGGAGCTACTTTAGTCGGAAATGGACCCGATGTACTTACCAAGGTAAGCATGGTTGGAAATGATATGGCACTTGATAACGGTGTCGGAATTTGTGGTAAAGCAGGACAAAGTGTGCCTGTCGGTGTCGGTCAACCAACACTTAAAGTAGACGAATTAACTGTCGGTGGAACCAACTAAAGTCATCTTACTGAGAGGAAAGAGACGTGATTGAACAACAAGATGACGAGTTCATAAGTAAGACTCGCTTAAAAAAAGATGCTCAAGCGATTAAGAAGTTTGGATTAGAGTTAACTCAGCTTTCATCCGAAAAACTTTCTCAGCTACCGATGTCTGAAGTCACTTTAAAAAGCATTTTAGATTACCAAAAAATAACAACTAACCTCGCTCGAAAACGACAATTGATGTTTGTCGGAAAGTGCTTGCGCTATGAGGATGAAGATGAGATTCGATTATATCTATCGAATAAGCTAAATTCTCAATTAAAAGCTAAGGCGAGTGTTAAAACTAAAGACACCTTCACAGTCTTCGTCGAATCATTAGCTGAAGATAGTGCGAGTAAAGTTGAACAAATTATGCAACTTTCTAATTCTTTGGAACGACAGACATTAAGACAATTAGTACGCAACTTATTGAGTGTGAAAGAAGAGAAAAAGAAGCAGCAAGCGATAACTAAATTTAAGAACTACCTTAGTCAACATTTGACTTTGGAAGCAATGGGCAAACTATGAAGCAAGTTGAACAACTACAAGCAAAAGCAGATGAAATAGATGTTAAGAAAGAAATCGAGTTTTTTGAATCTGCAACGTTAGATCTTGTAAATTATGCAAAGAGCAAAGGTGCGTCACAAGTCGAGATCGGTGTGAGTAAAGATATTGGTCTAAGTGTAACCGTTAGAAATCAAGAAATAGAGACATTAGAATATAATCGCGATAATAGTTTTGGAATAAGTGTCTATTTGGGGAAACAAAAAGGAGTTGCGACAACTAGCGACCTTTCAGTTAGTTCGTTGCGCATGGCTGTTGATGCAGCACTTAATATTGCGAAATTTACTCAACCCGATGAGTTTTCTGGTTTGGCCGATGAGTCACTAATGGCACAAAAAGAAGTCGACTTGAAACTGGACAATCCCATGGGAATCGACGCGGAACAGGCTAAATCTCTTGCCCTAGAATGCGAAGAGCATGGTCTTGCATACAGTAATAAAATTAGCAATAGTGAAGGCGCTTCATTCAGCAGTCATCGTAACATTCGATATTACACGAACTCTCATGGCTTTAAAGCTGCGTCACCTTCTACCCGACACAGTGTGAGTTGTGTTTTATTAGCTGAAGATTCACTCGGAAAACAACGTGATCATTGGTATTCAGTGTCGCGAGATTTTAATGATTTGGAAGCTGTGAAGATTATTGGTGAAAAAGCAGCTCAACGAACCATCTCTCGGCTTAATGGGCGACAGATTAAAACTCAAAAAGCGAAAGTACTATTTGTTCCGGAAATGGCTCGAACGTTAATAGGTCATTTTAAAGCTGCGATTAGCGGTGCCAATATCTACCGTAAATCGTCGTTTCTCTTGGAAGGATTGGATAAACAGATCTTTCCAGAGTTTCTTTCCATGAATGAAAAACCGTTTATAGAGAAAGGATTCGCTAGCGCGTGGCATGATAATGAAGGTTTAGCCACTAGAGAAAGAATGATCGTCGAAAATGGAACTATAAATAATTTCCTATTGAACAGTTACTCCGCAAGAAAGCTAGGGATGCAGCCTACCGGTCACGGTGGAGGGGTCCATAATTTACAGTTAACTAGTACTGGCAGCAATTTTGATGAATTAGTCAAGTCTATGAATACTGGGCTCATCGTTACCGAAATGATGGGGCATGGTGTCAATATGATCACTGGTGATTATTCGCGTGGTGCTTCAGGATTTTGGGTCGAGAATGGAGAAATACAGTATTTTGTTCAAGAAATTACTATTGCAGGCAACTTAAAAGAAATGTTTGCAAGCGTCGTTGCTGTGGGGAATGATTTCGATTATCGAAGTAGTGTGTTGACTGGCTCTTGGTTGCTGCCCGAGATGATGATTGCTGGAAGTTAGTTTTGTATTTTATTAGGAAGGAAATTTATTCGAATTGAACTTCTAATCTTATTGCTATTCCAGGCGCTAGTTCTCTTTCGGGGTAGCGTTGATTTCTCATGAACTTCACTTCAGGTTCCACTTCAAGAAAGAGCCAATCGACAGATGTTTTACGTCTGTATCTAACTGAAAATCGGTATGTTTCTACATCAAAATCTAATTCGGAAGCTCCTTTGACCGAAAAATCATAAGTGATCCATTGTTGTTCATCCAATTGATTAACTAAGGTAATCTTATTTTTCCATTCATTGCCACGGCTTTTCTCAGCCCTTAGGATAGAATATTTCCATCGGAACAAATTCCTATCATCGAGAATCTTGTTCATTTCAAATTCAGTTGCGATACCATAACCCTTTTTTTCTTCCCAGAAAAAGTAATTTAAATTTTCAAGATCGAATGTTTCGTTCTCATAGAGTTGAGAACCGTATCGAGCAAAAGCAAAAACGTCGAGTGAAGAGTCTAGACCCAGTCTAAAATCCAATTTATATTTGAGACCTTTTTTTACTTGGTAATTTAAAGCTGCCGATAGGTCCTTGTTATCGATATTATCGATGCCACTTCTTTCAATTTCATTGGTAGCAAAATCTTTACTATCGGCTGCCTTGTCGTTAGAAAATAATAGGCTGGTTCGATTGCTTAGCTGAGGGAGATGGACTTTTGCCTTGATTCTTGGCCGGAATTTTGGTTCTTCACCTTCTCTGAATACAAAATTATTTATCAATCTTAGGTAATCATAACTAGCAGACTCTAATTCTTGATCTGCTCCAAAGAATTTGTCAATCCAATTGGCTACTACAATCGCTTTTTTATATATTACTCTTTTTGATTGGTTTTCTTCATCTGAATCGACAGTTTCAGAGAAAACTTCGCTTTCTACAGAATCTTCCTGTTTCAGTGATGGACAGTTTTTCTCGATCTCTTTCTGTGTTTTTGTCTTAGTTTCCAGATTTCGAGCATTAGCACACAGTTGCTCTTCCGAGGCCGAATTCGCATCTTCAATAATTGTTTTAGCTTTTACAGCTAGCGGTTGATTGTCAATAGTCTGGTCTTCTAAAGTCTGAGCTAGTGACCATGGCGATAGAAAAACGAGAGCCAGCAGGCATGTTCGTTTTGCACCGCTAGTTTGATTGAAATTGCTTACGATAATTGCCATCCTTTAATTTTATCGTACAGATTACTTTTAGTTTATTATATATATTCTAGTGGTAAACAAGTTGTATATTTAATTTCTTCCATCGCAAAACTCGAATTTATATCGGAGAAATCAGCTTGAGCAATTAAGCGCTTATAAAATTGATCAAATGCTTTCATATCTGGAACAACTATTCTTAAAAGGTAATCGACTTCACCACTTAGTCGATAAAATTCCATTATTTCCGGGAATTCGCTTGTCGTTTTTGAAAATTTGTCGAGCCAATCAGGATTATGCTGATTAGTTTTTACCATAACAAACACTGTTAACCCTACATTTAATTTTTCCGGGTCAATAATAGCGACTCGAGATTTTATAACGCCAGACTTTTCCATCGCTTGAATACGGCGCCAACAAGGAGTTGTTGACAGACCTACCTTTTCAGCAATTTGACTAACGGGAAGCGTACAGTTCTTTTGCAGTATATTAAGAATTTTCTTATCGAATTTATCCATTCTTGGAATTATATACCATTATTTTGTGAATATTAGAAATAAATGTCACAATTTGACCAATAAGTTAGTGATTTTAGTGTAAATTTGCCCGGTCATAGTGAAATAATATACTCATCAGCTATTAGTATTCAGCAACCGCTTTTATTGCGCGGTTAGCAAAGGTGTCCATATGAGTTTAGAACAATACTTTAAACAATTTCGAGAAAACGTTATCGGTAATGGCTTTCAATACGGCGATAACAAAGTGTTATATGCGGATTGGACCGCTAGTGGACGTCTGTATAGACCGATAGAACAATTTATCAGTGAAAAAATTGGTCCGCTCGTAGCGAATACCCATACCGAGGCTAGTTACACGGGTTGCGCTATGACCAATCTGTATCACGAAGCTCAGCAAATGATAAAGAGTCATGTTAACGCTAATGAGAATGATGTGCTGATATGCTCGGGTGCGGGGATGACTTCTGTTGTCAACAAATTTCAAAGAATCCTTGGGTTGAAAATTCCCGAAAAATGGTCAGAAAAAATACAAATTGCAGAAGAAGATAAACCGGTTGTTTTTATTACTCATATGGAGCATCACTCAAATCAAACCACATGGGAAGAGTGCGCTGTCACGGTTGTGAGAGTTCCTGAAGATATTGATGGATTACCTGATTTGAATGCACTGGAAAATAGCCTAATAAAATATCGGAGTAGACCCTTAATTATTGGTAGTTTTACAGGCTGTAGTAATGTTACCGGGATAAAGACCAACTATCGTCAGCTTGCTCGTATCATGCACCAGAATGGCGGTTATTGTTTCATCGATTTTGCCGCCTCGGCTCCTTATGTTGATATCAACATGCACCCCGAAGATGCTCTGGAACGGCTTGATGCTATCATGTTTTCTCCACACAAATTTTTAGGCGGACCAGGAAGTTCAGGCGTTTTGGTTTTCAATAAAGCTCTCTACAATAATACTATACCTGATCATCCTGGTGGTGGTACGGTTGCCTGGACTAACCCTTGGGGAGAGCATCAGTTTTTTGACGATATAGAGACTAGGGAGGATGGTGGAACTCCTGGTTTTTTACAAACGATCCGGACGGCTTTGTGTATCCGACTTAAAGACAAAATGGGAACCGAAAATATACGTCATCGAGAAAAAGAGTTGGTGACCTTGATGTATCATAACCTTTTTAAGGTTCCGAATTTACAAATTTTACACAGTCAGCACAAAGACCGCTTATGTGTAATCTCCTTTTATATACCTAATATTCACTACAATTTGCTCGTGCGGTTGTTAAGTGATCGATTCGGTATTCAAACCAGAGGCGGTTGTTCGTGTGCTGGAACTTATGGGCATATATTACTGGGGGTTGATGAAGAAACCTCTCAAGAGATTACTTGTCAAATTGACCAAGGCGATTTGACCCATAAACCGGGTTGGGTGCGAATTTCACTCCATCCCATCACCAAAGACGAGGAAGCAAAGTTTATATGTCATTCAATTGCACTAATTGTCAAAAACATTGCCGAATGGGAAAAAGATTATCATTTCGATGCGAGTATTGGCGATTATTTGCCGATTAGTACTCAACCAGGCTTCATATCTTTAACAGAATTTTAGATTAACAGCTTGAGATTATCTCTTGTAGAGCAAGTCTCAGGTTGTTTGGTGATGCAGGCTTCACATAAAATGTAAAAAAGGGCAAAATTGTTAGCCGTTCAAGGCAAATATTGGCTATGCTAAGTGGATATGCGATTTTTAAACCGTCACTCTAGGTTTAAAGCCCCTTAATTACTCATCAAATGGCCTAGTTTTCGATTGTTTAAGCCATTAGACGAATTAAAGAAAACAGAATTAATAGTGGAAAAGAAAAGGCCTTCAACCCCATTTAAAGTGCAACTATCACTCATGCTCTTCAGTGCCGTCGCTGTTGCTATGCTGCTTTCTGCTGGCTATTTCTTTGTTTTCGTCAAGCCTACTGTAGAACTTACGACTACCGAGCACGCAATTCAGCAAGCTCAACTCGTTGGCAAAGAAGCCATTTCAGCATTGCAATCGAGAGACAACAAAGCAGCAAAAGAAGTGGTGAAATTATTCTCGGCGATTGAGTCAGTGGACTTTGCCGCAATTGTCTTGCCCAACAAAACGCTATTAGGTAATTATTCAAGAATTGCAGATATGCCTTTACCGAATATGGCACTGGCAGTTAAACAAAACGAAACAGGCTTAAAATTTATTATTTCCGAACCTATTGTCTTTATGGATAAGCAACTTGGTTATGTCTATGTAGAACATGATTCAAAATTATTATTTGAGTCAAATTATTTTGTAGCGGAAATGATGGGGGCAGTTGGGTTTTTAATGTTAGTCGTTACGTTCTTGCTCGCAGGCCTATTTCAGAAGCTGTTGACTAATCCGATTACAAAAATGGTTAGTCATATTAATCATATCCACCAATCGAAAGAGTATGAGAAGCGATTGGTGCCGAGTGAAGATGGTGAAATAGGGAGGTTAGTTAAAGGGTTTAACCAAATGTTGGATGCAGCTCAAGAGCGCGAGAGCAATCTTTCTGCTAGAGGAAAGCAACTTCAAAAGCTTGTTGATGTTAGAACAAAACAATTATTTCAAAAAGCTCATTACGATTCACTGACGAGCCTTCCTAATCGTTACTTATTGGTTGACCGTTTACACCAAGCCATTTCAAAGTCCGCTCGTACTAAATCTAATATAGCGGTGTTATATCTCGACCTCGATAGATTCAAAATGGTTAACGACACGTTTGGACATCAAAATGGAGATTTATTATTAAAAGAAGTCGCTAAGCGATTTAAAGAAACCCAACGTGATGGTGATACCGTCGCACGATTAGGTGGTGATGAATTTGTATTTCTGCTTGAGAATTTGAAACGCCCTAAGGATGCTGCTCGCACTGCGCTTAGAATTATAGAATGTTTTAATCGACCATTTCAGCTGCAAGAACATAATTTACATATGTCTACTAGTATCGGTATAAGTGTATACCCAGACGATGGACTTGGTCATGAGATACTACTCAAAAACTCAGACATTAGCATGTACGACGCTAAGAAAAAAGGTCCCGGTAATTTTAGTTTTTTCTCCGAAGAAATGAATAACGCCTCTCTGGAACGATTGGCTATCGAAGAAAATCTAAGAAAGGCGATTGAAAATGACGAGTTGACTCTCGTTTATCAACCTCAAAAGAATCTTCAGAGTGGCGATTTTAGAAATGTCGAGGCTCTTGTTCGTTGGAACAGTCCTACTTTGGGTCAGGTGTCCCCAGGTGAGTTTATCCCAATAGCTGAAGAAACAGGGTTAATTAACAAACTGGATCTTTGGGTGATCTCAGAAGTTTGTAAACAGCTTAAAATATGGAATGATATTGGAGTGGACAATCTTACTGTGGCCATCAACGTATCAGCTGGTCACTTGATTAGCAATTCACTACTGGAACATATCAAGACAGAAATCATTGTTAATCAATTAAAAGCAGAGCAGTTAGAAATCGAAATTACTGAACAGGTATTCATAGAGCAAACAGAAAGGACCATTGAAAACTTACGAGCAATTAAGGCGCTCGGAGCAAAAATAGCGATTGACGATTTCGGAACTGGTTATTCTTCACTTCAATATATTCAAGACTTTCCTGCAGACACACTAAAATTAGATGGCATGTTCATACAGAATTTAAGAACAGACAAAGCAAGCCAAGGTATCGTTCGTTCGACCATTATACTTGCTCACAGTTTAGGGCTAGAGTTAGTCGCTGAGTGTGTTGAAGACGAGTGGCAATTAGATTTTCTAACGGAACATAAATGTGATTTAGTTCAGGGATATATTTTCTCGAAGCCTCTACCACCACAAGAAATTCCTGATATTTGTAACACTAACTGTTTGACGTAACACGACACGAAATTTCCCCTTGTGACAATAGAACGGTGAGCTCTTGGTCAATTTTAACTTGGCTGGCGTCTACTATTACTCTCTTGTTTTCTCGATCGCGAGTGATACTGTAACCCCGTGCTAGCGTTGACAAGGGACTTAGCGTATCAAGTAGACTTGCTCTTATGCTAAGCTGGTTTCGTTTTGATTCCAGAAGTCTAACTTCTGATATTTTCAATTTATTTGCCAACAGATCCAGCCGATGACGTTGGACTAATAATCTTTCTCTTGGATGAAAGGTTTTTAGTTTTTTGCTCAGTTCCTCAAGTTTAGTACGCTTTTTATTGATGTTACATTCATATGACATTTTGAGTGAAAGATTTAGCTCCGTTAGTTTATTTGATGCCATCAAAATTTGTCGTTCTGGGTCGCGTAATTTAAGCTTGGCGGTATTGAGTCTTACTTGTTGAGCGTTAATTTTTTGTCGAATATGAGCGATAATATCTTGGTTGAACCAATCGATTTTTTGCCATAAAGTTTGTTGCTCCGGGACCAATAGTTCAGCGGCAGCCGATGGCGTCGCGGCCCTTAAATCTGCTGCTAGTTCTGTGATAGTGACATCTACTTCGTGACCAATTGCCGCCACAATGGGTATGGTGCATCGATGTATTTCTCGTGTTAATTGCTCGTTATTAAAGCACCAAAGATCCTCGAGAGAACCACCACCGCGAGTCATTAACAATACATCACATTCGTTTCTCAATTGGGCTGTTTTGAGCGATTCAATGATATTTTTTGAAGCTGCGGCCCCCTGAACTTGAGTAGGGTAGATTACTACCGGAACCATCGGGCAACGGCGTTTCAATACTGTCAGCACATCATGAATTGCGGCACCAGTGCCTGACGTGATAACTCCTATCGCTCTAGGTAGATTTGGAAGTTGTTTTTTATTTTGTTTGGAGAACAATCCTTCGCTTTCTAATCTTGTTACTAGGCGAGTTAATTCTTGTTGCAGCTTTCCAACACCCGATGGCTCCATATAATCGGCGATCAGTTGATAATCACCACGGGCCTCATACAAGCTCACTTTACCTTTAACTAGCACTTTATCTCCTTCTGAAGGAGTAAATGATATGTGTTTATTTTTGAACTTAAACATAGCGCCTTTAATTTGAGCACTTTCATCTTTAAGTGAAAAATACCAGTGTCCTGACGCGGCTTTAATGAAGTTAGAAATCTCTCCTTCTATCCATATATTAGTAAAATTAGATTCAATAATGGCCTTAGCTTTACAATTGAGTTGACTCACTGTCAGTATTTGACGGTCCGCTACACTTTTCGGTTGTTGCGGTTGAAGAAAAGGTTTTCGCATAGAATTACTCATATTTGTAGAGGTAATATAGAGGTCATGTCAAAGAGCTAATCGAGTATATCTGAACAGCGGCTTACATTGGATATATTCTACCTGTTTTATTGCAGCGCGAGGGAGGCTTATTGACGAAATGCAGAAATATACATAATGCTATTGGGGGTAATCTATTCCAATGTTTGAGGCCGATGGTGAAATTTAGCAGCAAAATTTTAAAAAAATAATTGTTACTCAGTTAAAAATGTCTGTATAATCCCGCTTTGGCTGCATCAGTCCTTCTAGAAACGGTGAAATTTACAATGCGAATCACTCAAGAAGCCCTCACATTTGACGATGTTTTACTTCTTCCTGCACACTCTCAAGTCCTTCCAAATATGGTTGAACTTAAGACCAAAATCACTCGAGACATAACACTGAATATCCCATTGGTGTCAGCTGCCATGGATACTGTCACAGAATCTAGGCTAGCGATTGCGATTGCCCAAGAAGGTGGTATCGGTTTTATTCATAAGAATATGGATATAGATTCACAAGCTGCTGAAGTCCTCAAAGTTAAGAAATTTGAAAGTGGTGTGGTGACGGATCCGATTACGGTGACACCTGAAACAACTATTGGACAAATCAAAGAATTAACCTCGCTTCATGGTATTTCAGGTTTACCCGTCGTAAAAGATGGTGAACTCTTGGGAATTGTCACCAGCCGAGATATAAGATTTGAAAATCAGTTAGACCAACCCATTACTTCGGTGATGACAACAAAAGAGAATTTAGTCACTGTCACTGAAACTGCAACTGCAGATGACGTTTTATCGTTGATGCACCAGCATAGAATTGAAAAAGTTCTAATGGTAGACAATGATTTTCATCTAACTGGTATGTATACCGTAAAAGATATTCAAAAAGCAGAAGACAAGCCGAATGCCTGTAAGGACAATTTGGGGCATCTAAGGGTTGGTGCTGCTGTTGGTACTGGGCCCGATACAGAAGATCGTGTCGCAGCTTTAGTTAAAGCAGGAGTCGATATTATTTTGGTTGATACTTCCCACGGTCATTCTCAGGGCGTACTCGATAAAGTTAAATGGGTTAAGACACACTATCCAGATATTCAAGTGATTGGCGGTAATATAGCCACAGGCCAAGGTGCTAAAGATTTAGTTGCTGCCGGTGCGGATGGTGTAAAGGTTGGTATAGGTCCAGGTTCGATATGTACCACAAGAATTGTCACTGGTGTTGGTGTACCACAGATTTCGGCAATTGATAATGTTGCAGCTGCGCTCGAAGGGACAGGGGTTCCATTGATCGCAGATGGCGGTGTTCGATATTCTGGCGATATGTGTAAAGCGCTTGCGACAGGTGCGTTCTCGGTAATGGTTGGTTCGATGTTTGCCGGAACAGAAGAAGCCCCTGGCGAAGTCGAATTATACCAAGGGCGTTCTTATAAATCCTACAGAGGCATGGGATCGCTGGGCGCTATGGCTCAAAAACACGGTTCAGGAGACCGATATTTTCAGTCAAATAATGCGGCTGATAAATTCGTTCCTGAAGGCATCGAGGGACGAGTTGCATACAAAGGCGCATTAAATGCCATTATTCACCAAATGCTTGGTGGGCTTCGATCTTCAATGGGATTGACCGGTTGTAAAGATATTGAAACGTATAGAACCAGCACTGAGTTTGTAAAAGTGACAGCGGCCGGAATGCGTGAAAGTCATGTTCATGACGTACAAATTACCAAAGAAGCCCCTAATTATCAGTCATTGAAATAACCGACTGAATCTATAGCCAACGAACAGAATGACTCCTATGAAATTGTATTTTATAGGAGTTTAATTTTAACAATCGAAAAGTTTATAAACTTTTCATTCTCTCAAAGGTATTCATAATATGCCGGCTAATATCCATTCGCAAAAAATACTAATCCTTGATTTTGGTTCTCAATATACACAATTGATCGCAAGGCGAGTGAGAGAACTCGGCGTGTATTGTGAACTTTACCCGTTCGATTTAGCGGATGAATATATTAAAGATTTTAAACCCGACGGAGTAATTCTATCAGGTGGTCCTGAAAGCGTGATTGGCGATAATACTCCGAGAGCTAACAATATGGTGTTTGATCTAGGCGTCCCTGTTTTAGGCATTTGTTATGGAATGCAGACGATGGCTCATCAGTTGGGCGGCAAAGTTGAGTCTTCGAATAAAAAAGAATTTGGTTATGCAAAAGTTCGACATGCCGATGCCTCAAAATTATTCGAGGGAATTGAAGATCATTCAGAAGCCGGTGTAGGTGTATTAGATGTTTGGATGAGTCATGGTGATAAAGTAACAGAACTTCCTGAAGGCTTTGTCGCAATCGGTGAATCTGACAACGCGCCATTAGCTTCGATGGCAAATGAAGACAAACAGTTTTACGGAGTACAATTTCACCCTGAAGTCACACATACCCACCAAGGCGGAAGAATTCTTGAACGCTTTGTTCGAAAGATTTGTGGTTGTGAGAAACTTTGGACTTCTGAGAATATTATTGACAATGCAATCAAAGAAATTAGAGAAAAAGTAGGAAAGGATGAGGTAATACTTGGTCTGTCGGGTGGGGTCGATTCGTCGGTCACCGCTATGTTATTGCATCGAGCAATAGGCTCACAGTTGACGTGTGTATTTGTTGATAATGGTTTGCTTAGACTTAATGAAGGTCAACAAGTAATGGATATGTTTCATTCTGACTTCGGATTGAATGTAATAAAAGTAGAAGCAGAAAATCGCTTCCTCGACGCCTTAAAAGGAGAAGTTGATCCAGAAGCTAAACGAAAAATTATCGGACGAGAATTTGTCAATGTGTTTCAAATAGAATCGGAGAAATTGGCAAATGCAAAGTGGTTGGCTCAGGGGACTATTTACCCAGATGTCATCGAATCTGCCGGTGCGAAAACAGGTAAAGCGCATGTGATTAAATCGCATCACAACGTCGGTGGTTTACCTGATGATATGAAGCTTGAATTAGTCGAACCATTGAGAGAGTTATTCAAAGATGAAGTCAGAAAAATTGGACTCGAATTAGGTTTGCCCCATGACATGCTTTATCGTCATCCATTTCCTGGTCCAGGACTCGGTGTAAGAATATTAGCCGAAGTAAAAAAGGAATTTGCCGACTTGTTGAGATTGGCTGATAATATTTTCATTGAAGAACTTTATAACCATGATTTGTACCGTAAGACGTCTCAAGCATTTGCTGTTTTCTTACCGGTTAAGTCGGTCGGTGTTATGGGAGATGCCAGAAAGTATGACTATGTGATAGCACTCAGAGCAGTAGAAACAATCGATTTTATGACCGCGAGGTGGGCACATTTACCCTATGAGTTTTTGGAGTTAGTTTCTGGCAGAATTATTAACGAGATTGATGGAATATCAAGAGT
>JAHRVB010000060.1 GCA_019090895.1 Kangiellaceae bacterium
AAAGAACTAATGTTGGGAGTAGGTCAATGGCCCGTATAGCTGGTATTAACATTCCAGTCCATAAGCATGCGGTAATTGCTTTAACATCTATATTTGGTGTTGGTCGCAGTCGTTCGCAAGTTATTTGTGATGCAGCTGGTATCGATCAGAACCGAAAGATTAAAGATCTTACCGAGGCGGAAATAGAGTCACTACGTGGACAAGTCGCAAAATTCACTATTGAAGGCGATTTAAGACGTGAAGTGTCTATGAATATTAAACGTTTAATGGATTTAGGTTGTTTTCGTGGTATTCGCCACAGAAGAAGTTTACCTGTCCGTGGACAACGTACTAAAACAAATGCGCGTACTCGTAAGGGTCCTCGTAAACCAATTAAGAGATAACGATTATGGCAAACACACCTCGTTCTCGTAAAAAGGTTAAAAAGCACGTAGTAGATGGCATGGCTCATATCCATGCATCTTTTAATAATACAATCGTGACTATAACTGACAGACAAGGCAACGCTCTAGCATGGACTACCGCAGGTGGTTCTGGATTTAGAGGGTCGCGTAAAAGTACTCCTTTCGCCGCTCAAGTAGCAGCAGATAGGGTAGCTCAAATGGTTAAGGATATGGGAATGAAGAATATGGAAGTATTCGTCAAAGGACCAGGACCAGGTAGAGAGTCTGCTGTTAGAGCTTTAAACAATGCGGGCTTCAAAATAACGAACATCACTGATGTTACACCTATCCCACACAATGGTTGTCGTCCGCCTAAAAAGCGTCGCGTGTAACTTTAGGTTTGCTGGAGAATAGAAAATGGCAAGATATTTAGGACCTAAACTCAAGTTAGCACGTCGTGAAGGCGTTGATTTAATGCTGAAAAGCGGTGTTCGTGCTATTGAGGATAAATGTAAGATCGATCAAGTACCAGGTGTTCATGGTGCTCGGAGAAGTCGGTTATCTGACTACGGTCTTCAATTAAGAGAAAAGCAAAAAGTACGTCGTATCTATGGCGTCCTTGAAAAGCAATTCAGAAATTATTATAAAGAAGCAGCACGTTTAAAAGGTGCAACAGGTTCAAACCTACTTCAACTATTAGAATCTCGCTTGGATAACGTTGTTTATCGAATGGGTTTTAGTAGTACCCGTTCAGAAGGTCGCCAGTTAGTTAGTCATAAAGCTATCTTAGTGAATGGCAAAACGGTTAATATACCTTCTTATAATGTTTCCGCAACTGACGTTATTACTATTAGAGAAAAATCTAAGAAGCAGGCTCGGATCGTTGCTGCGCTAGAACTAGCCGCACAAAGAGAGCGTCCTGTATGGGTCGAAGTTGATGATAAGAAAATGGAAGGCACGTTTAAGAATGCACCAGAACGTTCTGACCTACCATCTGACATCAATGAAAACTTAATTGTGGAACTTTACTCGAAGTAATACTTTAAGAGGACTAGCTATGGGCAATGTCACTGAACTTCTGACGCCGCGTCAGATCAAGGTGGAAAATTTAGGAGAGCGTAAAGCTAAAGTTGTACTTGAACCTTTTGAAAGGGGTTTTGGTCATACTTTAGGTAACTCTCTTCGCAGAATACTGCTTTCGTCAATGCCCGGTTGTGCCGTGGTAGAAGTCGAAATTGACGGTGTTTTGCATGAATACACAACGATCGAAAGTGTTCAAGAAGATGTGATTGATATCCTTTTAAATCTTAAGGGGTTAGCGATTAAGTTGGAAGACAAAGACGAAGCGGTTCTGATCATTCAAAAGAAAGGTGAAGGTATTGTAACCGCAGCTGATATTGAAGAGCAGGCTGGCGTCGAAATTGTAAATCCAGAACATCATATCGCGACTTTAACCAAGAAAGGTTCATTAAACATGCGCCTGATTGTTAGAAATGGTCGCGGTTACGAAACTGCAGCTTCAAGAAAAGATGATGAAGACGAGAGTCTAAGCATCGGTAGATTACACATAGATGCTTCGTTTAGTCCTATTCGACGAGTTTCTTATGTGGTTGATTCAGCACGTGTAGAACAACGTACAAATCTAGACAAGTTGACCATCGATTTAGAAACCAATGGTACCGTTGAACCGGAAGAAGCGATTCGTCGTTGTGCGACTATTCTTCAGCAGCAACTAGCTGCTTTCGTTGACTTGAAAGACGAAAAGCAAGTTGAACCTGAGAAAGAAGAGCCGGAAATCGATCCAATTCTACTTCGCCCTGTCGATGATTTAGAATTAACAGTTCGTTCTGCTAACTGTTTAAAAACAGAGAACATTCATTATATTGGTGATTTAATCCAACGTACTGAAGTTGAATTGCTCAAGACGCCAAATCTTGGTAAAAAGTCTCTTACTGAGATAAAAGATGTACTCGCTTCACGTGGGTTGTCTTTGGGAATGAGATTAGAGAATTGGCCTCCAGCGAGTATTCTCAACGATATCTAAGAATAAACTCCTGAGTTTTGTTCGTAGATTGATAGTAATAAGTAGAACCCTGCTGTTAAGTAGGGTTTTATCGTTAAAGAAGTAGCTTAAAGTTAAAGTGATTTAAACTTTTTCATATAATACAAACTAAATAATATCAGTACTATTGCAGGCTGGTAAATTAATATAGGTAATTTGAAATGCGTCATCGTCATAGTGGTCGTCAGTTAAATAGAAATTCTAGTCATCGACAAGCGATGTTTAAAAACATGTCTGTGTCTTTGATTGAACATGAGCTTATAAAAACGACTGTTCCTAAAGCGAAGGAGCTAAGACGAGTTGTTGAGCCGCTTATAACTCTTGCTAAAGCTGATTCTGTAGCAAACCGTCGTTTAGCTTTCTCTAGAACTCGTTCTAAGGAAGCTGTCGGTAAATTGTTTGATGAATTAGGTCCTCGCTACCAAGACCGACCTGGTGGATATCTAAGAATCATTAAGGCCGGATTTAGAACAGGCGATAAAGCACCTATGGCTTATGTTGAGCTAGTTGATCGTCCTATCATTGAAGATGAAGAAGAAACTGAAGAAGAATAGATAGTAAATTTTTATATTAGAAAACTTTTATTTAGCCGAGTTATAACTCGGCTTTTTTTTGTCCTTAATAAGCCGGCTTCTCTTTATTTAAACTCGATACTTTATGCCAGATGAAAAATATCGTCGCACCCGTGGCCATTATGGCAGCGCCAAATTGTGACCCACTCATGCCCAGTATTATCTTTGGGTTCGTCGATATAAATTCGACTATAAATCGACAGCTACCCCACAAAAATAGCAGTAGAAAAAACTGACGATAAGGTATGCTGGACGCATTTCTGCGGAACCACAATAGGCTGAATATCGATATAGAGTAAAGCAGCTCATATAAGGGAACCGGATGTACATTTTCATCGGTTGGTTCTATTCCGTTTGGGAAACTCATTCCCCAAGGTAAATCGGTAGGTAGGCCATGGCAATCGTCGCCGGACATAAAGCAGCCTATTCTTGCAATACCGTACGCGAGAATTGCTGCAGGGGCTGCTGAATCGAGAATACAACTTAGTTTAATTTGAGTGATGCGACTAAACAAGAAAGTCGCTATCAGAGCGCCGATAAGCGCACCTTGACTAGAGAATCCCTTGCCGCTAAATAACAGATCTAGGCTTCCTGGATTCTTCAGTAAAAACATTATTTTTGCACCAATAACACCGAGCAGTAAAAGCAGAATGATTAAAGGTTCAATATTCCTGTCCGGCTTTAGCTCTTGGTTGATTATTTTAAGAAAATACCAACGCCCCACAAGATAGGCCATCGCGAGAAAAAAGCCATAGCTTCCGATTGTTAAGTTGTCGGACGAATATAAATACGGATACATTCAAATTATTTCTTAAAATGGTTTAAGCAGAGTTTATAAGGCTAGAAGGTTATTGTCCATTTTAAATAATATTACACTGGGAGATATTTTTTTACTCTAATTACTCGGATCTCGCTGATTTTATTAGAGTTTTGTGCAACAAAGCACAAATATTTAATTACTTTATCAATAAGAACTGTGTTATATTCTTGCAACTGTCCGAATATATGCTAGTAATAAAAAGTGACAAAAAGATCATTTTTTATCACTTTTTTAATATTCACTGTATCGCATGTAGACGGATGATGGGTGAACAGCGAAAAATAGGGAGATAGCAAATTGAAGATAGTTGCTACAAATAGGATTGTTGAAGCCCAAGCTAAATATCCTGCCGTACATGATCATCTTCAGGGATGGTTTCAGATTATTAGTAGTACTGATTTCGAAAATCCCTCTCAACTAAGAAGAGTTTTTGGAGATATGAGGGGATTTAACTCTTCTTTTAAATTTCCTATTCCAGATTCTAACTTGCTAGCTCATACATCCATAAATTTTGAAGCTTGTGTTGTTTTAGTTGAAGATATACTCCCTGGTAACCATTGAGAAAGGACTCTAACGCAAAGAGGAATGATATATGAATCCACTACTCGAAAACGCGATGCAACATTGGAACATGGTTGCTCCGGCGATCGACAGTCCAAAAAACCATCAAGACTACCTGACGTTATTAAACAATATCGAAGATGCGATAGAGTTAGTTAGTAATCGTGAAAATAGTCCACTAACTGGATTGATCTCTGCAATGGCTGTCTCTGCACAGAAGTATGAAAAAGCGCAAATAGAAGCTCTAGATGGAGGAGGGTTATCGGCCCTCAAGTATCTAATTAAACTTCACGGGGTTCGTCAATCTGAGTTAAAAGAGATCGGCAGCCAAGGGGTAGTATCTGAAATACTTAATGGTAAACGCGCTCTGACTCTTCGTCATGTAAGAGAACTATCAAAACGATTTAGCGTATCCCCAAACGTATTTGTTAAGTAACAACAGAGTAGGTGTGTTCGAGGGAAGTGCTACCTAATTACTTTTGAATAACTGTCATATGCCGAAAGTTTCTTATATCCAATCGATTCGTATAGAGCTTTGGCTTGTTTATTACTCGTTGCGGTCACGAGTTTGATGGAAAATATAGAACGATCCTTCGCCAATTGCTGCACGAATTGCATCATTTGTTTGGCTACACCCTGTTTTCTAAAATTAATGTCAACGTATAGGTCGTTGAGTATCCATGTCGCTCGCATTGCCACGGAGGAAAAAGCAGGGTAGATTTGAACAAATCCAACCGGTGCTTTTGCACGATAGGAAACGAAGATTAGAGAATCTTTGTTGTTGATTCTTGTAGTTAGGAATTTTCTTGCAGCCTCAAGATCGGCAGGCATTTTGTAAAATTGCCGATAGGCGTTGAACAAAACTGAAGCATCATCAATGTGATCTTTTGATGCTTGTAGAATTAAGTTTGAATTGTTATCTTCCAAAGGTTATCTCGATTTTGAGTACTAGTAGGATGTTACTTGGCAGAATCTTCTAATATACTATTAACAATTGCAATCAGACTAAATACGAAAACAGCTACCATGACTACCCCAACAAAAATATAGTTACCTATTTTTCCTCTCTTGAAATCTCTCTCACGATTTTCGTCGCTTTGTACACCTATCATTGCTGATAACACGCTAAGTACAACATTCAAAAAGCTGGGGGACTTAGGGTCTTGTTGGTCGGTCATATTCGTGTATCCTTATTCAAGTACTGCTTTAGCTAAGGAGCATTATAGATCTTGCAACTCCTCTGGTAAATTACTTTCAGAGTTTAACTGGGATATGGTTTGTTGAAAAATATCATCATTGATTTTATTGTTAACAAAGGAGGTACTGTATCGGAGTATCAGCTATTGTCATACTTAGATAATGAACAATCAGGATTCTTCGCAGATTTGCCACTCCCGGTAACACTCTATAGAAAACACTTTTATCTATTTCATTGTCTTTATAAACTACGAAGTGATTTAATAGTAGCTGATTTGTCTTTGTCAATATCACCTCTTCAAATCAGTATATTGCCGCTACAAGAATCGATAACTAGCCTTACCGAACAGGATCAATTAAGTGAGTTTTATCTTAATTTAAAGAACTTGGAGTTGAATGAAGAAGAGGTAAATGAGATGCTCAACAAGTTTTGGCAACGATATCTCGCTTTGGATCAGCAATCTGAATCTATCAAGACCCTTGGCCTGGAGAATGAAGCAGATTTAAACTTGCGCAAGATAAAAAAACGTTACACTCAACTTGCGCTGAAAAAACATCCCGATCGTGGTGGTCATCCAAGCGATTTTCGAAAAATAAAATTAGCATACCAAGAACTTAAGAAGTTATACCAAAATTAGTTTATTAGAAGTCTCCTGTGAGCAGCTTATCACGTCGCGCCAAAACCGCTTTTATTTGTCGAGTTCGTAGCCATGGCGATAAACTTTTTAGATTGTCCATGTTGAGCGAAACAAGCGCCTCTTTAAATCGCTCGGTGACTATTATTTTTTCTTTCCTCAGCATCTTAGGACGTTTTGTTTTCACTCCGAAGCTCCGAGAGTGATCGATAAACCAGATTTGCATATCACTCTTTGAGAAAAGCATGTTGGATTGATTTCGATCTCTATTGGAGACTAAATAGTCAAACGTATTAATCATGTTTTCCTGGTTGTCTAGATCGCAATATCCTTGATAAGTAATCTTTTTATCTTTTAGTTCCATTTCAGAAATTAAATCATCAATCCATACTTGTATTATACCGTTAACGCCATTCACTTTCCGTTCAACGGTTACTGGTACTAATCCTAAACCTAATAGTCGATCTAGCTTGTAAGCAGCGATTTCATGCTGAAATCGGTCGTTCTCAGAGCTACGACGAATGCCGCGTTTTTTATTTTGGGACTTTTGAAACTTAAATATTCCTTTTACCATCATCCCGTTTGCTGATAATTCAACCTTTATAGGTTTACTGGTTCCTTCCTTTGTTGTCCCTAACTTTTTAATTTTAGCTGACAGTAGAAATTGTTCGAGAGCTTCATCGGATAGATCATATGGGTTACTCCATTCCCTGTTAGGAGAAGGATCTGGTGGAGCTTGTTGGCCTGTTAGTCCATTAATAAAAACGACAGGTTTCTCCTCCGATAATTTTGCGAGCCATGGTGAACCATGGTAATACGCCTTTAACATACCAGTATCCATAATAGTTAATAATCCACCAAGACGTGTTAAAGGTGTACGGGTGTTCGATGTAGTATGACCAACCCACAAGTGTTTTGCTTGCCAATTATCAAGTGCCTTCTTTAAAAGATCTTGTTCGAAATACGGATGGCACTGAGCGTTTCCTCGATACCATGTGGGTCCCTGTAGAGACAAAATAAAATGCTCAGTTGAATCAATAAACGATTTCTTTATTTCAGAATCTAGTTTAATTTTATCGACGAGATTCTTGCGCTTCTTGAAAGGGGTAAGCGATGAAAGCTCAGAATTAGCGGATAACGTTTTCCATTTTGTTAAATAGCTCTTTAGACCTTCCATAGCGTGCTGGTTAAATTCTTGGAGAGAGTACTTATTCGTTAACTCAGATAGCCCGCCGTGCGCGAAAAGTTGGTCGTTAATTTGTATTACAAATGGTAAATTTAACAACCATTTTCCGTATCTACCCTCTTCAGAAAACGCATGTCTTCGTGCAAAATAACCGGCAGGGTATAACTTATCGAACTCTGACCTTGGTTCTTTCGCATTCTTAGCTTGAGCTGATTTAAGGAAATCTAGAAACGCAGAATCTCTTTGTTGTGACGTTTCATCAACAGAAAACTCATTAATTTCTTCCAGTGATAGATATCTTAGGTCACCCACTAGATTCATCACCTCATGATTCCCCAATACAACATGAAAACCTCCGCCAGCGGCGCTTGCCTGTGTTTGGAGCTTCATGAATAAATCTAAGACCTTTCGACTTGATGGGCCTCTGTCCATTAAATCTCCCAAGCTGACGAAGTGAGCCTGTTCTCCACTCCAATTGTTGTTTTCGTCAATTAGCTGGCTGTTCTTAAGAGTGGATTCGATACTATCGAATGCGCCATGAATATCCCCGACTACAAAGATATCGGAAGCAGTTTGAAACTTGAAAGTTTGATAATAGGGCTTTTCTTTTTTCGGCGCGGATTGCTCACTATAAACCGAACCACATAAGACTAAGAATAACAGTACAAAGACGGATGGAATCCTAATAAATGATTTTCGCAAAATGTTACTCCTCTTTGTTTGTATCAGCATGATAAAAGCTTACATGAATATGGGTTGATGCGGTTAACCCTTCGAAATCAGTCGCGGTTACTAATATCGAGTATTCACCAATATGTTTTTCTGGAGGCTTAAAGCTGAAAGTTCTTGAAATTCGGTCAAATTTCATCCAACTAGGTAATTGGGCACCACTTTCAAGTTTGGCTTCAAATTTTAGCGCATCTCCTATATCAGGGTCTACAAAAGTACACTCGCTGATACTAAATTTAGATAGCTGTCCTGTTGGCATTCTCAAATTTGGTAATAATGCCTTAACTTCGGGCGGGGAATTTCCCTGGGTTTTTTGAACTTCTAATATATTACTGTGGCCAACTTTCCATGCCAAAATAAATAAAACGACCGCGAGGACAAGATTACAGATAATAAAATGGCTGATCGACATATCGAAAAACTGTGTGCCAACATAGATGAACCCGCCGTACAGTAAGTCACCAAAGCGAAAGAAAAAAGTATCAATCGTCGTTTTACCTAAGTATTTTAGCTTCCTAGGCACTGGTAAGAACAACGCATGTTTGGTCGTATTTTGAACAGAATAGTTAGCACTATTCTCTGCAGCCATTAAAACTCTAATCAAGGAAAAGATCGGAAAAAATAACATCAACCCATACCCTATGATCATGATAACTGGGAGTACGAGTATCGAGCCCCTGAGTCCGAGCCATTTGAATAATCGAGAAACTAAAAAGAGTTGTATCGCAAAACTACCTAGGGTAATCCAAGAGTAGTAGTCCGAATAGAACTGGTTCTGCCATAAAGAAGCGTCTGAGATAGTTTGGTTGGCGATTAGTAAATCACTTTGTTGGCTAACAAGCCTCGCTAGAATGTATTCTCCAGTAGAGTTTATAAACACTAAAAGCATCACAAAAATGGCGATTTTAAATAAATAGGGGCTTTTGAACACAACTGCAAACCCATCCAGCCATTGATTGCCTGACTCTTTTTTTACCGGTTCGTCATTAAGAGCTTCTTGTGGAATAACCCCTTCTACTTTTGAAGTCAAATAGATCGATAACAATAACAGACTAGCGACTAGCAGAATGATGCCAACTATACCTATTTGCGGATAAAGAGGCCCGGCAATACGCGATCCAATCCATGCACCAAAAGACGCGCCTACTGCGATGATTACGAATAATCGTTGACCACATCGCACGTTAAAGCAATCCGCTGCAAAAGCCCAAAATTGAGCCAGAACCATGACACTAAATATTCCAAGCCATATATAGAAAATCATCCCTATATTGATACCTAGATATTGTAGTCCTGCGAAAACTAGGAGATTTGATATGAAAAATAAAGTGACTTTATTAGTCATATTACTTCGCTTCTTATTGGCAGCATTTCGGTGATACAAAGCGGACAAAAATGGAAGGGATAGACTCAAAATAGCTGCCTGAGCGGCGGTGGCATAACTTTTATATTCAGCACCACCATAAGCTAATATAAGCGGTTCTCTTATCACTTTTAGTAAATAATAGCCCATCAATAGTACACAAGCATTGGCCGTAAGAAGAACGGTGCTTTTACCTTCATAGGGTTTAACTACGCTTATGATGTTTAGAATTCGCTCATACCAGTTGTGGCTGTTCGGCGAAGCTGTCTCCATTGATCATTCCTATTCGTTTTTAAAGGATCTTTACCTAACTATTGAGAGCGAGGTGATAGCCTGATTTTTTGAGTGATGCATTATGAGGGCTCTAGCGAACTTGTTCGAACTTTGAATTGTAAATATTTGATTAATTCGTCACAAACGACATCTTCTTATCGTTCAAATATAAACCCTCTGTTTATTATAGTAATATAGTCCTCAATCAGTCAAAACTTGAACCCTTTATGTCTAAAAATAAAACCCAATATGTTTGTAATCAATGCGGAGCAGTATCACCTAAATGGGGAGGCCAGTGTTCTGATTGCGGAGAATGGAATAGCCTCATCGAACAAATTGACGTCGGTAAGACCCCTTCGACAGGCCGTTTTGCGGGATATGCGGGCACAAAAACACAATTACAGAAGTTAAGTAACGTTAAACAGTCAAATACGACAAGGATAGCCACCAGTCTTAGTGAATTGGACCGAGTCTTAGGGGGAGGTTTGGTGCCTGGTTCAGTCGTATTATTGGGAGGTGATCCTGGGATTGGCAAATCGACGATATTGCTTCAATCGATGTGCCGTCTAAGTGAAACGCTGGAAGCGATTTATGTCACTGGAGAGGAATCTGCAGAGCAAATATCAATGAGAGCTAAACGTCTTGGTTTAAATGGCAACAAGCTGAGCCTTCTCACAGAAACGAAAGTAGAAACAATTATTGCAACTGCACAATCCCATCAACCACAGGTCATGGTGATAGATTCGATTCAAACCATTTACACAGAATATCTCCAGTCGGCTCCAGGTGGCGTCGCTCAAGTACGCGAAAGTACCGCTCAGCTCGTGAAATTTGCAAAGCAAAAGGGAATTGCTTTATTTGTGGTTGGTCACGTCACTAAAGATGGTTCTTTGGCTGGTCCGCGGGTATTGGAACACATGGTTGATGCGGTTCTATATTTTGAAGGAGAGCGAGACGGTCGTTACAGAATCTTGAGAGCTGTAAAGAATCGTTTTGGTGCCGTCAATGAACTTGGAGTGTTTGCCATGACAGAAGAGGGATTGAAAGAGGTGCAAAATCCTTCTGCTATCTTTCTTTCTCGATATCAACAAGCTTCATCGGGAAGTGTGGTAACAGTCACATGGGAAGGTTCAAGGCCAATGCTAGTAGAAGTTCAGGCATTGGTTGATGAATCTCATGGAAGCCAAGCCAAACGGGTTGCCGTTGGTTTAGATCAGAATCGACTGGCAATGTTACTGGCGGTCCTTTCTCGACATGGCGGTATATTTTGCCACGATCAGGACATTTTTCTGAATGTCGTCGGCGGTGTAAGGGTGATGGAAACCAGCGCAGACCTTGCGCAATTGTTAGCTGTCGTTTCGAGTTTGAGAAATCAAGTCTTGCCGCAAGACCTGATTGTCTTCGGTGAAATAGGGCTAGCGGGTGAAATAAGGCCCGTGCCAAACGGCCAAGAGAGAATTAAAGAGGCAATAAAACACGGTTTTAAGAATGTTATTACTTCTAAAGCAAATACGCCAAAAAAATCCTTCGAGGGTGTGAAGGTGGTGGGGGTCAATCATTTGCATGAAGCGCTTACGGCACTTTCTGAGTTATAAAACCGTTTGAATTAAGGGGCCACTAATTGAGCGAACTCTCTTTCAAGTAGCTCAGGATGACCTGAATTTAGTTCAATGATTCGGCGCAAATGAGTTATGCTTTCAAGGTCGATAGTATTGCAAACAAAACCAAGGCTTTCTGGGGTCGAATGTGCGAGAGAGAGTGACATGGTGATTATTTGAGAGTCTGTGTCGCCGGACTCGTTAAGTGGAATCTCTAGTTCAAATGAAGCTCCGGATTCGGCTCGAACGACTCCATAAGGTCTGAGTAATACTCCATGGATTGATAAGTCTATGATCTGACAGGAAAATCGCTGTTCACCGCTAATCAACTTCGCAGGAGAATCAAAACTTACCCGTTGGTGGTGGCGTCTTTCATTATCGTTCATAATTCACTCTCCTTCACTTCTCTTATTTAACAATAGCACATGTTCCTTATTTCAGACCAATTAGGAGGTAAGATTTTTGATAGATGAAGTGATTTGATAGATAATACGGGCACCTTCCTTAATCTCAGCAAAATCATCAGGAATTATTTATCGATGGCCATTCAGTGGTATCCCGGACACATGCACAAAGCGCAAAAAGAAATCAAAGAAGCGCTACCTCAAGTCGACTTGGTTATTGAAGTTGTCGACGCAAGAATACCTTATAGCAGCACGAACCCGCTGGTGGCACAAATATTATCCGAATCTCAGAACCCAAAACCGGTGATTCGAGTGCTCAATAAGTGTGATTTGGCCGATCCGCAAGTCACTCGCTTATGGTGCGAAGCCTTTGAGCAACAGCACGGTACTAGGTCGTTAGCGATTAGTAGTAAACAGCCAGAACAAGTCCGAAAAATATCGAGTTTGTGTCATAAACTTTTTCCAGAACATCTTGAAAAGGGAAAGCCAATTCGTGCGATGATTATGGGAATTCCAAATGTAGGAAAGTCGACCATTATCAATTTACTGTCAGGACGTACTATCGCAAAAGTCGGTAATGAGCCAGCGGTGACAAAGAGACAGCAGAGAATTGATTTAGATAATGGGATTATTCTCTTTGATACGCCGGGATTCTTATGGCCCAAAATAGAAAATTCCAACAGTAGCTACCGTTTGGCAATTATTGGCTCTATTAAAGACACAGTTATTGAATACGACGATATTGCTTATTATGCCGCTGAGTATCTGTCTGAGTATTATCCTGCCTTACTTAGAAGCCACTTTCAAATTGAAGTCGTTGAAAGTAATGTGATAGATCTGCTAGAGAGTATTGGTAGGCGTCGCGGTTGTTTACAAGCGGGTGGTCGTATTGATTTCGATCGTGTATCGAAGATTTTCATTAACGAATTCAGAAATTTATCAATGGGCAATATCAGTTTGGAATCGCCAGACATGATTAGCCAAGAATTGGTGATTGTGGAAGAGGTGTTGGCGCAAAAAGCTGAAAAAGACGCTGGTCGTAAAAAGAAAAAAAGAAAACGTAGGTAAGTACCAATATAAATGTTTGATAAAATTAATTTAGTAAGAATAGCCAATGCGAAAATGCCCTTCGGAAAGTATAAGGGACGAAATCTAATCGAATTACCTGAACCTTATTTAGTCTGGTTTTCACGGAATGGATTTCCAGAAGGGCAGCTCGGTCAACTTTTACAGCTTACTTATGAGATAAAAGTTAATGGGTTGGAAAAGCTAATTTATCCGCTCACAAAAAATTAAATCTACTCGGAGTTAGAATAACGTGTCAATGAATCTCTCGGAAATATTTATATACCCAATAAAATCGCTCGCAGGAATTTCATTAAATAACTCCGATGTTAAACCGCTTGGATTAGTCAACGATCGATGCCTTATGTTGGTGGATGAGAATGGTATGTTTATCACTCAGCGGAAGTATCCTCAATTAGCACTGATATCCAATACTCAAATAGGTAATATTGTTATAGTAAAAGCTCCCAATCTTGGCGCTCTAGAGATTTCAGAGACTTCGTTTGCTGGCGCAAAAAAAATCGTAAAGGTTTGGAAAGACGAATGCGACAGTTTTATCGCCGAGGATATAGTCAATCAATGGTTCAGTGATTTTCTTAACTCTCCCGTTGTAATGGTGAAGTACGATCATGTGCGACCAAGGGCAACAGATCCTGGATTTTCACAAGATTCGGATATAGTGAGTTTTGCGGACGGCTTCCCATTGCTAATGATATCTCAAGCTTCGTTAGATGACCTTAATAGTAAGTTGGATGACCCTGTATCAATGAGTAATTTTAGACCGAACATTGTTGTCGAAGGTGGCGATGCGTACCAAGAAGACCAATGGCGCAGCGTAAGAATAGGCGAAGTAGAATTTGACTTAGTAAAGCAATGTAGTCGGTGTATTCTGACGACTGTCGATCCCAATACCGGAATTAAACATCCGGCAAGAGAACCATTAAAAACTCTCACTAATTATCGAAAGACGGATTCAGGGGTAATGTTTGGGATGAATTTAATTCCGCGGAATATCGGAAAAATTCAAGTAGGCCAAGGGGTCGAAATACTGCGATAAGTTTAGTGACATAGTTTTTGAAAATATTCAGTTGAAGAGATTAGTTAATTCAGATATTAGGTAATTTAGACGATTAAACTTAAAAGGTGATTAAAAATGCAATTGACTCCATTCCATCTTGCAATTCAAGTGCGTTCACTCGAAGAAGCAAGAGAATTTTATGGTGAATTACTTGGTTTTACTGAGGGACGCAGCAGCGAATCTTGGATTGATTTTGACATGATGGGACACCAACTCGTCACTCATCTGAATCCAGGTATTGGCGAATCAGGTAAAATCGATTTACTTGCTAATCAAGTTGATGGTTATGGTGTTCCTGTACCACATTTTGGAGTTGTATTGACGTTTAGAGATTGGCAGGCTTTAGTATCACGTCTCGACGGCCAGATCGAATTTCTCATTGAACCGTATGTCCGTTTTGAGGGGTTGGTCGGAGAGCAAGGTACGATGTTTTTCTTTGACCCTACTGGTAATGCAATTGAATTCAAGGGCTTTAAAGATATCAAAAGTCAGCTATTTGAAAAGTAACAAGTTTTTACGTTTATTATGTCAACAGATGACTAAGTGTATACGATCTTTAGCGGTATAAACCAGTTCCAATCCTATTAAAGTTGATGGATTCAAAATTGATAAAAAAGCAGCTTTAGACTAAATTTAGAAGGGTAGAGCAACTAAATTGGTGGCGGAGTGATAAATGCAAGATCGATTATAATCGTTGCATATTGTAGTCTTTTTGCTACAGATAGCTTCGCTGTGGAAACGGCGGACGACAATATCTATGAGCTGAGTTTAGAGGATTTAATCAATCTAAAAATAGATTCAGCATCTGGTTTCGAAGAATCTGTTAGTGAAACACCGGTTCCCGTAACGGTTATCACTGAGGCGATGATTAGAAACAGTCCTGCGTTATCATTGCGCGACTTATTAAGCCAATATGTACCCGGATTTACTCAAGTCCAAGATCAAAATGAATATAACACCGCTTTTCGAGGTGTTTACACGTCATCCCAGCAAAAGATTCTGATACTTCTCAACGGTAAAAGAATCAATAGTCGCTCTTATTCCAACGCTGATCCTGCAATGGGAATTAACCTCGATAAGTTGAGCCAGATTGAAGTCATTAGAGGGCCGGGTTCATCCATTTATGGAAATGTCGCTCTCACTGCAGTTGTTAATCTTCAATTGAAACAAACCAAGCTGAGTGGATCGGCAACAACAAAGGTAAAAGTCGGTAATCACGGACTTCGCTCTTTTTATAGTGACTGGCAGTCGATTCATGAAGACGTTGAGTACCTTGCATGGGCAAGCTTATTTGAAACTAAGGGTGAACTAGTAACAATTCGTCCGCAAGAAGATTATTCACCGACACCGTCTCTCCAACCAGTGTCAGTGAGGCTTGATTCGTTTTCTGCGAGTCCTTCCTTGGACATAGGTCTATCAGCGGTAGGGACAAACTGGTCTAGCTATTTAACAATTAGAGAAAATCACTATATCGAACCTTTCTCCGGAGGCGCTCTTACAGGAGAAGCATACCATTACCGCGATTACTTTCAGAAAGGCAAAAACGCCCCTGGTACCGATTTTCACTGGTTAAACTTCGATGTAGAAAAAAGTTTCGTCATTGACGAAAATGATCAGATTGACGCCAATTTGTATTATGCCCAGAGTGAAGTTGTCGGCACCTTTGTCTTAGTGCCTAATATCAAAAGGTATGGGACAGTTTTTTGGAAAGAAAACACGTTTGGAGGCAATTTTATTTGGAAAAAGAAAATTAAATCGGATAACTTATTAGTGGGAATACAGTACGAAAAAAATCATGTGAACGCTAGTGACTTCTCCGTTGGTCAAGACAGGGAAGTTATAGCAAGACCCTTCACTGATGAAAATCCAGTGCTTTTGTTGGGAAAAGAATCTGTGTTTTCTTTTTATGCAGAGTACAAGCATCGGCTTAATCAACAATGGCTTATTAATATCGGTGCTCGATATGACGATAAGACACGGTTATTGGGAGAAAAAATAACTGAGACAAGTCCTCGATTGGCTTTAGTTTATCAAGATCCTAATCTAAATTTAAAGTTGGCGTATTCTCGCTCGTTCGTCGACCCTCCGTATTGGAATCGTTACTCAGCCCTTGCATCCTTTCGAGGTTCGAGAGAGCTGAAACCAGAGATCCTAGAGTCTGTTCAAATATCACCAGAATTACTATGGTTTGATAACAAAATATCTACCAAACTCAACTTTTTCTTTAATTATCATAGCGATTTTGTTTTTCGAGACAGTGATGCATTAGACAGTGAGCCTCTGTTTGTTAATTCTGGACAAATGAACACTATAGGGTTCGAGCACGAATGGTTGGTATATTTTGAACAGCATTCAATCCGAGTTATTGGGACGCATCAAAAAGTATCAAGTGTTGAATTTTACCGAGCATCTGAAAACGAAATATTTAACATACCAAAATCACAAATGACTGTTACTTGGGACACTGAGATTAACGCGTCTCTTTTTAGCCAAGTTTCATTGCAATATTTATCGAGTCGACTTTCGCCCATTCGGATTGCCTCTAACAATGTTGTTCTAGACGATCCATTTCCTGACCAAGGAGTTTCGTTTGACGAACCCAATAACCGGTTAACAAGCGTAATGCTATTTAATGCTACGTTACGTTGGAAACTAAAGAGTTATCCAATTGAACTTTCCCTGTCCGCACAGAATCTTCTTGATAAAAAATGGCGACAAGGAGGAACGACGATTCATCCCTATCCGCAAACTGGCCGATGGATTCAGTTGGGAATTAGAACTGACTGGTAACCTCATTACTTAACTCATTCAGAAACCTAGTTGTTATTCCACTACTGATGCTGAAATAATCTGGTCGCCGTTACTCAGTTTTAGTGCTACTTCCATACCACGAGTTACTGTTGCGAAAGTAGTATAATGTCGGTCGAGATGAGTATTATTTGCAGTATTAATAAAAAACTGAGAATCGCCTGTATCTTTGCCGGCGGTTGCCATACCGATTGTTCCTATCTGATGTGATTGATAAGATAATTCTTCTCTAATCGTCCTACGGGAGCTGCCTTCTCCATCACCTATATTATCGCCGCCCTGTGCAACAAAATTTCCAATGACTCGACTAAAATATGTTCCATTGTAGTATTCGCTGTTGACTAACTGTACAAAATTTGCGGTTGTATAGGGTGCGTCGCCAGACATCGTAATTTCAATTGGACCGATATTTGTGTTCAATTGAATCTTTATACCTTTAGCAGCAGTCCTCTGGTCTAAAGTTGATGGCTGGAGAGCTACAGTTTCTTTTTCTCTGGTATATCCCAATAATTTTTTCGCTTGAGATGCAACTGATGGATCGATGTCTTTTGATAGCATTGATAGGACATTCTTAAATCCTTGCTGATCCTTTTCAAAGATCATTCGAGCGAATCGAATTTTTACATATGAACTCTTGTGACTCAGAATTTTTAATGCCCAAGTCATATCTTTGCGTTCTTGACGTTTCATTAGACCGGAAATGGCCTCGACAACGACTCCCGTATTCTGACTCTTAAGTTGTTTCTTCAACAACGAAGTAATTTCTTTTCCTTGGAGTGATGAGTCTGCAAGAACTTTAAGGGCTGTTTGAGCAATTAGAGGTTTTGACGACACATGCAATTTTCCTAGTTGAATCTTTGCTTGTGGAATATGAATCAAAGTTGCCATCGCTCTGATCGATTCTGCGGCCAGCGCTATATCTGCATGTTCGCTGTGTTCTATTAGCCATGAAAGTAGGCGCCTATTGGCGAGATGGTTTCGTTCGGTTACTTTTCCAATGAGACGAGCAAAAATTCGTTTATTGTTAGAGTTCTGTATTAGATTAATAAATCTCTGAAGTTGCGCCGGGCTAATTCGTTTTGAAATATTTTTCAATCGAGCTAAAAAGTAAACAGCTTGGTACGATAATTGGTTATCTTGTTCCAAAAGTGAAAGAATATAAGGGAAATCTATAATCGATTGGCTTTTTCGCATGTCGATATTATCGGAGATATCTGCGTAATAGGTAACCGCAATTGCTAACGCTTGAAATATGGATGCGCGGGTACTTATGTTTTGCTCTAATTTCTCCCGACCAAGTAATTTTTGAATCAAACCTTTATCACCTGAGGTTCCTAAGGCTAGATAAAGCTCTTGCTTCACCAACTCACTCTTTTCGTTATCTAATGCTCGCCAAAGATCGTCAACGTTATTTTCACTACCACTTATTCCGATAGCGAAAGCAGCTGCGCGACGGATGCTCTGTCTGGAGTTAAACAAAAACGGTTTAATTAACTCTGCGCTTTCTTTACCGCCTATACGGCCGAGCCCATGAATAATGCGCTTCAAATTAGTTTGCTCTTCGTTTGCTAGAGCCTGCTTGAAAAATAACAGGTCAAGATTTCGTGCATCGACCAACCTGGAGACTTGTTGCTTTATATCTCTAGAGTGATTAATTTCGCTCGCCGTCGCGTTAAAAAGGCTACTAATCAATAGCAGGGTAAATAACACACCATTTTTTTTCATCGGAATTTCTCTATAGCGTTAGGTAATAGGACAGTTCATTAGACATTAGTTAAATTACGACTATTAACTACTGAACGACGCAGAGAATTATGAAATAATGGGGCCCTAAAAGCAATTGAGCTTTAGGTCTTGCTGACTGTTCAGTGATCTCCGTCATTTGAGTTGAAGAGATTCTTTAGTGAAGACCATCATAATTACAGACAATTAGGAATAATCACCATGGCGCAATACATCTACTCAATGAACCGTGTTAGTAAAGTGGTTCCGCCCAAGAAAACAATTCTTAAAGACATTTCATTAAGTTTTTTTCCTGGAGCAAAAATCGGTGTACTTGGGTTAAATGGTTCCGGTAAATCAACGCTACTCCGAATTATGGCTGGCCTTGATACTGATATCGACGGAGACGCTATTCCGCTTAAAGGAATCAACATTGGTTATTTACCACAGGAACCACAGTTAGACGAGTCTCTGGATGTTCGAGGCAATGTTGAGCTAGGAATTGCCGAGATTAAACAAGTACTAAATCGTTTCGATGAAGTTAATAATGCTTTTGGGGATCCAGATGCTGACTTTGACTCGTTGTTGAAAGAACAAGCGGATTTACAAGATAAAATTGAGGCCGCGGGCGCATGGGAAGTTGACCGAATGCTTGATAAAGCCGCGGATGCTTTGCGATTACCACCTTGGGACGCTGAGGTGAAACACCTCTCAGGTGGTGAAAAAAGACGAGTAGCACTTTGCCAGTTACTATTATCGAAACCGGACATGTTGCTGTTGGATGAACCGACAAATCATCTTGATGCTGAATCCGTAGCGTGGTTAGAGCGGTTCTTACAAGATTTTAAAGGTACCGTTGTCGCTATCACCCATGATAGATATTTCCTCGATAACGTTGCTGGATGGATTTTAGAGCTCGACCGCGGTCACGGGATCCCATGGGAGGGAAATTACTCATCTTGGTTGGAGCAAAAAGGTAACCGACTAGAGATGGAAGAGAAAAAACAAAGCGCACATCAAAAAGCCATGAAAGAAGAACTCGAGTGGGTACGCTCAAACCCCAAAGGTAGACAAGCTAAAAGTAAAGCACGTATCGCGAAGTTTGATGAGCTTTCTTCTCAAACCTATCAAAAAAGAAACGAGACTCAAGATCTTTATATTCCGCCCGGTCCAAGATTGGGGAATTTGGTTATTGAAGCCAATAAGTTGCAAAAGAGTTTTGGAGATAAATGTTTGGTGGATGATTTGAGTTTCAATTTACCTCAAGGTGGTATTGTCGGAATCATCGGTCCTAACGGAGCGGGTAAGTCGACACTATTTAAGATGTTGGTCGGGCAGGAACAACCTGATAGTGGTGAGTTACGTGTCGGAGAAACTGTACAAATTGCTCACGTTGATCAATCACGTGATGCTTTGGATGATTCCAAAACCGTTTGGCAAGAAATTTCAGACGATTCGGATACCATAACCGTAGGCAGTTATCAGGTATCTTCAAGACAATATGTTGGCCGGTTTAATTTTAAGGGGGGCGACCAACAAAAATTTATCAAAGACTTATCAGGCGGAGAGCGCAACCGTGTCCATCTGGCCAAATTGTTAAAGAGTGGCGGCAACTTGTTATTGCTTGATGAGCCGACCAATGATCTTGATGTCGAAACCTTGAGAGCCTTAGAAGAAGCTGTTTTGGCGTTTCCCGGTTGCGCAGTGATCATTTCGCATGATCGATGGTTCCTTGACCGAGTTGCAACTCACATATTAGCGTATGAGGGAGATAGTAAAACCGTATGGTACGAAGGTAACTATGCAGATTATGAAGCGGATAGAAAACGTCGACTGGGAGCGGATGCCGATGCACCGGTTAGAATAAAGTACCGAAAGATTGGTTAGCTAATGATGATTAAAATGCGTTCAGGCTAATAGTTCGCTTTTGAGAATATCGGAATATTAGTCAAACTAAAGTTAGCGTTCATTAACCGGTAATAGGGCTAATATTGCCGGTTAAATTGCAAATATATCCGTTCAAGACACTTAGCTTTTTGTTCTTCCTTGTGCATAAATAATAAATTGATAATACATTCAACAGTACATAATCCACCTGTCGGTTGATTTCGTCTCAGCCGATATCGAGACTCAGTATTTGTAGATAGTGAGATTTTTGGAATTTGATGAAGGTAGGGGCTTAAGTTATAAATCTTACGCGCTTCTTGCCAGGTCGCATCGATTAATAGATAGTGTTCAAAGAGGCTAATCGTAGAATCATCGGATAGGGAGCCATTTTTTGTTAGCGAAGACGTTAATGGCTCGCCAGTTAGGGATTGTCCGGATGGATGCAATAATGCCATTTTAGTTTGTTTTAATTTTTTTGATAACTGCTGGTCAGGATTAACTCTGTCCCAACAAATTCGTATAACTCTGTCACCAAGGTAGTCAATGGCTATTTGACCAGTATTAGTCTTTCTTTGCACCTCCCTAGAATGAGTGAGAAGGTAGAAGTTGGGTAGTCGCATTATTTAGTTCTTTTATGCTTGTTGAATCCAGTTAGATATTCCGAGTAACCGGTCGAATTTTTCTTGTGCTATTTTTGGGGCCGTTGAAAAATATTCGATGGTACCCAGTTTTGATTGTTGGTTTAATCGATCAGAAATTCTTCGTTGTAGTTCTTTTGCAACAGGTAAACTACTTTCGAAAAGTGCGACGTTTGGACCCATGATCTTGGATATCGCTTCGGCCAAAAAAGGATAATGTGTACACCCCAGAACCAGCGAGTCAACTGAGGCTGTTCTAAATAAAGCTAATTCTTCCTTAATCAGCAAAAATTCTGATTCACCAATCAATGGAGATTCTTCAACGAGTTCTACAAATAGAGTCGAAGCTTGCTCAATAATTTCTAACGGTTTATGGTATTTGGAGTCTCGAACGTTGCAGATTGACTCATTAGTAAGATATCGGTTTTTAAGTTCGAGGTATTTTTGACTATTGAGTGTTGCTTCAGTAGCAAGCACTCCGACTCGTCCATTAGCGCTATTTTCGATTGCAGGTTTTAAAGCGGGCTCCAGTCCAATGACCGGAATGTTAAACTTATCTCTTAGTGTATTGACTGCTGCGGCAGTTGCCGTATTGCATGCAACTACGAGCGCTTTCACATTCTTAGAATAGAGAAATCCTGCAATTTCCAATACTCGTTGCTCAATTTCAAATTCCGATTTAGAGCCGTATGGAGTATGAGCACTATCCGCGAGATAGATTAAATTTTCTTTTGGCATTAACTGATGAACGGCTGAGAGCACACTCAAGCCACCAACACCGGAGTCAAATACGCCAATTGGAGAAGAGTTAATTTTATTTACTCCGAGAAAAGAAAAAATTTTAACATAGAGTGAAGGCAGAAATCGAAGAGATATGTGAACAAGTTTTTACACATAATCTCACAGTCTCAATATTGAGCCTTGTTCCATTGTGCTAATATGCCAATTTGGGCAGTAAATTTAAAGTGAGTATCATGGCGTCTAAACGGAATAAATTTATTCTTATCTGTCTGATTGGGATGCTAATAAATGCATGTGCTACATATCGACCGACTAATCCTAATAATCTTTGTGATATTTTTCGAGGCGAAATTGATTGGTATGAAGCCGCTCGTGATGCGCAGCACAAATGGGGCACACCCATTTTCGTGATGATGGCGATCATGCACCAAGAATCACGCTTTATTGATGACGCTCAACCAGCAAGAGATTGGTTTTTAGGATTTATTCCATTACCAAGACAGTCTACGGCCTACGGTTATGCACAAGCACAAGATCCTGTATGGGGGGAATATCTAGCGCAGGCAGGCAGTTTTGGTGCTGATAGAGATAACTTTGGAGATGCTATTGATTTTATCGGCTGGTATACGGCTGGCAGTCATCATAGACTAAAGCTGTCGAAATGGGATACCTATGGACAGTATTTGGCCTATCATGAAGGCCGTGGAGGCTATTCGAGAAAATCTTACAATAATAAACCCTGGTTAAAAACAGTCGCGAGTAAAGTAAAGAGAAAATCATCCAACTACAATTTACAATTAAAAAGCTGTCAAAAGCAGTTAGACGATAAACTCGATAGTTGGTTTTAAATAACATATCACTTGTATCATCGTTGGCGAATCTTTAGTATGGATAGGAATAATAATTCCAATTAATAGAGTTTGTCAGTAATGAGACTATGAGTCACTCGATTACAATACCCCTCTGGTTATTTTTGATCTTAATTCTTATTGCGTCGATCGTGATGATTCAAAAATTTCTGTTTCCAGGCATTCGTTGGTTTTTTAGAAAAAAAATCAACTTGGCAATCAAGGAACTCAATCAAAAACTCAATGTTAGAATTCGGCCATTTCAACTGACCAAGCGACAAGTCTTATTAGACCGATTAATCCATGATTCCCAGGTGCTAGAATTCGTTCAACAATTATCTGAAGAAGACGAAGTTCCAAGAGAAGTTCTATTGGAAAGAGTACACACCTATGCGAGAGAAATAGTTCCGTCCTTTAACGCGTATATTTACTACCGATTTGGTTTTTGGTTGTCAAAAAAAATAGCCCTACTTCTATATAACGTAAGGGTTAAAACTGCTTCGGATGAACAGTTAGGAAAAATAAGTTCTGATTCAACCGTCGTTTTTGTAATGAACCACAGAAGCAATGTCGATTATATTTTAGTTTCATTTTTAATCTCAGAGCGAATGACAATGTCATATGCCGTGGGTGAGTGGGCGAGAGTCTGGCCGTTGCAAGGTTTGGTCAAGTCGATGGGCGCTTATTTTGTCCGTCGTAATTCAAGGAACCCTTTGTACCGAAAGGTGCTGGAACGGTATATTGACATGGCGACGAGAGAAGGTGTCTGTCAGGCTGTTTTTCCAGAGGGGGGGCTGACTCGTGATGGATTTCTAAGACAGCCAAAACTTGGGTTTTTAGATTATATGCTGCGTAATTTTGATCATCGAACGGATAGAGATGTGGTGTTCATGCCTGTCGGAATAAATTATGATCGCGTGTTGGAAGATAAAACCTTATTGAGAACACTTAATCCGGAAGTTGAAAAAAAATCCAATTGGTACGCAATTAAAACGACCACCAAATTTTGGCTGCATAATCTTAAACTCGCACGTAAACATCAATGGAAAAGATTTGGTTATTCCAGTGTTAGTTTTTCTGAGCCCATTTCAACTAAGAAATATTGTGAACAGCAAGGTATCAATTTCAGCCAGTTAGAGTCCGAGCAACGTTTTGAGCAAGTCGCACTATTGGCCAATAAGTTGATGAAAGAAATTGAACAGTCTGTTCCAGTAGTCCCCGTGGTTTTGTTAGCAAGTGTCTTAGTCGAAAGCAAAGAAGATGAATTAACTCGATGTGTATTAATAACCCGGGCGCAAGAATTGATGTTCAAACTAGAACGATTAGGTGCAGAAATACTTTTCCCCAACAAAAATATGCAGGTTAATCTGGAAGCTGCGCTGGATATGTTGGTATTACGCCGACTGGTAATCATTGATGACGCTATTGTAAATCTAAAATCAATAGACAAAGCTGTATTAAGTTTTTACAGAAACTCAATCGACCGTTGGCTAGATTAAGTAGTGAGTTTGTTTTTGCGACAATTATAATAATAAATTGTTGAAACGTATAAAAATAAATTATTTTAATAGAGCCTGATAATAATCGATATTAGAGACTAACTTTATTTGAGGAATCGAAGAATGAAACAAGAAAAGCGAGGACATCCTAGAATTCATTTGAAGAGTTTAGTGCACGTCATAGTGAATAAAATATCTAATGAAGAACTTGATTCAAGCGTTCGATTTAATGGTGACTCTAAAGATATATCAGTTTCTGGTATTCGATTCTATGGCAAACACCCATTGTCAAAGGGCAATCAGCTTGGATTGACTGTTGAAGTAGGCAGTGAAAAGGCGAACTATAAGTTGTCCGGGAGTGTGATGTGGGTGTCTGAAACTACTGAACGAGAATTTATTGCTGGGTTTGAAATAGATGCCTCAAGTGTGGATTATTCACGTTGGCTTCAGATCTTTAAATAGACTGAAGCTTTCTGTCTAGAAAGAGTTACCTAGTAAGTATTGTCTCGCTTGACTTTCATCAAGGGGATCTGAGATATGATAACCTTGAGCATACCGACAACCATATTCCTTGAGAAAATCGAGTTGATTTTCATCTTCTATCCCTTTCGCGACAGAGCCAATATCTAGGTTATTTAACATGTTCAAAATACTCGCTAATATTTTGTCATCTTGTTGGCTCTTAGCAATGTTTCGAGTGAGGTTATGAGCGAGTTTGACCGAATGAAACCTTAAGGTCTTCAGATTTTGAATGGCACCGTCAACTTTGCCAAAATTATCGAGTACTAAATTGAGGCCTAAAGCATAGAGTTCCTTAAAAGTTCGAGTTAAGTTAGTTCTATCAAAAGAAGGGTCATCTTCTAGAATTGAAATGAAAACATACTTTGGATTCACCTTATAATCAGCTATCCGTTGTTTTATCAAATTTAGTGCTCGTCTGGAAGACAAATAATCAATGGTCAAATTAATGTTGACACACACAGTTAAGCCTTCTTGGTTCCACCGGTTTAGAGTACTAAATGACTTATTGACTAACCAATCGGAAAATTCATTTATCATATTAAGTTCGGAAACTACCGGTAAGAACTGAGATGGATAGATGATTTTTTCGTCATCGGTTCGCCAGCGCAGATTGATATCAAGTTCGATCGTCTTATTGGTGGCTAAGTTTACTACGGGCTGAAAAACTAAGAATAACTCGCCCTCAGACACTGCTTTTGACAATTTATTTTCAATATCAACTCTTTCCAGAGCTTTCTGATTGCTATCATCATGATAAAATTTGAACAGATTCTCACCTTGTTTTCTAGTTTGTGCGAGAGCTGTTTCTCCTTTTGTGATCAGCTCGCTCCAGTGTTCTCCGTCATCCGGATAACTTGAGATACCTGCGCATGCAGATAGTTTTATGATTTGGTCATTGAGTTCAAAAGGTTTCGATAATTCTCTTAACAATTGGTTTACGGTATGGAGGACGTTGTTGTCTTCATGGTAGTGGCGTAAGATTATTAAAAATGTATCTGGTTCGTAGCGAGATAATAAATCTTCTTGTTGAAAATAAGGCAATAGTCGATTGGTTAATTCACCCACTAAAATATCTATCAATCCAGGGGGTAAAGCCGATTTTAATTTGTTGAATTGATCAATTCCAAGAAAGATCAACGATAATGAATCGGAATTTTTCTTGCAATATGTGAGTTGCTGCCTTAATCGGTCAAACGCCAGCGTTTTACTAGGAAGTCCTGTTATTCTGTCGTAAAAACTATTCTTTGAACTAGAACGCTTTAGTTCTCTGGATTGAATTAGTTCGGTTAAAACCAAAACATATCCTATTTCCTCATTATTCTTAATAATTACGTTTATTCTGACATCGACAGGTAAACTTGGACCATTCTTCCTGGGAACTGAGCTTTGCCCATGCCATCGGTCATTTTTCTCTAACGACTTTCTAATACTTTCCGTTTCTTTTTTACGAAATTGGGTCGCTGCAATAATTGCCATGTCATTGCCGATGAGTTTGTCGGCTGAGAATCCCGTCGTGTATTCAAATGCTTTATTAATCAGCGTTATTTTTAGGTCTTTATCAAGCACAAAGATAATATCTTGTGTCGATTGAAATGCGCTTCCGTATAGACTTAAATTATCCTCTGTCTTTTTTTCTTTATTGATATCGATCCAAATACCTGTTGCACGTTTAGGATTTCCGTTCTTGTAGTATGAATTAATTTTTCCGGAAATTCGGTTCCAAAACCATTTCTGGAAAAAAAAGCTGCGATAGGCGTGATTGAAAGTTCTGGTTTTTCCAGTCAGAAATTTTTCCCAATGTCGTTTCGCTTTAGCAGTATCGTCCGGATGAACCAATGCGATGTATTGCTCTAAAGAAAGTTCTAGGGCCTCGTGTTGAAACTGGTAAATTGTGAATCGAGAGAGTTTATAATCTTTTGGGGCGATGTAACAATCCCAGATTCCTCTTTTTTCATCCAATAGTGCTAATTCAAGACGTTGTTGATTCTCTTTTATTTGTGCATTGATCGTTTTCTCTGATTTCGTTTTTAGATAGAATCGATAGCTTAGCCAACTCAAGAGCATCAGAGTAAGTACATAGTAAAGATACTCCATCTGGGATGCCGAACTTCCCGTAGGACTAACTGATACGTTTATTTTTGCTATTTCAGAATAATGTGAGCTATTAAAAGAGCGAGCTCGAATGTTAAGAATATGTTCCCCTGTAGGCAATGTATCAAAAGTAATTTTCCCAGTATTGCTTTTTCCTCGCTGAGCTACGAGAGGCGAATCAAACCAATATTCGTAGTCATGCTTGGTGGTGTCGACAAATTCTAAGGCCGATACACTGAGGAATAAAATATCAGACGATGTAACTTTAGGTAGTTTGTTTCCTATTGACCAATAGTTTTTGACGCCATTTTCTGTTTGTAATGCTAGTTCGCTGACTATAGGTGCTGTACGTGATTTCGACTCTACCAGCTTTTGCGGGTTCACTCTTATTAGCCCTCGAATACTACCCAATAATATTTCTCCGGTATTAGTTACGGCGGTCGCCCCTTCGTTAAATTCATTACTATGAAGACCATCTTTGTGAGTGAATAGATAGTGCTGTTTTGATTTTGTATTAATCTTCAATAGACCTTGCGAGGATGATGCCCAAATCGTTCGGTCGATTAATTCGAGTGAGAATATGTCGTTGTCTGGTAAGCCTTTGGTTGTGTGGTATCTTGCGACCATTTCATTGCTTGAGGAGTCAAGTCTAAAGCCGTAGATTCCGTCCCCCTTATAAGATATCCAAACAACGCCGTTTTCGATCAGTACGTCGGTAATAGGGTAAAATTCCCCATTGATATTTTTTCTAGAATTAAATATAAGCTTTGTTTTTCCACTGACAAGGTCGTAGGAAATCAATTGATTCTCGATGCCGACCCAGAGTTTATTTTTTTGATAACTGACATGACGTGTGGGAGCCGCATTGACTTCAGTCATGATATTTCTATCATAAGAGAATTCACTTTTTTCTTTATCAAAAGATAACAAACCTTGAGCCGTTGCAGCCCAAATAACACCATCACCGGTATCGACGATCGAATAAACAACAGGAGACTTTGCCAATTTTAGGTTTTGCGGAACGTGTTTCGTGAGTTGACGAGAATTTTGATGGAATTCTAACAGCCCTTCTTGAGTAGCAAGCCAAAGAATGCTTCCTTGCTTTTCAAAATCATAAATAGCGCTCCTTTTATCGGGTAAGTTGAGTTCTTTGAAACTGATGATTTCCTTTGATTGTTTCGATTTGGAATCTATTAGCTGTACGTTTGAATTAGTAGTTACCCAGTAATTATTTTGCTCATCTATTTCTAAGCTCCAAACCATATCATCATTCAGCTTGCTAGAGTCCGGTTGAGATTGACTGTTCCATATGTCAAAGTTAGGAACTTTTGTATCCCAAATGTAGGCTCCTTGACTTTGAGTGCCTATCCACAGCAATTGACGGCTATCGATGAATAAATCGGTAATGACGTATTCAGAATGGTCATCCAAAGTCTTGGCGAGTGAAAAGAGAAGCCGTGTTATTTTTGTAACTGGATCAAACTGATAGATCGAGTCATTGGTTGAAAACAAGAGTTTGGCATTGGTTTGAGTTAGTCCTGTAATTTTCTCATTAGAGATTGAGTGTAGTTGATTGGATACTTGCTCTTTGGTGTTAAAAACAAATAGCCCACTATCGCCAGCAATTGCCGTATCGTCATTTTCTAAAGAAAAAAGAAAACGAATTTGGAGTTCTTTAAATTGGTTTCCTAAATTGATTAAAGTCAATTTTTCTGTTGTTATATTATAATGGTAAAGTCCGTTCGAACTCCCCAATAAATATCCATACTCGTCTCTTGAGTATGAGTGAATGTTATTATTGCTATCCTGAAATATTTTCATACTTAAGGGTTGAGATATGTCGCGTGCTGATATCTGATATAAATAAATTCCATTCCAGCTAAAGACAATCAGTTTATCGGGATTCAAACTGTCGCTTCCGATGATCATGTTAGCTTCTTCAATAAAACGTTGTGGGGCAGGAAATCTTGCCGTTTCTATATCCATATCGTTACTGTCTATTTTTACCAATCCTTGATTACTACTCAACCAGTAACGCCCTAACTCGTCGGCCGTCATCGAATTAATAGATTTATTTTTGAATTGAGAATTCTTATCAGCTAACGATAGCATCGTATCACCGTCAAATCGGTTAACGCCCGCCAATGTCGTTATCCAAATTAATCCTTGAGCATCTTCATAAAAAGAATTGACAGTATTTTGTCCTAATCCGTTCAGAGAAGAGACTTGGGTTAATTGTGGGTATTTTATTAACGCGTTTGTTGCAGAGAGTTGGAAAGTCGTAAGGGAAAGACAGCAAGCTACTATCCATTGGAAAGCTCTATATTGGTAACTTGTTTGAAGCATATCCTGATTGTTCGCCTTATGAAGGTGAATTGCTAGTATAGATAGGTTCGAAGATATACTCAAAAGTATCTTTGATTAGCTTGAACCAGCGCCCTTTAAATCGGATTGTTGGTCATTATTAAACCATATTATTTTCAGCAAAAAACAATCGATGAATTAATTTAAAAGTTTGCATAATAAAGCTTGTCATAAAGAGAAGCTTCCGATAGAATTCGGTCCACGTTGATGCGGGGTGGAGCAGCCTGGTAGCTCGTCGGGCTCATAACCCGAAGGTCGTTGGTTCAAATCC
>JAHRVB010000061.1 GCA_019090895.1 Kangiellaceae bacterium
TAGAACTCGTTGAGTGGACCGGAAAAATGATGGTATCACCAAGTAAAGGCGCTATCCCTAAACATATCTCACTTTCTTTAAATCACTTAAACATAAACCCAAAAAACTGGATAGTTCAGGTTCAAAATTATGGTTCAAACTACTATCGATTTGTAGGAAGCATTGAAAAAATCAGAGAGAAAACGAAAGCACTGGGTCAGCAATGGCTCAAAGGAGTCCACTCAGTACAAGCCTTATATCAAACTGACAGCTAACGAAAATCATCCACATAAAAGACTTGAACCTCGCTTGATGAGAGTAATTGCCCCTGTCTGTTATTTCTAAAAACCAATCAAAAACTTTAAACAACAACCAAATCTCAATGAAAATTCTATTTTTAGGATCATAGAGGAATTATTTTGAACAATTAGTATTTATTCCTTCATAAAGTGACTGTCACTTATTACTCGGTCACTTATTACTTTGCGGGCCGTAGTATTGCTTGTATAATGAAGAAATGTCTTCATCTATTTTAATTCAACGTAAGGTGAAGGTGTAATATAAATATCAATCGAATTTCCCTTGTCGATCACAAAACGTTTTATTCCAGAAAACACTTTTTGTCTATCATTGTCATCATACTGAGAAGTTCTTACTTTGATTGTATCGCCTTTTTTGAACACCGAGTTAAATTTCGATTCTACCTTGTTGGTAAAATCAGTAACAAATTCTCCGGAAAAACCCTCGCGGCTATATTTTATAATAAAATTTGAATCTACTTTCTCCCAGGTCTTTACTTCCAGTTCTACATCATCACTATATAAGTATATTTTCTCATCACTTTCGTCTCTGCCGTCTATCATTACTTTAATATGACTCATATGAATTGAGCATACATCTTCAGCAATAAGGTAAAGATCTCGATTAATCTCGGCAGTTATAGTAGCGTTGATTTTCCCTTTACCTTTATACCTGACAACACATGGATTGAATTCAGTTTGTGGATTGCAAGACAAATCTAGATTGATATCTTTTTCTACATTTACAAACGGTTTTAATTCTATTAATTTATTTTTTGATATGACAAGATATCCTTTCTGATTCCCATATACAAAAAAGTCAAATGGACTACTTATCATTGAGCTGTAAACTTCATCCTGCATAAAATAGGATGTTGACCCACTCCCATTTGGAAAGCTAATATACTCTGGAAACTCCAACCAAATACCATTCTTTTCAAACTTATCGAAATTCACAAACTTTTTTGACTTTTCTTCAATACTAGAAACTATATTTTCTTTAAATTCGCTTTTCTTATAAATCCCTAAATTTTCTAAAAACAGATGAAAGTCAACAAATGTTATCTCAAATTCATCTAGCTTTATCTCTCTAACACTATCAGAAATTATGTTTTCGGCTTCTAGCTTTTTATATGTATCTCCCTTCCTACCCTTCTTAAACGGATACACTTCTGTATGCTCAATCCCAAAATTGGTTCCAGAAATATCAGGCTTTTCTCTTGACTGACAATTTTTGCCTGTTATCTCATCAACTATGTTTATTACATACTCATCAGTTTCTATATGCTTTTGCTTTTCAAAATAGTTGATACTTTTTGCTTGATATAAGTGTTTTAATTCGTCTTTCACTTACTACAACCCTCCAGTGGTTCATTACCCACAACTTTTAAGTCTATCATGCAAATAGGAAGCGCCCGCCTTGGGGCATATAACGCCTAACGCAACCGCAAAATTGCGCAGCGTTGTTTTTTGTCAATTGCCGTGTCTGGTTACACATTCTTCACAAACTTCCTAGATTTATAAAGTTTAAACAAGTTAACGAATACAAGACAAACAATAATGTTTGATACGAGATAAGTCATATTCATTGTTGTGTTGTGCAGGTCCTGATTGTAGACCGCGCTAGCAGTCATAAAAGCCCAAGGTCCCGCAGAGAAACCGCCCATTGCGAATCCTCCAGGTAATAGAAATATCACAACTATCCAAAATTTGACTGCAGGACTCTTTATTTTAAAAAGACCTATAGTTATCAGTACAAAATAGAAGCTCCAAAACAATACAGCATCTATACCAGATATAAACGCTTGAGCCATATTTAAAGGATAAATCCAATAAAAATCAGGTAACGTATAAATAGCTTCCTCGAATGCGCGAATTAGTTTGTCCATATCTTACGTGTAACAGTGAATTCAGACGCTAGCGGATTTTATGCCCAAGCGTCATATTTCTTGAACGTGAAATTGAGATTAATTGAGATCCATAAATAAATCAATTAGTTATATTCCCTCAAGTTCTAATTCGCTCGGTCAGATCACGCTTCAAAAGAGTTTCATGGAGTGGAGAAATGGGTTCAAACCAGAAATTTCATCTTGAGATAGGCGCAGATTTTCAACAGCTTAGTTGCAAGTGTTAAAGTAGATTCCTGATAACTATTATTCTGCGCGCGTGAAAAAGGGTCAATTATTTCAAAGAGAGGTTAGAAACGAACTCAGAACAATCCTACCTCCTAACCGACATACTCTTCGAATGAAAAACCAACCCTTCTGCATCAGCAATTGAAATAGCCGAGTTTGATAATTCTTTACGACCTTTTTCATTAAGCTGCTGAGTGGTTAAAACACGTAAAAAGGTATTTACATTTAGCCCGCCATTTTGCCGGGCATTAGCAAGGGTTGGTAAGGTGTGATTGGGGCCGGTGATGTAATCACCTAATGCAACAGCACTGTTGGCTCCAATAAACAATGAGCCATAATTAGACAATTGTTCGCTGCTGATATTTTTGTGACAAAGCATCAGATGCTCTGGTGCATAAGCTTCACTAAATTTAACTAGTGCATTTTCTGACTCGGCGTAAATCAACTCAATCTGTTGTTCGTCTAACAATCGTTTGGTTTCTGCTTGGCTGTTTAAATATTCCGACATCGACTCTAACCAATTTTTGTCATCACTCACAATTAACGAACAGGCCATTGGATCATGTTCGGCCTGAGCCAATGCATCTAACGCTAACCAATCGATGGGTTGCTCGCCATCACAAATAGCCAACAGCTCACTGGGTCCGGCTAATCCATCTATGGAGACTTTTCCTTGGACTTGTTTTTTTGCTTCATTGGTCCAGGCATTTCCGGGACCAACAATTACATCTACAGGTTGAATATCTTGATAACCGTAGGTCAACGCGCCGATCCCTTGTACTCCGCCGAGTTGTATAAACTCCGTTGCACCAGCCAGTGAAGCCGCCGCTAGAATAGCTGGATTATCCGAAGGCGAGACAGCAATACGGATGGATGACCCTGCCACCTTGGCAGGAATTAGAGTCATTAAGGCCGTGGAAATAAGCGGATAACGCCCACCGGGAATATAAGCGCCAACGCGCTCAATGGATTTAACCTGTTGGCCATAAGTACCGTATTCATCTTCAAAAGATTGGCTCTGCAAACCTTGCTTCTGAAACTCTGCAAACCGGTTTATTCTGGCGGCGGCTAATTTAATAGCACTAGCCAACTTGTCATCTAAACCGTATTCATCGAACGATTTTAATTTAATGCGTTTTACTGGTTGCTGGTCTAACTGTTGAGAAAACTGTTCAATCGCCGCGTCACCCTGCTCGGCGATTCGTTGTAACATAGCTGCTACTTTTTGTTCAATTTGGGCATCGGATTTTAATAGTGGGCGAACCCAATCAGCTGCGTTAGTTATCATTAAAACGGCTCCGTAGCTCATTGGTAACATCACCAATATCAACGCCTTTTGCCAACGCATCAGTTAACGCAAAGAAAATTAGATCTGCCGCTTCCCAGCGAACATCTTCAAAGGACTCTGCTTCAATTAATTCATCAGCTTCTTCTCGAATTTTTTCTGCTCTAAAGTCAGCCGATTGAAACAGTTGAGTCGTGAATGATTTTTCGGGTAGTTGCTCTTTTCGCTTCTCTAATAATTCCGTTAAACGGTTTAAGTCAAATGACTTCTTTTGCGATGCAAAACAACTGTAACGATCAAAATGGCAAGCATCACCACTTTGTTCTACTCGGAATAAAATAGTATCGCCATCACAATCTACATCCACTTGAACGAGCTGTTGGCTATTGCCACTGGTTAATCCTTTTTGCCATATTTCATTTCTGCTGCGGCTCCAGTAAGTGCCAGTGCGAGATTGTAGCGCTTGTAGCAATGACTCTTTATTGGAATAAGCTAGCATTAACACTTTGTTGCTTGCTGCGTCCTGAACTACTGTGGGAATTAACGGCATTTTGTCAAAATCAACTTGAGTCAAAAAACAATCCACCAATGAAAGTTTGCCTGTATATATGGACATACCGATCTGACCGTTTGCACCTAACTTAGTAAACCAATCAATATCATCTAATGTAGAAATTCCGCCAGCAATAGTTACAGGAATGGGAGATGCTTTAATCACTTGCTGATTTCTCTCTCGGTCGATCCCTTGCAACATGCCTTCTTTATCCACTTGGGTGTATAGAAATTCGCTACAGTTTTGTGACAGCTCTGGAATCAGGTCAAGCACTTTATCGCCTTCGGTATTCTGCCAGCCTTGGGTTGACCAATAATCGCCTTTGGCGTCAATGGCAAAAATTAGATTATCGCGTGATAACTTCTTGACCCAATCTTTGCGACAACTGGTACCAATAATAATTTTACTAGCGCCGGCTTTAATGTATTCTCTGGCGGTTTCTAAATCACGAATCCCACCACCCACTCGACAAGGGCGTACTTTAAGTAATTGTTTGATCAGTGCTTTATTATCACCTTTGCCTAAAGCCGCGTCTAAATCAATAATAGCCACTTCACCGAACAAGGAAAATTCTTGAAGCAGTTCAAACACGTCATCTCGTTCTACCACTTTATCTTTAGCTTGGCCTTGTTGCAGTTGAACGGCTTTTCCGTTCATAAGGTCAATGGAAGGTATTAACATAATTTATCCTGCTCTATTTTTTGTTTAACTGTTTGTCTGTTGATCTGTCTCGAATGGTTCTAAATAACACGACTTATATTCTGACGGACAAACCATTGTCGATAAGGTATTGTTTAACTTGGCCCACGGTGTAATCACCGGAGTGGAACATGCCCGCCGCCAAGCAAGCATCGGCACCATTGTTAAATGCGTCTAAGTAATGTTGTTCATTTTTAGCACCACCGGATGCAATCACTTGCACTGGTACACTTTCACTAATTCGTTTAGTCAGCGCCGTATCAAATCCACTGCCAGTACCATCTTTATGCATGGCCGTTAGTAAAATTTCACCTGCGCCTCGACTCGCGACCTCATCGGTCCAGCTAAAGAAATCTCTGTCAATGAGTTTACGTCCACCGTTAATATATAACCGGTGAGCGTCTTTTTCTTCATTAACGTCAATAGCAACGACTACACATTGGCTACCGTAAGCTTTTGCCGTTTGGTCGATGATTTCTGGTTGAAGTACGGCGGTGGTATTTAAGGCCACCTTGTCGGCACCGGCATCCAAAAAGGCTTTAACATCATCAAGCTTTTTAAGTCCACCACCAACAGTAAATGGTATGGATAGATGGTTGGCGATGTCCGTGACTAATTTGAGCGCCGTCGGTCGTTTTTCATTACTGGCGGAGATATCTAAAAATACCAGTTCATCGGCACCTTGTTGCTCGTAGGCCATGGCCAGTTCAACAGGGTCGCCCATATCTCTTAGCTGTTTAAAGTTAGTCCCTTTGACCACGCGACCGTTATCCACATCAAGACAAACAACGATTCTTGGTAATAGGCAATTTTTTGTATTGTTCATGGTTACTTACCTATAATTTTAGTCAATGCGATTTTGGTCGATGCGGTTTCAGTTAATGCCGCTTTGATCATTTGGCTGCCGACTTCACCCGATTTTTCCGGATGAAATTGCACCCCGGTTAAACTGCCCGATTGAATTGCGGCGCAAAACTTTTCGCCATACACTGTTTGTGCTATTGAAAGTTCACTTTCTCTAATGGCGTAGCTATTAACAAAATAGACAATAGACTCATTCCAAACTTTGCTGATTAACGAAGCCCAACCAACCATTGGTTTTTTGGGAAAATCTAAAGCTTCAACTTTGCCTTTAAACCAGCTGAGTCCCGTTGCATCAGGATCTTCATCACTGGCTTCAAAGAATACTTGCATACCGACACAGATCCCTAGCATGGGGATCGATTGTTCAAAGGCCGCTTTTAGATAGTCTGGCCAACCGCGCGATTTTATACTACTCATCACTGTCCCAAAACGACCTTGACCTGGGATGACAATGCCATCAAATTTTTCATCGTTGGGCTGTTGTAAAATACAGGTTTCAAACCCCAGCCGCCCGATAGCCGCATTTAAGCTAAATAAATTACCGGCTTGGGTATCGATGATTAATATACGTTTCATGCTTTAAAGCGTACCCTTGGTTGTATTGTCACCGGTAGATGAGCTAAGCGCTTCACCTAAAGCATAGGCCGCCGCTTTAAAACAACCTTCCACTAAATGATGGTTATTTCTAAAGTACATGGGCTTAAGGTGTAAGGTGATTGCGGCGTTTAATGCCAGGGTATTAAAAAAGTGTTCAAACATTTCGGTACTAATGCTGCCGATCATCTCGCGAGTAAAATCGAGTTCACCCACATAAATGCCGCGCCCTGATAAATCAACGGCGCACATAATCAATGCTTCGTCCATTGGCAATAACCGTTGACCATAACGTTTCATACTGCTTAAACCACGCCAGCTTTGTTGCAATGCATCCCCTAAACAAATTGCCACATCTTCCACAGTGTGATGGTCATCAACCACTAGATCACCGTTAACTTCTATGGTCAGATCCCATCTTGCATGTGACGCTAACTGTTCTAACATGTGGTCGAAAAAACCAATGCCCGTATCAATCTTTATTTGCTGACTGCCTTTGACATTTAAGCTCAGTTGAATTTCGGTTTCTTTGGTCTTTCTATTGATACTGACTGTTTCGATACCATTCGATTCACTTGCATTTGATTCACTTGCATTTGATTCACTTGCATTTGATTCACTTTCATTTAACTTGCTCGACATAACCACTCCTCCAATTCATTAATACTTTTTAACACGATGTCGGCACCTGACTCATATAATGCGTTCACCTTATTTTCGCCAATACCGATCGCCAAACTATTTGATGACACCGCGGCCATCATATCGTCGGGATTATCGCCACACATCCAACTGAGTTTAGAATATTTTTGCTGTAAAGACTGAATCCCCTCCGGTGATGGCTTACCGACTTTTACATCATCCAGACTCACCAGGTCCAGCTTTTCAAGACCGACCATCGCTTGACCCGATTGCGCTTCTTTTCTGGGACGTCCCGTTACCACAGAAAAAGAAAGGTTTTGTTGCTGATTGAGAGTATTAATTTTGTCGATAAACTGCGAGGAAATCAGTGGCGTTTCATTACTGACTAACCCATCGTTATTTTCACCCAGATAAATTTTCTGGAAGACTTCAGTGACGTCATCCAAGCTGATGGTAATGCCTAGATTTTCTAGCAGTTTCTGAGAAAGCACCCAATCATTATTGTATCCACCTTGACGTCGCAACGCTTCAACCGACTCTAAGCTAATGACTTGCTCGCTCAGTTTTTTAACCGTCGCGAGTACCGCCTGATCATAACTGCCACTGGTATCAATCAACACACCGTCCATGTCCATACAAATAAGTTGGGGCGAAAAACACTGTTTAAGAACAGCCATTAGTTTTTCCATGTTAATTGGTACGGTAATACGAAGGCAATTTTGCAGTTCAAAACTATCAGAACTATCAAAACTCCGCACCAGAATATTATTCTTTTTAAGGAAAGACTTCACCGCCTGCGCCATATTCGCTGGCAAGTTAATCATTACAAAATTTGCCTGACTGGGAAAAACATGTACCGCTTGTTGTTTTAGCCAACTAACGAGTTGCTCACGATTCACTCGAATAGCTTTGCAATAGTTGAGCATTTCTTGTTGATTGCTAGGTTCAAGCGCTTGCTCGGCAATTTGCAAACTGGGGGCAGGGATATTAAACGGCATACAGCGAATTCGAAATTCTTCAATTAGTTTTTCTGAAGCTAAGATATAACCGAGTCGAATACCGGCAAGGCCGTAAGCTTTTGAAAATGTTCGTAGGATGATGAGGTTATCATATTGCGATAATAGACTTTCGGCAGCGGATTCAAAATCAGAGAATTCGATATAGGCTTCATCAAGAAAAACCCAACCGTTATTTTGTTTTGACGTTTCAAGAACACTGACAAGCTCTTCAAGGGCAATAGCTTCACCCGTTGGATTATTAGGGCGGGTGATAATAGTGATACTATTGTCGACTTTTTTGATTTGAGCGAGCGTCTGTTTCACATCAATGGCGAGATCGCTTTTTGCTTCGACGACGGTTGCATCCAATTTCCAACTTTCCACTCCCCAAGTGTATTGAGAAAAAGCAGGCAGCGGTAATATCAACTTTTTACGCTCACTTAAAATGCGCATTAAGATCATAATGGCTTCATCACCACCATTAGTGCACAACACTTGCTTAGGCTGCAAATTGTTAAGTGATGCAATTTTTGATTCTAACGGTTCGCGATCGGGGTAGAGCCACAAGGACTCGCCATAAGAGAATGCCTCAGTCAGAGGATTCGCCTGATCGCTTCTTTCATTAAAATCGAGTTTCAACAGCTCAGTCATGATTATTTCTCTATTTAATACTCTCTAGAATAGCCTCTGAATTAAGGCTTACTCACAACGCTCTGTTTAAATCGCTTTTCGTACGGGCATTTCAAGAATGTCCGTAGCACCGGCTTCAATCAGCTTTGGTATTAGTGCTCGAATTTCGCTTTTTTTAACCGCCGCTTTCACTGAAAACCCTTTGTCCTGATAAAGACGCGAAACTGTTGGGTAACGCATCGCGGGTAATAAATCGACTACCGTTTCAATCGCATCATTGCCGCAGTTCATTTCTAACAACACGCGCTCTCGCCCATTAATCACTGCTTGCATTAGCGTGAGTAAATCATCTATGTCTCGTTTCTTGGCCGGATCTTTCAATGCGTCAATATTAGCAATAAATTGAGTCGAACTTTCCATCACGGTATCGACGATTTTGAGTCGGTTAGCAATGATGGTTGAGCCAGTCGAAGTATTGTCGATAATCATATCCGCATCTTCCGGGGGAAAGACTTCCGTTGCGCCGTAAGAACGAAGCAGCTGATAATCAAGTCCCAGTTTGTCGAGATACTCTGTACTGATGTTTTTGTATTCTGAAGCGACTATTAACTTTCGCTGTTTCATTTCTTCCCAATCCCAATCTTCCGGAATACAAGCCACAATTTTTACCGGGTCATAACCCAAGTTTTTAAGAACTTCGACCTGGCAGCCTCTTTCTTTGATCCAGTCAATGCCTGAAAAGCCAATATCGTGTTGACCGATTTCTACCATAGAAGCGATGTTTTGGCTCTTTAGCAGCTTAACTTCTAAATCAAAGCCATAAGCCCTTGGTCGATAATCTCTATCACCGCCGACCAGTTCAATACCGCATTCGGACAATAGTTTAAGCACTTTAGTGCTGATTCTTCCTTTGGGTAATACTAGTTTTAAACTCATCTTCTTTCTCTCTTCAATGTCAAAAATTAGGGCATAAAAAAAGCCCCGTTACGGTGTAAGCGGGGCTTTTTTTGAAATTTGCTTTTTATCTATCGAGCAAACACAGAAAAACACCGCCAACTTAGATGATGGTGATGATGAACCAAAGCAATTGCTTGGTTGATGTTTGCAATAATTGTCTTCATGAGTTAATCATCTCGGATCTGGGTTAGATGAGCAAATATCAAATGGTTATATCTAAAAACCTCGATTTCATCGATTAGTAACAATTATCATCGAGTTTCGTCAAACAATATTCAGCTATTCAGATTGAACAATCAATTTGTGTTAAGAGAAAAATGAAGTAGCGACACCAGAATTACATGTGTCGCCAAGAACCAGGATATGAACGCCATGCTAAACAAGTTATTTTCTAAACTCAAAAAAACCGATAGGAATACCAGAATTGAGCGTCTCTCGCTTTATCATTACGGCACCTGTCCCTTTTGTTTTAAAGTAAGAATGACAATGACCAAGCTAAGAATCGATATGCCACTCAAGGACATATTATTAAACCCTAGCTTTCGAAATGAATTGCTTGAAGGTGGTGGTAAAACAACAGTGCCGTGCCTCAGAATAGAAGAAAAAGGTGAAATAAGATGGTTATATGAATCCGATGATATTGTGGACCACCTGCAACAGCAATTTCGTTGAACAATTGGAACAGGTTTAACGGATACAATCCTTTAATAGTTGCACTCTGAATTATGATAAAATCGCTCGGAATGATTAAAACCTATTAGAGCACCGATACATGAACACACTTTTACCCCCATTTGAGCAAGCGAAGGTTCTGGTTGTTGGCGATTTGATGCTCGATCGCTACTGGCACGGTGGAAGCTCCAGAATATCGCCGGAAGCGCCGGTTCAAGTGGTGAATGTCAACCAAGTTGAAGAGCGACCTGGCGGTGCAGGTAACGTGGCTCTCAATATCGCCAGCCTTGGCAGTCAATGCAATTTAATTGGTATTACTGGCCAAGATGAAGCAGCTCTGAGCCTAGAGACTCGGCTAAACGCAGCCAATATCCATTGTGACTTTGTAAAACTCAAAGATGCACCAACCATCACCAAGCTAAGAGTCATTAGCCGCCAGCAACAGCTTATTCGATTAGATTTTGAAGAGCACTTCAAAGGACGAGGTAATAGTGAGCTACAACATCGGATGAATAATCAACTCGAAGGGTGTGGCGCTGTTATTCTATCCGATTACGCCAAAGGTACTTTAGAAGATATTCAAGCATTGATTAAGCTAGCTCAACAAAAGCAAGTCCCTGTGTTGGTCGATCCAAAAGGCACCGATTTTGTACGCTACCAAGGTGCAACATTAATAACTCCTAATCTCAGCGAATTTGAAGCGGTAGTCGGCCATTGCGAAGATGAGCAAATGTTAGTTGAAAAAGGCAATGAGCTACTTAAGTCTCATCAATGGGACGCACTATTGATCACTCGTGGCGAACAAGGCATGACCTTGCTTCGACAGGACCAGCCAGAATTACACCTCCCCGCTTTGGCCAGAGAAGTGTTTGATGTGACCGGTGCGGGCGACACGGTAATCGGCACTCTCGCTGCGTCTTTGGCTGCCGGTAGTAAAATAGAAGACGCTGTCGCGCTTGCCAACACTGCGGCGGGAATAGTGGTGGTTAAGTTGGGAACTGCAACGGTGAGTGCTCATGAGTTAAGAAGAAAGCTACGCACCATTGGCGATACTGGCTCAGGTACCTTAAATCAGCAGCAGCTACAGGTGGTGGTAGAAGAAGCTCAAGCCCATGGTGAAAAAGTGGTAATGACAAACGGTTGCTTCGATATATTACACGCGGGTCATGTGACTTATTTACAAGAGGCCAAAGCACTCGGCGATCGACTCATAGTTGCCGTTAACAGTGATGATTCAGTGAAACAATTGAAAGGCGAAGGTCGACCGATTAACCCCTGTGACCGAAGAATGTCTGTACTAGCAGCCCTTGGTTCAGTGGATTGGGTCGTCGAATTTTCCAAAGACACACCTCAAGAATTAATCGCTAGCATTCTGCCTGATGTATTAGTAAAAGGTGGCGACTATCAAGTTGAAGAAATCGCCGGTGCAAAAGAAGTCATGGACAATGGCGGTGAAGTGAAAATACTGCAATTTGTGGATGGTGTTTCTACCACAAAAATTATTGAATCCATAACCAGTAGATAATCCGAAGGTCCGATAGTCCGAAAACCAATCAACCAAAAGAGAGGTTCAAAATGCACAAATGGATGTTACTTTCTGGCGCTATATTCTCACTCACATCAGTGATGTTGGGTGCATTTGCGGCCCATGGATTAAAGTCGCGCTTGGGCGAGTATGCGATTGGTATTTTTGAAACCGCCGCGCAGTATCAAATGGCTCACGGTATTGGCCTTGTACTTTGTGGGTTGTATGCATATCAACTCGTTCAAGGACCAACAGGATTGGCCGGTGCCAACTTAGTCTGGCTAAAATCGTCCGCTATTTGCTTTACTCTAGGTATATTATTTTTCTCTGGTTCGCTTTACGCACTAGCAATAACCTCGCAAAAATGGCTGGGTCCTATAACCCCACTAGGCGGACTACTTTTAATTACCGGTTGGGTTTGTTTTATTGTGGCTGTGATTAAGAACTAAGGCTGTGACTAGAGCTGGAACTAATACAGAACAACAGAGCGAAATAGTATTCGGCTCGAACAATTCTCATTTTTAAAGGAAGCAAAATGAAACTCTTCTACACTAAATCTTCACCATATGCAGCCTGCGTCCTAGCGACCATTGCAGAGTTAAAAGCTGAGCACCTAATTGAGCTAGTTGAAAGTGCACCTTTTGAAAACGCTCCAGAGTTTATTCTGTCGAACCCTTTGGGCAAAGTACCTTGTTTAATCGATGAAGGAATGCCGATCCTCGATAGTGAAGTTATCTGCGATTATATTGATGCTAATATCTCTGGTGGACTGCTATTCGAAGATATCTATGCCAATTGGCACCTCAAAACCTTCTATTCAATTTGCTCAGGGTTAATTGATGCTAGCGTGAATTTGCGAATCGAAACACTTAGAGATCAAGAAGGTATTAAATCTGAGTTTTGGTGGCAACGCCATAGTGAAGCTATTGAGCGAACCTTGCTAGAAATTGAAACTCGTTTATCAACCTTACCCGAGAAATTCTCCATTATTCATATCGCGATCTTTTGTGCGCTGGGCTATCTAGATTTTAGGCATCCGCATATTAAATGGCGAGAAAACCGATTGGGTCTCGTTGAATTTTATGATTCTATTCAGTCTAGAGAGTGTTTTTCTAATTTAAAACTTGGATAATTTTAGAAATGATGAGCCACCAGAACTGGCGGCTCTAACTAAACTTTTCTAATAAGTGATTCTGAGTTACGATTAACCTCGCACTATTTCTTTTTCATCCAGCCTTTTCCTGCTGGCTTTACATAATTCCCGGGCTTAGTTTTCTTCATCGCCTTTTCTCCGCCGATCTTTTCCACGTTATTCAGAGCTAATGCTTGGCTCGCTGCAATTTTCTTATAGCGAGATTTCCTTTTAGCATTAACTTCTTTAACCAATGCCGTTATATCTTTTGGTGAAGCTTTGACTAATCCAATATAGCCATTCGCCTGTTCACCAATAAATCCCGAAGACTTTGCTGATGTTAAATTTGCTGCCATCACCTGACCAGTGAACAACAGGGTAATAATCACTAAATACTTACTTAATTGTTTCATAATTAACCTCTAAATAATTGGCGCGTTTGTTATCATTTTATGGAGAGCTTCTAAAACAAGCCTTCTTCATCCTCAAATATCTCTTCAACTTCTTTTTCAACGACAATACGAATTTCGTGTTTAATTGTGAATTCACCAATGATCCTTATCGGTTCTTTGGGTGCTTCAATTCGAACCGTCGGATTACAGGCAGCCAGAATAAGCGGCGAAAAAATTATCAAACTGATTGCTTTCCATTTACTCTTTTCCATGAAAGTTCCTCTTTGGGTGTCGATTTATTCATACTAAGTGATTCTAGCTGAATAAAAAATGAATTAGTGATATTTTTGTTAACTGATGCTTTAATTCTGAGACTTGCTGGCCCTCAATCAAGAAATAGCGACTATAGCGCTACTCATTCGAGTTTAGAGTCGATGTATCGTTAGTCTTAACCTGTTCTAAAACTGCTTCTTCGAAATTTCCGGTAAGAAATAGAGATCGGAAGACGCCGCTCAACTCTCCTTTTAGGTTTAATTCGAAATCGATAGGATGCCCGCCATAGAGCGAGGGGTTAGCCCCCTGCAAATGTAAGTTTATGATGTACTGGCCTGTTTCATTGTAAGAAACATCACCATCTAACGAAGTATAGTGGAAATTTCTCAATGCTTTCAGCGCGATATTCTCGTCATCACTTTCAGGCTCACCGTTAGAGTACTTGATTATTCCTTCTCGAGTAGCTTTAAACATTCCTTTGTCTATTGTCAATTGTCCCTTCTTTGTTGAAACAGGCAAAGTAAAGTTCATTTCCCCATCTGCATAGAGTCCAGCAACATCCATAAAGAAAACTAATTCGGTAAGCGATAATTTGGTTAATTCGACTTTAGATTCAGTAATGTCGCCATCGAGTATCTCAATGAATTTCGCTTGCAGTTTTCCTTCTAAAATTTTCGCGTCGACATTTCTTAAATAAAACGTCAACTCTTGTTCTATTTCACTACCCGAAATATCTGCCGTAAGTTCTTCAATTTTCATACCGCTTGAAAAATCGATTGAATCGATGGAAACACTCCCTTTAAACCTAATTGGCGATATAGAAGTAATTTCTTGTGTAACGTTTAAACCATGAACTTCGTTTTCTCCAAATAGAAACCGAGCATCATTCATCGACAGTATGCTTAATAAATGTAATGAATCTTTCACAGTCGCATTGGTAGAGTGAGCTAAAACCCCATCGGGAATTTCGAGTGGAATATTCCGTTTCTTACCGAGCTGAGTTAGCAACTGATTAACAAGAGGAAGAGCAATAGTTGTTCTATCAATATTTGCAACGAACTTTTCATGCTCTCTATCGAAATTGATTGAAACGGGAGCGAGATCGGTTCCATTTATCCGGAACTTAGAAAGGCCTTTAATAGAATCTGGGTAAATGACAAATTTGGATTCAGCATTGAACGAATTGAAGCTGAAATCTCCCAATTGTAGAAGATTTGAATCCAGTGCTATTTTTATCTCTCCTTGACTCAACGTTGAGTCAATATTACTCCAGTCGATAACTGTTTGCCCCATAATATTGCCACCCACGAAATCACTAGAAAGAGAGGACAATTCGATCCGGCCATTACCGACAATCTTATCCGTCGCCGCCAAATCAAAAGTTACCGAAGCTTCGCTGGTGAAATCTAGGGCTTGGTCACTCTGCTTAGCATCCTTGTCAGCATAACCAACCTTCAACCCTGCGGTTGTTATCTGGCCCGTCGCAGACCAATCAAAGTTCGTTGAAGTATCTTTAATAGGAGCTTCGAAATTTGCCTTAGAAGTTAACTCGACCTCCGTTAGAACTGATGAGTATTTCGGTTGCTCGCTAGTTCCGATTTGACTGATTTCTATTTGTTTCGAAGAAACAGTAAATTCGGCATCACCCGTATTCAAAGTATACCTTTGTGCAGGTGTCATTGTTAATTCAAACGGTAGGGTAGAATCAATTTTGAGTTCTTCTATATTTAGACGCTTCTCACCTGCAGAAATAGAAACTGCCTTTTCAAGGTCGAAAGCTACCTTAATCAATCCAGAGTATTTACTTTCTTGCTCTAAAGTCCCGTCCTTTATTTGGCCATTCGACTTATCGAACTTAAGCTCAACGACACTTACGGCACTTAGTGCCTCTTCTAGACTAACGCCTTCCGGATACAGACTGGTTAGGGTTGCCTTATCAATTAGCAAACGATTAGTTGCTCGAATATTAACTTCATCGGAAACAGGATAAAACTCTATGGATGCCGAAATGTTTTTCTCAAAAACATCCAGATACTTCAGTCCGTTTTCCTGCAAGAATTCTTTCAAACTTTCCTTACTGGTATTTAACTGCAAACGACTAAGATTGGTTGAATGTGAATATTCAAGTAGAAATAGAGAGTTGGTATTTTTACGAACATCTAACGTCAACTCTTGAACTTTATTGTTGTAATCTAATACCACGGTTAAATCTGTAAATTCTCGCAGTCTATTATTAGTATCTATTATCTGGTTCTGTTGATTTGACTTAGATTCAAACACAGTCTCGTATTTGCTTTCCGGTAATATCAGCTCAATCTTGTTTTCTACTCGATTGAGTTGAATATGACGAATTCCAATCAACCCGTTAGCGGACTTAATCATAAACGCATTAATATCTACATTGGGTAGCAATTCGAAAATTGCCGCGTCTCGAGCAAGACTATCGAGAGTACCGACAATACCCTTTATTGTTTTACCTATATCAATCGGTTGTGCGGTATTTGAATCAGTCAGGGAAACCATAATTGAATCAATCGATAGATACGATACAGAATAGTCCATTTTTAGTTCGCTAACGGCAATCGAAGTATTATCAACATTCGCAGTTAGTTCTTCTACAGTTAAACCTGATAACCCAGGATAATTAATCGAAATAGACTCAATATTCACATTCGGTGGTAACTTTCTTTGAACAACGATCGCCAACCACCAAGGCGCAGTCAAATAGGCTAAAGCCACTATTGCAATCGCAAAAAACAATCCTTTCTTTAAGTTCCCTTTCACAAAAATATCTCTTATTCCTGATTAATCATAATCCATTTACGGATATTAGTATTTAGTTTTATAGTGCCCTGCCGATATCTATAACAACAAGAATTATGACTCATTTCTTTAACTTTTATTTAAATAAACTCTAATTTTGTTTGTTGAACTAATTAGGGTTGGTTATATTAGGCGTCATAATGCGTACAACCTACTCTATATTGGTTAATACGACTGAATCAAGGAATCAAATGAAACATCTCAGAATAACACTGGTTGTCGCCTTGGCAGCGCTTTTATCATTCACTCATTTAGTGACGGCGGCCCCTAAAGCACAACACGCTGATCCCCTACCGTTGGACGAGTTGCGCTCTTTTAGTGAAGTATTCTATTACGTAAAATCTGCCTATGTTGAAGAAATAGACGACAAAGCGTTAATTGAGGCAGCGATTAAAGGTATGGTTGGTAGTCTAGATAATCATTCTCGCTATCTCGACCCCTCTGCATTTTCTAATTTCACGGCTGACAATAATGGTGAGTACGCCGGTATTGGTTTGAGTTTCAACGATCATGAGCACGGTATTGCGATTAGCGCCATTGTTGAAGATGGACCAGCGGACCGACAAAAACTCAAAACGGGTATGGTTGTCTCACGAATCAATGGTTTGGACATCAAACAAATATCCACGGAAGACGCCTATAAACTTCTGTACGGAAAAGCGAACTCACAGCTTAAGTTAACCATTTTAGATAATAGTTCAACCTCCGAGTCTTCTACCAAAGACTATTTACTCACACGTGAAATCATTCAATTGCCCAGCATCAATAGTAGTTTGCTACCCAATCATGTCGGTTACTTGGCTATCACACAATTTACAAAAAAGAGTCCGGTTGAATTCATTAAAGCCATTAATCGAATGTCTTCTAAGCAGCCTTTGAATAAGCTCATCATCGATTTGAGAAATAATCCCGGTGGTGTATTAGAGTCTGCCATTGAGATTTCTGATCTATTTATAGACTCTGGAACACTGCTGACTTCTGCAGGTAGAATTGATGATGCCAATGAAGTGTTCAGAGCCACTAGCATGGCGCCCTACCTCGATTTCAACGTGGTAGTCATGATGAACGAAAACTCTGCATCTTCGAGCGAGATTCTAGCAGCCGCGCTGCAGGACCACAAAAAAGCAACCATATTAGGTGACATATCCTATGGAAAGGGATCGATTCAATCCATTATTACACTTAGACAAGATACAGGGCTTAAAATAACCACTGCAAAATATTACTCCCCCAAAGGAAATGAAATTCAAGATGTCGGCATAAAACCCGATGTCATGTTCAAAACAGCTGGTCTAGAAAATAAACGGCCATCTGAAATTCTTAACGATCTCGAACTTCTCCAAGCATTCGAACTGATCTCAAAATAACAATTATGAAATTCGAATTTATCCCAAGATTGGCAACGATCTTACTGTTGCTTTTGAGCGCAGATTTAACCATTGCCGACACGCAACCTATTCAAAAATCGACAACGAAACCTAAAATCTCAATTGTTATTGATGACTTAGGGGATAACTCCATAATCGCAAGGCAAATGCTCGCGCTACCTGGAAAAATGACCGCAGCTATTTTACCCCATACCCCACATGCAAAAATAATTTCCGAATTCGCCTCCACAAACGGTCACGACGTCATCATGCATATACCCATGGAAGCTCAAACCCGACCTGATTTACTTGGACCCGGCGCTCTTTTTTCGACAATGGATAAAGCAACTTTCCTCAAGACATTTGCTAAAAGCATTGAGTCGATACCGAGTGTGATTGGTTTTAATAACCACATGGGAAGTTTGCTCACCAAAGACAGCGAAAAAATGCAGTGGTTGATGACTGAAGCGAAAAGTCGGTCATTATTGTTTTTAGATTCAAAAACAACCGGTTTATCCGTCGCTGAAAGCGTCGCTGAGCAGCAAGGCGTTCCAACGATTGGTAGAGATATATTTTTGGATAATAAGGAAGGTAGTTCATCCATTGAAGAACAATTTATTCGCTCACAAATGATCGCTGCTCGAGAAGGTCACGTCGTAATTATCTGTCACCCTTACCCTGAAACCTTGGCATTTCTAAAGAAAAATATCGTTGATATTCAGCAAGGTTTTGAGCTCGTGGGACTAGGGAGTTTATTCGATTCGGATGATAAGGTGATGCCAATATCTCAGCCATCCTTGGCTAAGTAGTCGAACGACTAATTGTTAGAATCACCGTCTTGTATGATAATTTTTTGACCTTTTTCATCAACAACAATTTCCCCTGCAGATTCTAATATTGGTTCTACACTCCCTACGTTTACCAAAATGGTGAAAGGCTTAAATAGCGTATTTCCTTGCTCTACAACACTGGCCATTAAATGAACATAATAGATACCATCTTCTTCCGCACTAACTTTAAGCGAAGGAATACGACTTCTTTCTCCCGACTTGGAAAGTGTGGATTCCCAATTTGTCTTTGAGTTTAACCAAGTCAATTTCTTAGCAGACTTCATGCTAGTTGAAATCGCTGATGAAACGGTTGAACTAAACGTTACTTGAATTTCTATTTCATCTCCGGCTTTTGGATTTTCTGTCAGTATTTTATAGCTCATTGAAATTGGCGCACTTGGCTTCCCAATTGGTCCAGACTGAGAATCTTTTTCCGGGAGAGGGCTAACGGTACTTGAATCGATAGTACAACCAGCGAGAGTAAAAATAATCGTACTCGTTAATATTGTTTTAAATTTCATTTGTCATTATCCTTTAATTGGCTGATAAAGTAATATCAATACAAGTGTCTCTAACGGTACCATCTCGGTCAATATTATTGTAATCCGATACATCCATCACATAGGTTCCTGCTGCTATCTGTTGAGTCGTTGACTCGTTACCAACGACATCACTTTTAAACGCCAGGGTACCATTTTGATAAACATATAAATCAGGGTCATCACCTGTTGTCGTGCCGTTAGCAGTGATTGTATAAGAACCAGTTGTACTGATTTCAATTTTGATAAATTTACGATTACCTAATTTGTTGCTACTGCCATTCGTACCATAACTGCACAACTGAATACTTCCATTGTCGGTTAAACCACTATAAACGGGTAAATTTCGGCTATCACCACCATTGTTTGTTTCGCCAGTTCCAAAGTCATCGGTCCCTGAAATATCCTGAGATGCTAACAGGGTATTAATCGCAGCAGCGTTTGAAGGAGTAACAAGTTTTAACTGGGTTGAAAATGAAAATATAGATGTCAAAGCTGGGGTGTTTTTCTCACCACCAACCAGCACTTCATAGATAGGTGTAAATCCTAAACTGAGAGAATCCGCCCCGTCGTTGTTATCATCATAAAAATCGTAAATGAGTGATTGAACGGTCGATTCTGAAAACCACCCTTTGTTAGTCCCTGAAGGATTACTCTCTATATTAATACTAAATCCCGACCCCGAAAAAGAATCACGATAAAAAGGGTCATCGGTGACAATGCCAGAAAGTGCGTTTCCGAATCCTTCTCCAAGAGCCACCCGAATGTCTAATTTATCATTACCAGAGTGAGAACCGCCAATTGAGTCTGAACGAGAGTGCCGCCCTTCAAAGTAATGGCCCCACTCATGAACAATGACATGACCATCATATTCATCGGTGTCTGAACCTGCGTCGCCGAGTATAAACACTTCACTTCCATCGAAATGAGAGGTGCCTATTTGCCCTTGAGCTTTGTCCCCGCTCACAGCAACGTTATTTACACTCCAATTGAGTTTTAGTGCGACCATATTAATCGAGGAATCAGCTGTAACGACTTTTTCTTTCGCTTCATATACCGAATCCAAAATGGCGAAAGGCGCAGCCACTCGGGCTTCATTTAATCCAGATCCATCCCATCCAGAAGGGGCATTAATATTCAGGGTAGTACTTACCGATGATATTGCGGCCACGCTCGATTGCATCGAATAAAGAGCCTCTCCGCTGGTATTATCAACAACAGTGAAATCCCAAGTTGGTGTATTACCGGTTTTCTTTAGTTCCGCTTTAACTCTTACGATATAGCTATTTGCTTGCTCAACAACAAAACTATAATCGCCGTTTTCATCACTCGTTGTAGTGTCTAGAATAGTGGTTCCGGCAGCGTTCAATAATTCAACCGTTGCGCCCCGAACTTCATCTTGTAATGCTCCAGCGTAATTGAGCGTATTCGTGGAGCTATTATGTTGCACATGGTCATAGGTAATTTTACCCGAAAGAGTTGACTCATCCGGGGTGTCGATAATAGTCACGTTAACTGTATCAACAGACTCTTGGGCATTAGAGTCCGTAACAGTCAGTTCAAACGACATTGATAGTGTTTCATTTACAGCAACTTCCGGAGCAGTGAAACTTGCTACAGCACTATTAGCATTTTCTAGAGCCACACTCTCACCAGATAACTGCACCCATGCATAGCTCGATATCGAAACATCATCGGTAGTGGACGAACCGTCAAGCAATACGCTGGTTAATTCAACGGCTTCGAAATCTTCTGGAACAACTACTACAGGCGGTTGATCGACGTCAACAGCTACGATTACTGTATCTGTCCCTGTTGCGCCTTCGTTATCGGTTACTGTCAATCTAAACGTCAAAGAAGTGCTGGAGCTAACGTCGGGTGCAACGAAAGTAGCGGTCGATGTATCGGCATTATTTAAGGTGACTGTTGGTGAGCCTGAAATTTGAGTCCATTCGTAAGTACTAATGGAACCATCTGAATCGGCACTTTGACTTCCATCAAGTGTTGCAACCTCTCCGACCACTGCAAGAAAATTGGTTGGAACAGCGGCTATTGGAGCCTGATTAACCAGTGGTTCCGGATCTGGCGAACCGCCACCTCCACCGCATGCCATAAGAGCAATTAAACTTGCTCCAAACAAATTAGATAATAGTCGTTTCATTAATTCTCTCTCTAGAAAGTAAAATGCTTTAAATCATTGTTGAGATGTTACAGATAAATATAGATATTGCAGTGCAAAAATACCAGTTTGAACTTGAATAAATGCTGAATAGAGAGGCAGTTATCACTTTGGCGATTTTTTGAAGGATTACCTGTAGGAATAACGAATGTCTCGATAAATTTGGTTTGCTTATTTTTGCCAAATATGAATTCGATTATTAGCTGGCATTTCTATATCTTGAAGATGCTTAAGCTGGGCCGTTTTCGCCAATATATCTAAAGCTTCAAAATCTCTAATTCCTCTGTGCGGGTCAACGCTTTTAAGCCAGCCTTCAAAGCTACGATTACTTTCACTTGTGAATTGACCATCGTAATTGAACGGACCGTATAGGAAAAATAAACCACCTTCCCTGAGTGTCATTCCAACACCTTTAAACATATGCTCGACGGCATCCCAAGGCATAATATGAGCAGTGTTAGCCGAATAAATAGCATCGTACGTATTGGCTAACCACGAGAATTCAGTAACGTCTAAATTTAACGGTTGTAATATATTGTTGCCGTTGGACTCGTCGACCCAACTCGTGATGCTCGGATGATTTTCCAACCTGTCACTCGACTGCCATTGAATATGACTTAGTTTTTCACCGAAATAAACCGCATGTTGACCGGTGCCACTGCCTATTTCAAGAAGATTAGTTTTGTTTGTTAGTCGCGGTTCTAATACCTCAAAAATAGCTTCTTTATTTCGTTCACAGGCTTCAGAATATTGTTTCATTGATGTTTTCTTCCCGATAAATTAGAAGATTTTCCGATATTCTAAACAAAAAAAAGAGGCTATTATTAGCCTCTTTTTTTTGAACTTTTTAGCTTAGTAGTCGCCTGGAGCTGGTCCAAACTGATTGTCGCCTGCTGTTCCTTCTAGGAAACCACATTCAACTAATTGCCAAATTGGCCCAACTAAAGGAATAAACTGGATTAATATCCACCAACCGCTCTTGTTACGATCATGCCATCGCTTGACGCCAATCGCCAACGATGCCCAAATTAGCATGATATAGAGAGGTATCATTAGTACTAAAATCCACTCACCTACTACTGCAGATAAGCCGAATATAACACCAAACGCAAGTGCGAAACCGACAATCAATCCTAATACACCGTACAACCAGTATACTTTTCTAGGAATTCGTCCTTCGAAAGAGAGGTAGATCTCTTTCAACGTTAATTTTGATGACCCGCTAACTACTGCAACGTCGCTTTCCGGCGCTTCATAGGGACTGCTTTCTGACATGCTTTTCTCCATAAGATGTTGTTATTAATTATTGAACCTATTTAATATAGGTCAAAATGTAACGATAGGGAAATTCATTTTTTTAATAGTGTTAATTAAATAACGATAAAACTATCCGAGCATAAAAAAAGACCCCCGAAGGAGTCTTTTTAGAAAAGCAAATGGATGATTACATCATTCCAGGCATTCCGCCCATTCCGCCCATTCCGCCCATTCCACCCATATCAGGTGCGCCAGGAGCGTCATCTGCAGGAAGATCTGCAACCATTGCTTCTGTAGTAATCATTAGCCCAGAAACTGAAGCCGCATGTTGTAATGCACTTCGAGTTACTTTAGTCGGGTCAAGAATTCCCATTGCAATCATATCGCCGTATTCGCTAGTAGCAGCGTTGTAACCATAGTTACCTTCGCCTTTTGCAACCTTGTCCAATACAACAGATGCTTCATCGCCTGCATTGTTAACGATTTGACGAAGAGGAGCATTAACTGCACGCAATAAGATTTGTACTCCAGCGGTTTGATCTTCATTTTCGCCTTTGATATCGCCGATTTTAGCTGCAGCTCTCACAAACGCAACACCACCGCCAGGAACAACACCCTCTTCAACCGCTGCACGTGTAGCATGAAGTGCGTCTTCGACTCTAGCTTTCTTTTCTTTCATTTCAATTTCTGTCGCTGCGCCAACTTTGATAACCGCAACACCACCAGCTAGTTTAGCGACTCGCTCTTGAAGTTTTTCTTTATCATAATCAGACGACGTTTCTTCGATTTGACGACGAATCATTTCCACGCGTGCTTCTATGGTAGAGCTATCGCCCGCGCCATCAATTATCGTTGTATTTTCTTTAGTGATTGATATTTTCTTAGCAGTTCCTAAGTCTTCTAGAGTAGCCGTTTCTAGTGAAAGGCCGACTTCTTCAGAAATAACTGTGGCTCCAGTTAAAATGGCTATGTCTTCAAGCATTGCTTTACGACGGTCACCAAATCCAGGCGCTTTAACTGCAGCAACTTTAACGATCCCGCGGATGTTATTTACAACTAATGTTGCTAATGCTTCACCATCAACATCTTCAGCAATAATAAGAAGAGGCTTACCGGCTTTAGCGACATTTTCAAGTACAGGAAGTAATTCTCGGATGTTAGACACTTTTTTATCAACAATTAGCACTAGTGGCGATTCTGATTCAACCGACATGCTTTCTTGATTGTTAATGAAATAAGGTGAAAGGTAACCGCGATCGAATTGCATACCTTCAACAACGTCAAGTTCGTTTTCTAAGCCGTTCCCTTCTTCAACCGTGATAACGCCTTCTTTTCCAACTTTACCCATTGCTGTTGCAATGATGTCACCAACATCTTTGTCAGAGTTGGCAGAAATTGTGCCAACTTGTGCAATCGCATTGTCATCTTCACAAGGAACAGAAATTGATTGCAGCTCAGCAACAAGTGCCTTAACAGCTTGGTCAATCCCACGTTTAAGGTCCATTGGGTTCATGCCAGCAGCAACTGATTTCAACCCTTCATTTAGTATTGATTGAGCCAATACCGTTGCAGTTGTAGTTCCATCACCAGCAACATCAGAAGTTTGTGAAGCTACTTCTTTTACCATTTGAGCGCCCATATTTTCGAATTTGTTTTCTAATTCGATTTCTTTGGCAACTGATACACCATCTTTAGTGACGGTCGGTGCTCCGAATGAACGGTCTAGAATTACGTTTCGACCTTTTGGACCTAATGTTACTTTTACAGCGTTTGCTAGCGTATTTACTCCACTCACCATTTGTGAGCGAGCGTCATCACCAAATCTTACGTCTTTTGCTGACATGATTTATTCCTCTTAATTAATCGGTATGATTTTTAATCTAGTACTTAAATAGTATGGGTATTTACTCAATAATGCCGACGATGTCGTCTTCACGCATTACTAGTAGTTCTTCGCCGTCAACTTTTACTTCGTTGCCAGAGTATTTACCGAATAAAACTTTATCGCCAACTTTTACATCTAATGCACGAACATCGCCATTTTCCAAATGCTTACCATTTCCAACCGCTAAAATTTCACCACGGCTAGGCTTTTCTTTTGCATTATCTGGAATTAAGATACCGCCAGCGCTCACTGTCTCATCTTCCATACGTCTAACTAAAACACGATCGTGTAAAGGACGAATACCCATTGTTTGTCTCTCCTAATGATTGCCAATCAAAACCTGTTTTCTATTTCTGTTGATTGGCGATTGATTAAAAATAAATAACACGGGCTATATGGGGATTATTTTCTAGCACTCAACCCTTTTGAGTGCTAAATAAGCTATTTTTTCGTTTTGAAAAGCATTGTCTACCTTTTATCTCACAATCTCGGTGATTAATTGCCGCTAGAAGACTTAATTTTTGCACAATATAGAGGTATGCTATGGCAAATAATTAACCTCAAAACATACCAAAATAGGTCTCCAATGTCTGAAGAAAACAACCCATATAACGCTCCAGAATCTGATGTCCAGCCCATCGTTAACGAGCTGAATGACGACGCTTCCCGATGGCTACGACTCTTCGCTGCTTTGATTGACGGTATTATCGCAACGATTATTACCGTTCCCTTGATGATGCATTACGGTATTCTTGAACTCGCTATGCAAGGACAGGAACCCGGCTATCAATATACTGTCATGTTCACCTTGCTCGGAATTGTTGCATTTATGTTAATTCATGGTTATTTGTTAAAAACCAAAGGGCAAACTATTGGTAAGCTTGCACTGGGAATTAAAATAGTGACTCTAGAA
>JAHRVB010000062.1 GCA_019090895.1 Kangiellaceae bacterium
CAATTAAAAGCAGTTGAATCGATACACCCTAGGTCAATAAGGTTATACGGAGAGTTATGGTTGGATTTAGTCCAAAATTGGAAAGCCAAAGAAGCCACACCAATCGCTAGAGTTCTAAATCCGAGAGACGTCCCACAATTAAAACAGCTTTCAAATGAACTCGAAACAATCGTAAAAAACTCCGCCCAAAAGCTCGATATTCCTGTCGCATTATTAATGAGTAAAAGAGTCATCCGAAAGCTCGCATTTTCATTCCTTACTGATGAGTCAACACCTGCCCTTTGGAACGGTTGGAGACGGAAACTGCTAGCAGATCAGATTGCAGCGAAAAAGAAACAATTTGTAAATAGTTAACTAATTATCATCGAACATCTACCAAACTTTGATAGAATCGCAGCCCACTAGAAAGGCAGAAGAGAACTATTATGTTGGCGAGTATTTACCGAAGTAATCTGAAAGACCAAATGTACTTATACATTGCAAAAAAGGACGATTTTTCGATGGTTCCAGAGCAATTGTTAAAGGTGTTTGGTAATCCAGAATTTTCGCTGCAGTTAAATTTGGCCAAACGTTCGAAACTAGCAAGAGTTGATGTGGCGGAAGTTAAAAAGGCCCTAGATGAAGATGGGTATTATTTGCAACTTCCTCCAGTAATTCACGATAATAAAGCAGATTAATAGTCGCTAGACTTCCAGTCTCGGATTGGTTGACTGCATTTACAGTTTCTAGCCTTCAAGATAAACGAAGTCAATGAGCTCGGTAAATCTTAGGTAACTTATTAAAATTCAATAATTAATAGCCAAGGAGAATGGATTGTTCACAAATAACAAACTCGCTTATATATTTCTCAGTTTTTCATTTGTAATGGTTAGCAATAGTTCATTTGCTCACTCAAAAGACAAAAACTTAACTTCAACCCCAAACGCATCAAACCCAGTCAAGCAAGAAAGCGTATCGACTGAAGCGGAAAAATTCGCTCTATGGAAAGCTTCATTGAAACCAGAAATGCTGGAACAAGGAGCGAGCGAGCAACTATCTAACCAAATATTAGAGGCGCTCACCTATATCCCTAGAGTGGTTGAGTTAGACAGACATCAACCAGAAGGGCGTATGACGCATGAAGAATATCTGACCAAAGTAATTCCAGAGTGGAAAGTCAAAAAGGCAAGAGAAGAGTTTAAATTAAATCAGCAAAAGCTTGAAATAGCTGCAGAATCCACTGGTGTTCCGGCACACTATATTGTTTCACTTTGGGGTAAGGAAACTAATTTTGGCACCATTACCGGAAATTATTCGGTACCCAGTGCTTTGGCGACACTCGCATTTGACGGTCGTCGAGCTAAATTCTTTCGTAAAGAGTTTCTTGCAGCCGTTAAGATTTTGGCTCAGGGCCACATTGCGTTAACAGACATGAAAGGTTCATGGGCGGGTGCAATGGGAAATTGTCAGTTTATGCCAAGTAGCTTCCTTCAATATGCAGTTGATGCTGATAAGGATGGAAAGAAAGATATTTGGTCAAATAAAGACGATATTTTTGCTTCAATGGGCAATTATTTATCTCGCTACGGTTGGGATAAAAACAAAAGTTGGGGGCGACAAGTAAAACTGACTAAACCATTTGCGGGGTACGCGATAGGTAAGAAAAGTAGACAGCCACTTGCCTCATGGCAGGATTCGGGTGTAAGAAGGATGGATGGTAGTGACCTACCCAAAGCTGCACTTAATGCGTATCTAATTGCTCCAGGAGGTAAGAAAGGAAGAATCTACCTGGTTTACCCTAACTTTGATATTATTATGAAATGGAATCGTTCTCACTATTTTGCAACGGGAGTGGGTTATTTAGCTGACCGAATTGCCTACCCAGCTGTGGAGTAGGTTATGTTCTTTCCTAAACTGGCTGCCGATTTTACCCAACAATATGTCAATTTTAATTGTCACACGAGCAAGATTATTTGCGTTGGGAGAAATTACAGTGAGCACGCAGCAGAATTAAATAACCCGATCCCGAAAGAGCCCCTTTTGTTTATTAAATCCACTAACACGTTGGTTGATCTTAATACACCGATTAAACTCCCCGGTAGTGCAGGCGAATGTCATCACGAGCTTGAAGTTACGTTATTAATCGGCAAGACCATTGATAAAACTTCAAATATCTCGATACAACAAATTGCTGGTATCGGGGTAGGGTTAGACCTAACCTTACGTGAATTACAAAGCCAACTAAAGTTGAAGGGACACCCGTGGGAACGAGCAAAGAGTTTTGACGGTGCTTGTCCAGTCAGTCATTTTATTGCTCGAGAGCAATTTGAAGACGTGCAGAACATTGATTTTGCAATGACTAAAAACGGTATTCTAGCTCAGCATGGCAACACTCGTGATATGTTGTTTGATATTAAGGCATTGATCGGTGAAATTAGTCAATCATTCACCCTGTACCCGGGCGATATTGTATTAACGGGCACTCCGGCTGGTGTAGCCGCTTTAAATTCGGGTGAGCTGTTAGAAATAACCCTACAAAACAAACCACTGTTATCGACGATTGTTATATAATCTGCCTTTATTCAAAGCTACGGCTGGTCCTACTTGGGTTACTCAATGAGCAATGAAAACCGATTCTGGGAAAATACACCCTTTGATGAGCTCAACCCAAAGCAATGGGAACAGATATGCGATGGTTGTGCACAATGCTGTGCTCATAAGCTTCAGGACGATGAAACTGATGAGATATTTCTGACCAATATTGTTTGTCAGCATCTTGATATGAAAAAGTGTCAATGCAGCGTGTACGGAAATAGGCATGTTCATGTACCTGATTGTATTAAAATTACGCCTGAAAACGCGAATAGGCTAAACTGGATTCCAGATACCTGCGGTTATCGTCTTCTTGCTAATGGAAAGCCATTACCAGAATGGCATCCATTAGTCACTGGAGAGCAAGAATCTACTCACTTATCGAATATGTCTGTCACGGGAAAAGTGATTAGTGAGACCGACATTGATATTGATGAATTGGAAGATTATTTAGTTGAAGATGATTACTTTAGCCGTCTTTGTTCGTCTATTGGTGCACAAGACTAAGCATTAACCACACAAACCACACTGAATACTTAATAATTTGTCTAGTTAATCACGCTATCTCACTGAAAACTATATATTATTCCATTTTTGGTCTAAACTTATCTCGAATCTAATCATTTCAAAGGTCGAGTTTATGGGTTTTATCAAAGTCGCTGCATGGCTAGCGCTCACCCTTTTAATTACCGCTAATTCGTATGCGAAAGCAGCCAATCAATCTGACGTTAAAAAGTCTGACGTTCGTCTATTGATCGATATTTCTGGCAGTATGAAGAAAAACGATCCAAATAACCTCCGAATTCCAGCGCTTCAATTAGTTACTAATTTGTTGCCCAAAGGTGCAGATGCCGGCGTTTGGGCGTTTGGGCGATACGTAAACATGATGGTGCCATTGTCAACTGTTGATAATAAATGGCAGGTCAATGCGACCAATACGGCGAACAAAATTAACTCTCGTGGTTTATTTACCAATATTGGTAGTGTGCTAGAAAAAGCATCCTATGGATGGAGTAAACCGGATCTATACGAAAAACGAAGCATGGTTTTGCTCACTGATGGAATGGTGGACATTTCAAAAAATCCGAAAGTAAATGCGAAAGAAAGAGCAAAGATACTTAATACGATATTGCCAAAATTGAAAAAAGCCGGTGTTGCAATTCACACTATTGCACTCTCTGAAAATGCTGATCATGACTTGCTACAACAACTGTCTAAACAGACCGACGGGTGGTACGAGGCAGTAAATAATGCAGATGAGTTACAGAGAGTATTTCTTAAGATATTTGAGCAAGCTGCTGCTAGAGACAGCCTTCCTATATCTGAAAATAAATTTACGGTCGATAGCAGTATTGACGAAATGACGGTGCTGGTATTTAGAAAGAGCTCTGATACTGATGCAAAACTAATTTCTCCAACGGGTAAAGCAATAAACAAAAGTACTAAGGGTACCGACGTGCGATGGTTTTCGACCGATGGATATGATCTTATCACTTTACAAAATCCCGAAACAGGAGAATGGAAAATCGATGCGGACGTCGATCCTGATAATCGCGTAATGATTGTTAGTAAACTCGGACTTTCAGTTTCTGACGTTCCAAATAATCTCCTCGCAGGAGAAGCGATCAATTACGAATTACAAATGCTCGAAGAAGGAAACGTAATAACCAAGCAAGATTTCTTGAAACTCGTTGATGCAAGATTGGAACAAAGCAAAGGCGGTCAAAAAAGTAAAATGGCTATGTTTTATGACAGCGGAAGTCATACATTTAAGCAAAATTTCTTTACTGATAGTTTTGAAGGAGAGTTGAAGCTTAAGTTGCTTGTAAAGAGTCCTACTTTTGAGCGAATCAGAACACATGCGATCAATATTTATGGTTCACCTTTAGTTGTCGATTTAGAAATTTCGGAGGATAACTTAGCGCCTCATCGAATCCATCTTGGAGTAAGGGAGGACATTGTTCAAGCGAATAGTTTAGTCGTCAACATAACAATGAGCATGCCTAATGGTGAAAAGTCGTTTTTTGCAATAGAAGATATTACTAAACCAATAGAAATTCAGCCTGATCTCACCGGGGGAGATTACTCTGTAGAATTTAAAATAACAGGCAGATCTATTTTGAACCGAGAGTTTGAAGTTAACCCTGATGCGATTGAGTTTTCGGGAAAGAGCCTGCTTGCAGAGCAAACTATTACACCAATTAGTGAAAAAGAGTCCCGACCAGTTGAGCTAGAAGCTTCACAATCCAATGACAAAACTAGTCCTGATGTAGAAGCTAAGTCAGAGCCTGTGGAAGAAATCATTGAGTCTCCAACAGAAATTAAGACCGTGGAGGAGGAAGCAATTACTGAAAAACAGCCTATTGAAGAAGCTGAAACCAATTGGTTGTATTGGGGTTTAGGAATCAATTTAATTCTCGGAATTATCGGGTTCTTGGTTTGGCGGCTAATAAAAAAGAAAAATTCCAAAGGAGTTTCGGATTTAGCCAACGAGTTGGGAATTGAAGACGAAGACGATGAAGACGATGAAGACAAGTAAGAGTACTATAGAGTGCATGTGTAGACATATTTCAAACATAGATTCAGTAACAAAAGTGCGAAACAGATTGAGGTTTATAAAGCTATGAATACGGTTGATTTATCTTGGGTGTTAGCGGCTGAAATAGCCTTACCTTTTATCGTTTTAACCCTTGTGTTGACCTTAATGATTCTTTCTGGTCGCAAGAAAAATAAGGAAGCTGCTCGATTGTTAATTTTGAGTGTGAAGTCTAGCGAGGATGCGGAAAAGCAGGCTATTATAAATTATCAGCAAGACAAATTATCTATCGATGGCTCACTCGCGAAGAAGAATGCTAAAAAGATTATAAATGAACGGAAATTCTTAATTAGGAACTTGGTAAGTGGGTTGTTAGATAAAAACGTTGAGGCAATCAGTCAACTCAATCAAGACCTATCGCGAATAACTGCTCGTTATCATCAATTAGAAGTGTCAAATGGTAATCAAGCAGAAGAGCTGGAAGAAGTTAAATCTGTTGATTCAGAAGATAATTCAGAGGAACTGCGAGCCGAGATTAAGAGCCTTAAACAAGAAGTACACATAACGTTGACTACTCTAAACAATATATTCAAAGAGTTTAGTTCCATGTTTGGGGAAGATGATATTCCTGATAATCAAATGACCGTTGACCAAATTATTACTGCAATGGAATCATTTTCTGGCAAAAATCCAGATGTCGGTGTTGCTGAAGAAGCAAGTGATGTGGCTGAGAACCTGGATGAACTTGCAGGTTCAGAAGATAGCGAAGGTTTTGAATCAGAGACAAGTTCAGAAAATGGACTCACAACAGACACGTCAACCGATTCGAAGGTCCCAGAATCAGATTCTGGAGCAGCGCCTGAACTACCTGACACAGAGTCAACTGACGTTCAAGAAGAGCTTCCCAGTGAAGAGTCTATAAACAGTGCTACGAGTGAAGAAAGTAGCATACAGAACGCTGATGATGGTGGCGAAGAGCTTGACTTTTCCATCGATAGTGCAATCGATGACATAGATTCGGCACTGGACGGATTAGAGTTAGATGCTACGGATGATGAAGAGCCAGATTGGGGAGATGCTTTCGCCGAATCGGGCGATAAAATGGAAGATGATCCCAAGTAAGTTGGTTATAAAAAATACAAGTTAGCACTGGTTTTGTCGGTTTTTTAGCCGCTTTAAGAATAAATGAATAAACTTTTCGAAAACCTGTTGACAGCTTTATCTCTGCTACGTATTATTGCGCCTCGCTGAAAGGCGGAAGCAAAAAAACTTCTCTGAACAGGTTTTTTTAGAATCGTTTTTAATTGACGATTCAGCTTCAACTGCTGCGGAGTGGTAGTTCAGTTGGTTAGAATACCGGCCTGTCACGCCGGGGGTCGCGGGTTCGAGTCCCGTCCACTCCGCCATATATAAAACGATTGAAATGAAAATTTCAGTCGTTTTTTTTCGAGCCAAACTTGCTCTTCATTTACACCTAACCCCTACCCTAAAATATTCGATGACGTGTTGAACCAGCGAATTACTGATTACGGTCAGTGACTCAAATTTCACTTTTTTGAACCACCAATCCGAACAGATTAAAGTGGCTTTGTTGGCCCCAATGTGGGTGTTTGACTAAAACTAGAATCGATACTTAATTTGCCTGCTAATCGCCGGTCATCCCAATATTCTTTGAGAGGCTGTTTCAGTTTTGTTGAACTTGTTGAACTTGTTGAACTTGTTGAATTTAGCTTATTATCTCTAAATGATATAGACTAGAAATTGACCACTGTAATATTTCCCCAAAAAATCAAATAAACACAACATTGAGAAACTAGTCTCTGTGCGGAGGGAAGAGTGCAAGATAAATTAACGATTAAACTTCGGGCCCGTATTGTTAATAATACTATGCTCGCTATGTTAGCTTACTCAATAGTCATATTTGTTGGCGTTATGAGTGTGTTCTTGGATTTGAGTTATTACGGATATAAGCCCTTTGTCAGCATATCGTTCGCGGCTATATTCCTTAATATTCTTTATTTGTTAATCACTTATACACGCATTCGAATTGATGGTCGTTTCGCAAATAGAATGTTAATTACGCAAATCGTTACTTGGTTCTTTACTTTTTCTGCGGCACTTTTCTTTATGGCAGAAATACGGGCGATTTTACTTTTATCCAGCGTTATGGCGACTACTTTCGTATTCTCATACCAATCTTTCAAATCTTCGATCGTTATTACTTTGTTAATTGCTGCATGTTATGTGCTGATGAGTTATATAGGTATTTTCAAATTCAATCAACCTGGTAAATTCAGTTACGATCTCTTGATTATTTGTTGTTTTGTTCCTGCATGTATTTTTATTGCTTACATGGCTGAACGTGTCACAAGACAAAGAGATTTGTTAAGTCAGACCAAAAGAGAATTGGAATGCTCGATAATCGAAAGACAATCGATTCTTAAGAAGCTTGAGATAGTAGCAGCTACAGATGATTTAACAGGGTTGTTAAATCGTAGAGCAATCAATCAACATTTAGAGAAAGAACACGAACGCAGTAAGCGAAATCTTGCATCAATATCAGTCTTGCTAATCGATATTGATCATTTTAAATCAATCAATGATACCTACGGGCACCTGGCAGGTGATCGAGTGTTACAACAATTGAGTGAAACCCTTAAAGCAAGTATTAGGGAAGTGGATTATCTTGCTCGGTGGGGAGGAGAGGAATTTCTCGTCTTGATGCCAGACACTGATTCATCGGCAGCAATGGTATTGGCTAAACGAATTCAAACAGCAATAAAAGACGCTGTAATAACCTACAAACAAAACAAAATTCGTTTGACCATGAGTGGAGGTTTGGTGGAATTATCTGCCAATGAGGCAATTAAAGATGGGTTGCTAAAAGCCGATGAGCTTCTTTATAAAGCGAAAGAGCTCGGACGAAATAAAGTGATGTCAGCGACATGAGTGTTAAATTGCTGAACCTAAATACTAACCGGTAGAAGTCTGATATATAAGTTCAGGTTATTTTAACAACGGTATTTTACTTTCTCATCATATTATCTCTTAGTGAGCGGAATTCTGTACCTTCATACCAATTAGGCCACTTACCTTCGTTAGATAGCAGGTATCCAACTGTAAAATATAGCTGTAAGTCTTCTTTAGTACCGTTCCACCCCCAGTCGTCCGCGTATTCGTCACATAGTTGATGGTAGCACTGTGCGACTCGTTTACCGATACGAGTATTGATTTCTGATTCTACTTCATTGAGAGGTTTAGTTCCTCCGCCAGCACTTAAACCTGGCACACCAAGTTTTGCAAGACTGAAATGATCAGAACGGAAATAATAACCTCTTTCTGGATGTGCTTCAGGGGTCAGGGTTCTATTTTGGAGCGCGGCTGAACGTTTGAGCACACCTTCGAGCTCAGACTTACCAAACCCGACAACACTCACATCTTGTTTACGGCCGGTGATATTGAGACTATCCATATTGATAAGACCAACAATTTTTGAAAGTGGCATTGGCGAATTATCAGCAAAGAATTTAGAACCTAATGTTCCTTGTTCTTCCGCTGCTGCTGCGACAAAAGTGATAGAACGTTTTGGGCTATTCTTAAGCCCGATATAGCTATTTGCAATTTCTATCAGGCCACCCGTTCCACTCGCGTTGTCATGAGCACCATTATATATTTGGTCACCATCTAATTTTAGGTTTTGCCCTAAATGATCCAAATGAGCCATGTAAATAATATGTTCATCCTTTGATTCAGTGCCAGGAAGTGTGGCAACAATATTATTCGAGACTGTCGAATTAAATTCTGATGCTATTTGTACAGACGCTTTTAACTTCAAAGGGAGGGGCTCAAAGCCTTTCGATTGAGCTTTAAGCTTTTCTTGTTCAAAATCGAATCCAGCAACTGAAAATAATTCCTTCGTTTTATCAATGTTAATCCACATTTCAATATCGACCACCGCTGAGCTATTTTCGTTTCTGGGAAGATGATATTGAGCGCCTGTCCAGCTTGATTTAATAACGCCCCATCCATAACTAGCCGGCTTAGTTTCATGAATGATTATTGCGGCTTTAGCACCTTGTCTTGCTGCTTCTTCGAATTTGTATGTCCAACGTCCATAATAGGTAAGAGTGTTGCCGCTGAATAGCTCGGGGTCTCCCGTTGCATATCCAGGGTCATTGACCAGTATGACGACTGTTTTACCATTAACATCTAATCCCTGATAGTCATTCCAATCATACTCGGGTGCATTAATGCCATATCCAACAAAAACAAGATCAGAATCTTCGAGTGTACGAATTGATTCTTTCTTCCGAGTATTGGCAACAAAGTTCTCAGTGGCTTTAAATTCAATATTAGCGATTTTTAAATTACTTGTGACCTTTGATTCGATTGCTAATAATTCAACTTGCTGGAGATAACTATCACCGTTTCCAGGCTGTAGCCCCATTTGTGTGAAGTGTTCAACGAGGTAGGCAGAGGTTTTACGGTCGCCGTCTGAGCCAGGTTCTCTGCCCGCTAATTCATCGGAAGAAAGATATTTGATATGACGCTTAAGATTATCAATTGACAGCGAGTTATAAGCGCTCTTAAAGTCTTCATTTTGTAGTGTTAGAGGGGCAGCCTTTGATTTATCGGTGACTACCGACGGTTCTGTTTTTTGAGGGGGGGTCGGGGTTTCTATCTTATTATTTGATTGTTGGTCGCAACTAGCTACACTGATAATCATTAAGCTGGCGAGTGTAATACGAGTGATGGTTCGTTTAAAAATCATTCAGAGGCTCCATTGATAACACGTTATAGATTGTTTAATGAAGCATTCTGCCTTAACGAGCTCCGATTTCCTAGTCGGAGCATTTTAATAGATACATTTGTTGGCCAAATTCAATGTCTCTCAATCTTACTTTTTGTCGTAGACTCTCTCTCGCTTCCAATTAATGCCTTTTTTAATGACTTTTGCAGGGTTACCCCCCAGCACGACACCTTCTTGAGGAAATGGCTTGGTAACGACACACCGAGTGCCTATGATCGAATTACTCCCAATCCTCGCACCCTTGAGAATAACGCAATGAGAGGCTACCCATACGTGGTCACCAAATGATATATTTTCGGCGTAGTTCGTGCGTTTGTTTTCAGAGTCTTCAATGACCGAGTGGGAATCTCCGGTTCTGACATCAATATCGTACGAAAACATGCAGTCTTTACCAATTGATAAAGTAGAGTAAGGCTCAGTAACCGCCAAATGGACGTTTTCAAACGTTGATTGAGCACCAATTGTTAGATTGCAATCGTGGTCCTCCATCCAGATACTTCCAGCGATATTAAAAGCAACATCGTTACCGATTTCGACGCGTTGATTATTACCTTCGATGTGAAAAGTGACATGATTGAGTAGACAGTTTTCACCAATGACTATGGTATTGTTATCGCCCCAGATTTCAAACGTACACGTTTTTAAATTAGAACCGTTATTCTCAATAATATTATTTTCGCCCTGGACATCCTGCTTTAACGGCCGGGAGACCCTCTTCGATTTGTACTTCTTGAATAAATCAAATATGGGGGTTTCTGTGTCCAGTCTAGCTTTATTGATCGATCTTATAGCCATGCTTATTCCTGAATAGACTTAATAAAGTTACTTTTTATAATTAGTATCATATGCAGGGAGAACTTACAAGTTAATAGAACAACGTGAGATATCCCATTGAATTTACTTGTAAATTCAATGGGATCGCAAATAAAGCTATAACACTTCACTTGCGCTAATTGTGAGTGATATGCTTCGAGTACTAATTTTCGATAGAAAGACAAGACAAAACAATGGAATCATTTGAACGAATTTATGACAGAGCTTCGAGCCGCAAGGGCGGTGCGAAAGAGTTATTGTCGCTTTTACCTAACAAAATTACCAAAAGGCAAATTAATTCGTTGGCTGATCGTGAGTATCTGGCAGAAATGACTCGAAAAGTATTTCAATCTGGTTTTATTTGGCGGGTAGTCGATAACAAATGGACTGGATTTGAACAGGTGTTTTGGGGATTTGAGCCAGCTAAATTAGAATTAGCGAGTGATGAGCAAATTGAGGGTATGGCCCAAGATAAACGAATTATTCGGAATTTTACTAAGGTAAAATCAGTCCGAGAGAATGCTTATTTTGTTAAGGAACTTTCCGATAAGCATAATGGATTCGGGCGATTTCTGTCGAGTTGGAAGGCTGATGAAGTGACTTCTCTTTGGCTTTATTTGAAAAAAAACGGTTGTCGGCTGGGCGGAAATACTGGTCCTTATTTTTTACGTGTAGTGGGTATTGATACCTTTTTATTGACCAAGGACATCGTTGGTTATTTTATTGCGCAAAAATTAGTCGAGCGACATCCTAATTCGCAACGAGACCTAAAAGTGGTTCAACAAGTTTTTAACGAGTGGCAAAAGCAGTCTGGTATGACCTTGGCTCAAATAAGCAAAATTGTTGCTTGTTCCGTCGGAGAAAATTACATTAATGAATAAGGAGTAGACATGGGATGGATCACATCGGAGTAGCTTGTCTTATTTTCAATGCCTATTTACTATTCTAGTGGTTACAATCGAGAGAAGCGAAGCTAGTGAGCTTAGTTGATTGATAATTCATTGTTTACGAGAAATAATGATATTAATCAACAGTATAGTAACGCTTTCCGCTAAAAGTTGTAATTTCTACATATCGCTAATATCACTAGTAAAGTGAGCGGGATTATTTTATGATTAGCGCCTAACAACAAAATAGTGGAATACTAAGTCCACCGCTAAGACCTTGGAGAAGATTACAGATGAAAAGACTAGCGATTGCTGTCATTCATGGTTTGGGAAGTGAAGATGAGTTTTATTCCGTTGAATTAAAACACCGGATCACCGAAGAATATGTTAACGGTGCTGAAGGGCGTTTAGAAGACGACTTATTGTTCTTTGAAATTTACTGGGCTGATTTAGTTAAAGAAGAACTAGAATCATTTCGCAATAAAGCGAATTATAAAGGTGACTTAGCCTATCAGAATTTACGTCAAATTATGACGGATACCCAAGCATTGGCTCTACTCTATACGCCTGGTACAGAATTATACGAATCAATCAATAATCGTATTAAAGACGGCATGCGTAAATTTGCTTCTCATCGAAGAGTGCTTCCTGACGAAACTCCATTGGTTGTATTAGCCCATTCTTACGGCGGGGTAATGATGAGTCACTTTATAAAGTCTATGCAAGAAAATGACAGTAAATTAAGCAACTTTGAAACAATGAAAACATTGGTTGGTTATGTCACTTTTGGGAATCCTCAAGGTATGTATGCCATGCATGGGTTAGATTCTGTTCTTGGCCAATCATGTAAAATTACTGGGTCTGCTTTACCAGCAGACTTAGCCAAAAGAGCTAAATGGCTCAACTTTTACGATAAAGATGATATTGTCGCGTACCCTTTGAAAGGGCTGTCCGATGAATTCAATGCTAATGTCCACGGTGACTATGAGATCAATGTAGGTAGTGCGGCGACTTCGTGGAATCCGGCCTGTCACACAGGTTATTGGGAAGATAAAGACTTTTATAAACCTGTCGCTGAACTCATTGGCGAGTTACGGGCTCCCCATTCGTTCTGGGATTAATTTGTCATCATAGTCTGATTGAAAGCCTGCTTTTCTGCAGGCTTTTTGTTTTATGGAACTCCAAAAATTTGCAAACGATCAATGAATACAATGACTGAAAAATTCTTAGCTATTCAAACCCAAGATGTTTCTCAAATTCAATCTCTTGAAAACACGATCAAAAAGAGAAACCGTCAAAGTTTACCTGTTGATAAGTTAATTGAAAAATTAAACATACTGCAACAAGTTTCAATTCAGCTGACCGATAAATTTCGCAAGCTAATTCCTGAAATACGAATAGAACCTGAACTACCGATAGCTCAGAAATCCACCCATATCATTGAGTTGTTGAAAACCAATCAAGTCATCATTGTCGCTGGAGAAACAGGTTGTGGTAAAACGACTCAGTTACCCAAAATCTGCCTGCAAGCTGGCTTAGGTTTACGGGGGAAAATAGCACATACCCAGCCGCGAAGAGTGGCGGCCACAAGTGTCGCGAGCCGAATTGCCGACGAGCTAGGAACACCACTGGGTGGTTTAGTCGGTTACAACGTAAGATTCGCAGAAAAGAATAGTGACTCTACACGAGTCAAGCTAATGACTGACGGAATATTATTGGCCGAATTACAGTCAGATCCTTTTTTAAGCCAATATGAAGTAGTGATCATTGATGAAGCGCACGAACGAAGTCTTAACATCGATTTTCTACTTGGCTTTCTAAAACAACTGATAAAAAAAAGAAAAGACCTCAAAGTAATCATTACCTCAGCAACTATCGATCCTCAGAGTTTTTCTGAGTATTTTTCGGGAGCACCTGTCGTCTTAGTAGAAGGTCGAACCTATCCAGTAGAAACCGTATATCAGCCTATTGAAGCGGATGAAAAGGAAGGTAATCAATTTGATGACCCTGTAATGTCGGGAGTCGCGAATGCCGTCGATTCCTGTTTTGCACATTCGTCTGGAGATATTCTGATATTTTCTCATGGCGAAAACGAAATCAAGAATATTTCGAAATTTTTAAACAAGCGACAATTAAGAAATACTGAGATACACCCTCTATTTGCTCGACTTGGAATTAAGGAACAACAGGCAATATTTAAATCGTCGCAGAATCGCAAGATAATCATTGCTACCAACGTGGCTGAAACTTCACTGACGATACCCAATATTGTTTTTGTTATTGATATTGGTACTGCCAGAGTTAGTCGATACAGTCAGAGAACTAAAATACAACAATTACCAGTCGAAAAAATTTCTCAGGCGAGTGCTAATCAGCGACAAGGTCGTTGTGGACGAATATGCCCAGGTGTCTGTATCCGGTTGTATTCAGAGGATGATTTTAATAACAGAACGGAATACACAGAACCTGAAATTAGTAGAACAAATTTATCATCAGTCGTATTAAGACTGAAATCACTCAAAGTGAGAGATGTAGAAAGCTTTCCTTTTATAAGAAAGCCCGATGAAAAACAATGGCGAGTTGCTTTTAACCTATTGTACGAACTTGCAGCAGTAGATTTAAACCGAGAATTGACAAATGTTGGAAGACAAATGTCTCGGCTAGCACTCGATCCTCAGCTTGCACGTATTTTACTCGACCCGGATTTAGTCGCTGTAGAAGAAATGTTGATTCTAACTAGTTTCTTGAGTGTCAGAGATGTTCGAGTGCGACCCTTAGAAAAGCAGCAAAAAGCAGACGAATGTCATCGGCAGTACCAAGACAAGCATTCAGATGTCATCTCCATAATAAATTTATGGAGACATTTAGAAAAAGAGAGATCACTGCTGTCTAGTTCTAAATTTAAGCAGTGGTGTCAGCATAATTTCATCAATTTTATTGGCTGGCTGGAGTGGCGTAATATTTATCGCCAGATAAAAGAAAATATAGCAGAATTTAAGGTAACGGTTCAGGGTAATCAGGTAGAAATAGACGAAATACATCGCTCCTTGATTTGTGGTTTTGTCAGTCATTTAATGCATAAGACTCAAGAGAACCATTACCAGGGAGCGAGAGGAATTAACGTTTGGATACATCCTTCGTCGTTGTCTTTTAAACGAAAAATAGACTGGGTATTATCAACAGAAATTATAGAAACTGATAAAATATACGCACGTACCAACGTACCGATAAAACCTGAGTGGATTGAAAAATGTGTACCTCACATAGTCAAGAATCATTACGCAGATACACATTGGAGGAAAAAGACAGGCTACGCGGTGTGTACCTTAAATCAAACAGTTCTTGGCCTGCCGGTTACGCATAATCGTTTGGTCGATGCAAGTAATGTCGAAATGGTAAAAGCGAGAGAGTTATTCTTGTTAGAAGGATTAGCAAAGGACAACGTGAATCAGTCGTTTCCGTTTTTGAGCAAAAATAGGGACCAGCTATCAAATATTGGCGTTGCTGAAGAAAAACTACGTACCAATGATATAAGAATAAGCGAACACCAATTGGCATCTTTATACAGCGCGTTAATACCAAATAATCTATGTACAGTGAGCGGTCTTAGACGTTGGTTAAAAGCGGATTGGCAAGATAGAAATCAACGGCTTACTTTTAAACGCGAAGAATTACTGCAACAGGAAATCGCTTCAGTCGAAGAGTTTCCTCCTCAATTGTCAGTAAACGGCGTGCACTTGCCTCTTTCATATTGTTTTGCACCAGGAGAAGTTGAGGATGGCGTTACGGTTGATATTCCAGAACAAATGCTAAAGCAATTTAAACAAAGTGATTTTGACTGGTTGGTGCCAGGTTATCTCAGTCAAAAGATACAAGCAGTACTAAAGAGTTTACCAAAGACTAAAAGAAAATTACTAATACCCATTGCCGATACAACGGAACTATGCATGCAGGCGTTAGAAAAAATTGACACCAGTAATAAGAATTTCAAGCTCACTATAATCGAACTTGTATCTAAATTGAGAAACGTGAAATTGCATCCTGACGAAGTTGATACCGTTAATATACCGAGCCATCTCAAGATGAAATTTAGACGGGCCGGAAAAAATAAAAAAAATAACCTTGTGCGGAGCCAAATTGATGTATTGACTAATGAACATACTAGTTCAGACCGATCTGCTCGCGACAATACTAATAGGAACTCTTTAGAAAAACTGTATTCGTGGCCAAATAATTTCCAAGGAATAGAGAGTGTCGAACAAGTCGATGGAACAGAACTGAGAATATTCTCTGGCTTAATTGACAATCTATCTCATGTCTCTCTGGGTGTTTTTTCGGATATTGACTCAGCGATGCGCAGTCATCTTCAAGGTGTTGCTAGATTGTTAATTATCGATCAATTAAAGCTTGTAAAAGAACTAAAAAATGGTTGGCCAGATAGGTTAGAACTCGATCGTTATGGGATACGCTTTGGTGGCTTTACGACTCTTTTTGATTGGTTAAGTTTGGCTGAGGCAAATTCAATATGCCGAGATTTCAATATTGAAAAAATGAATAATAAATCATTTCGTCAGTTGGTTGATTCCTTCGCAAAGTCTGCGAGGGCTGGGATAGCCGCTCGGTTGACGGAAGTTCTAATCTTGTTAAAGAAGACCAACGCTATTTACCTTCAACTGGCAGTACTTAAAAGTGATGTATATTCAGAGTCGGTATCAGATATCAAAGTGCAACTAAGCGAATTGTGGAGTATCAAACGAATCATTCAGCAGCAGGGGGAGTTAGCAACAAACTATAATCGTTATCTCGAAGGCATTGAATCTCGAATTACACGAATTCAAGAGAATTTCCCCAAAGAAAAACAGTGCCTAGGATTATGGTTAGAATGGTTAGATTGGTGGAAGGATTTGGAGTCTGAGAGTCATTCGGTAAAGTTTGAACAAGAGATGGATAGTATCTTTTGGGTGTTACAAGAATACAGAGTCAGTTTATTTGCTACTAAGGTTAGAGTAAATGGTAAAGTTTCATCGAAGAAACTGCAAAAAATGTTCGAGTCGGTAGAATTAGCATTAAGCAGCTAATCTACCTATCGATAAGTTCGTTCGAAGGAATGCTTCACTAAAAAGTGCTATTCTTAGGTACGACAGTCCAAATCTGTCATTAACAGCATATCAAGTAGTCTCTTATTCTTCGGAGGGTAGTTATTATTCGTTCTAAAATATTGTTGTACTTTTTCTCTTGTATTTTGCTATCTGCCGTCAATATGGTGCAGGCGCTCGATCCTGAATTACAACTTAATCAATATGGACAAACACATTGGGGGGTTGATGAACAGCTTCCACAGGTGTCTGTGACAGCGATTGTGCAGGATCCTGTTGGATATATTTGGGTAGGTACCCAAAATGGGGTTACGCGCTTTAATGGAACACAGTTTGTCACTTTTACTAAGTCAAATACTCCAGCGCTCTCTAGTAATATAATCACCGATTTGCTCATCGATAGTCACGACCGGCTTTGGGTGTTATCTGAAAGTGGACTGATGCGAGCAACAAGTTATGGTTTTCAAAGCATCGCTCCATCTAAATTTAGCGGAATAAAACCAAATAAACTGATCGAGCATAACAATCAGATTTACGTTTCGTCGTCCATTGGGTTATTTAGCATAGCAGAAGATAAATTGTCCGCTTCGCCATTGTCGAGTGAATCTCATGCGTTGCTTTCAGTAAACCAAAGCCTTTACGTCGGTGGACGGGGAAGATTGAGTATTGTTCAAGATAATGGAATTGAAGAATTGAACTTTCCGGTTGGTTTTAATACGGCCGCTGTGAATGACCTAAAGTTAGTCGATGATGAGGTATGGGTAGCTACCACATTGGGATTGCTCATTTACTCCAATAATAAATTCGAACACGCAATATTTGGTGGTAATTTATTGAAAGACAATATTCGCTCGCTTTACCACGATAAAGAAGGAATCACGTGGATAGCGGCCGATACGAGAATGATTCGAATTAAGGAACGAAGTTTACTCTTCGACAATGAAAGTGAAGATCTTCACAGGGTGACGACTTTCCTAAATGGAAGGGAAAATGCATTTTGGTTAGGAACATTAGACAGAGGGTTATATAAACTCACCGATAGTTGGTCTGCTCGCTTTCATAAACCGCACGGACTTGGTGAGAACTTGGTGTGGAGTGTTGCCGCCAATAATGATGATGACTTGTTCGTTGGAACTCAACAGGGAATTTTCCGTTATGAGGAAGGACGTTTCGAGAACTTTGTCGCAGCACAAAGATTATCTAATCCTGCCGCTTACACTTTGTATTTTGACGACAACGGTTTTCTTTGGATCGGAACGAAAGGTGGCTTGGCAGTTGTTGATGGCGCTGGCGTTGATATAGAGGAAATAGACCCCAGTCCATTATCGGGTTTACAAGTTAATGCCATTTATAAAGACTCATCTAATAATTATTGGGTAGCAACAGAAAAAGGAATATTTATTCGCAAGAACGAAACTTTCGTACAGCTGGCGACCAATACTCCTTTTGAAAATCGAAGTTACCGCGGAGTCGTAGAATATGAAGGAATCATATACTTGGCGACACACCAAGGGCTTATTAAAGTTGAAGGTGAAGAACGTCTTTTTACGTCGGTCCAGCAGCTAAGTGGAAGTTTTGTAACTTCGTTTAAACACTATAAAAGCTACCTTGTCATTGGGACTTATGGTGATGGGATCTATGTACTGGACAATGATGTAATGACAAACATTACTCATAAAATGGGATTGATCTTCGACGATTCATTTAGTCTTAGTGTTTTAAATAACCAGCTTTGGGTTTCAGGCTTTGATGGGGTTTATAGCCTAAATTTAGATTCGTTAGAAGAATTTGTGAAAGGCAGGAGAAAGAATGTTTTGACCACTCCGGTACTAAAAGACAGCGGCTATTTGCAAGGAAGCCAAAAAGCTTACTGCTGTAATGGTGCAGGCCACGCAAAGTCAGTTGTACTGGGAGATTCAATTTGGTATCCGACACGACAAGGCGTACTTAAGTTAAATCCTACAAAGATAAACCGTGATTTCCCTATTGTAAGCTCCGTTATAGAACGGATTGGCGTTTCTGGACAAAATTATGATTTGTACTTTGATGATGCAACTAAGCTGGATAGCCAACAGTTTTCTTTTGAATCGAGAGATATTAATTTTAAATTTGTAGGTTTAACCAGTTTTGACGAAGGCCTAATAAATTATCGCTATCGACTGAATGGTTATTCTTCTGAATGGAATGAAAACGGCTCTTCAACATCGGCATTCTTTACCAATTTACCACATGGTAACTATATTTTTGAGGTTATAGCGAGTAATCGTGATGGTAAATGGAATCCGCTGCCGACTCAGTTTGAATTCGAGATATTACCGCGTGTCTATGAAACTATTGCTTTCAAATTGTTAACCGCTGTATTGGTCTGTTTATTTTTGTATGGTTTCTATCAACTCATTCTGCGGCGAAACAAAAGTAAAGTGGCGGCGCTGGAAGCACTCATTCTAAAAAAGACTGATGCTCTGCTAAAGTCCAATCGAGAGCTTGCTAGTGCAAACGAGCGATTGACCGTTCATTCGCATACTGACCCGCTAACGGGTATTCATAACCGACGATATTTCGTAAAGCAAATTGAAAGTGACATATCGCACTACTTAAGGACGGCTTGTAGTGTCGGTAGCAATAGCAATATTGTTTTCATGTTAATAGATATCGATTACTTTAAGTCGATTAATGATCGCCATGGGCACAATACTGGCGATGACGTACTAAAACAAGTGGTTGGTTGTCTCAAAAAGAACATCAGAGAAGGCGACTATCTCATTCGGTGGGGAGGAGAGGAATTTCTAATTGCATTAAGGCCCGACCATGTGACAAATGTCGAACAAATGTGTGACAGGTTATTGCTAAGTGTGAAGGAAACTAGTTTCCAAGCGATAAATGACGAAGAACTTAAGTTAACAGTCTCACTCGGCATGTGCTTTTATCCCATTCACAAAGATGTTATTAAACATTGGGGTTGGGAGTCATTTTTGGATATGGCCGATAAAGCGTTATTTAAGGCGAAACGAGATGGGCGCAACCGTTGGGTTGGGTATAGGCTTCATTCAAAGAGTATTAAGCCTTTATCGGATATTGAGGATACTGCTTTAGAAGAAGCTGATTTTAAGATGCTTTCAAGCCTAGTTAATCGCTAACAA
>JAHRVB010000063.1 GCA_019090895.1 Kangiellaceae bacterium
TATGTGGACCGTACATCGTATTTCCCGATTGATAATCTCGCTCGACCGATCCCGTTAATTTATCAGCCAATTCGCCGGTATAACCTGAGTAATATTTTAAAGATATACTGTCGTGGAATTCAAATTTCACTTCCTTTAATACATCTTTTAACAGACTAGCGAGCAGATTCGCCATCTTCTCTCGATGAACATCGACTATTTTAGCAGCTTCTACAAATTTAGTGTTCCATGTATCTAAATAGATTCTTGATCGTTGCCCTTCTCTAAGACAAGCATTTCGTTGTTTCAATATACGAGAAAAATCGTTCCAGTAACTGTGATAGGAATGTTCCACGTGAAACAATAACCAGTCTAAGAACTTCCTCCGTTCGTTGGGGCCTGAATCTATGAGGTGATAAGACTCCGGACTAATCGACTGAACAGGGTAAAGGTTAACGACTTCTGCCAATGACCTAACGCTTTTTGAATTTAGACGTATTGACCTAGTCGATAACTTTCGAGAGTAGCTCACCCCTAGACGATCATTATTCGAGAAGATACCAAACAATTCAAAATGGTCCGCTGAGTTCTCTACAAAGGTAGCTTGTTTACTGGAGCGAAATGAACGACCTGAAATTAGATAGGTTATAGCTTCTAAAAAACTACTCTTTCCCGCCGCATTATCTCCATAAATTAAATTTAGGTCTTTAGATAGATCAACTGAAACTTGTGACAAGTTCCTAAAATTCTTAGCTGTTAGACTCTTAAGATACATGCATATTTACTGGGCTAGCGCCAAAGCGAGACCTAAAGTCTCATAGGCATAACCACGTACAAACTATCGCTGTTCTCGGAGCTCTCTATTAAAACGCTGCTATTAGCGTCCCCCAAATTAAATTTAACCTCATCAGTTTTTATTACATTTAAAGCATCAACTAAATAGTTAACATTAAATCCAATCTCCATATCTTTATCTGAGTAAGATATATCCAGCTCAATTTCCGCTTCTTCTTGTTCCGGATTATTAGCATGAATAGTTAATTTATCATTACCTAATAATAATCTCACTCCCCTAAACTTCTCATTACAAAGGATAGACGCCCTTGAAAACGCATCTTTAATCTTATCCCTATTACTAATCAAAATTCTTTCCGCATTCTTAGGAAGCACTTTGTCATAGTCAGGAAATCGGCCATCAACCAACTTGGAAGTGAATACATATTCGCCAAGCGATATCCGAATATGATTACTATTTAACTCGATTTTACAATCTTGTTCCGAACTGGAAAGTAGCTTCGCAGCTTCCATCACCCCTTTTCTAGGTACAATAGCTTGCACCAACTCTTCAGCAACAACTTCCTTCAATTCTATTTTTGACAAGGCTAATCGGTGTCCATCGGTTGCTACCGTTAATAACTTATCTCCTTCTAACTCAAATAACATACCATTCAAATAGTATCGTACATCCTGTTGCGCCATCGCAAATTGTGTTCTATCGATCAAGTCTTTAAGCGACTGACTGGCAATATCAAATTTGGTCGTAAACAAAGTATCCTCTATATTGGGGAACTCTTGTGCCGAAATTGTCGTTAATGAAAAACGGTTTCGACCGGATTGTACTTTTAATCGGCCATCCTCCAGGTTGACGTTGATTGGCTTATCGCCAGAAAGACTGCGACAAATATCGACTAATTTTCTCGCAGGGACTGTAATATCGCCCTCTAAGTATTCTCCATCTAGCGCTATGTTCACGGACATCTCAATTTCTAGATCCGTTGCTGTGATAGACAAAATGCCACTTTCTACTTTCAAAAGAAGATTCGCTAGTACAGGTAATGTTTGTCTTTTCTCAACAGCACCGGATACTAATTGTAGAGGGGGTACCAAAACACTTTGTTCTATAGAAAATTTCATAAACGGCGCTCCTTAAACATGGTATTCACATTTATTAACTTGATAAAATTCTGAGCAAATTTGTATAATCTTCGTTAATATCTGGAATTTCTTCTTTCAATTCTTTAACTTTTCTACACGCGTGCAAAACAGTTGTATGGTCTTTTCCACCAAAGGCTTCGCCAATTTCAGGTAAACTTCTGCTTGTTAACTCTTTCGACAACGACATTGCAATTTGCCGGGGTCTAGCAATAGAGCGATTTCGTCTTTTCGAAAGTAGATCTGACACTTTAATTTTATAATACTCAGAGACTGTTTTTTGAATATTTTCTATTCTCACTTGTTTATCTTGTGCTGCTAATAAATCCCTTAAAGCATCTTTTACAAAATCTACTGTAATATCTTTACCTGTAAACTGTGCATTGGCTGTTACTCTCTTAAGCGCCCCTTCCAATTCACGGACATTTGAACGTATACGTTTTGCGATAAAAAACGCTACTTCATGCGGTAAGTCAATATTAGACTCTTCGGCCTTAGACATTAGAATGGCTACTCTAGTTTCTAATTCTGGTGGTTCTATGAAAACCGTAAGACCCCAACCCATTCTCGATTTTAATCGTTCTTCTACACCATCTATTTCTTTTGGATATCGGTCACAAGTTAATATAACTTGTTGATTTCCTTCAAGTAATGCATTGAAAGTATGAAAGAATTCTTCTTGCGATCGCTCTTTGTTAGCAAAAAACTGAATATCATCGATTAAGAGTGCGTCAACAGAACGATAAAACTTTTTGAATCTATCAATGGTATTCGTTTGTAAGGCCTTAACCATGTCTGCCACAAAACGTTCGGAGTGTAGATAGACTACTTTACCATTTGGTTTATTTTCAATTATTTGATTGCCTATAGCATGCATCAGATGAGTTTTACCTAATCCAACACCACCATAGATGAATAGAGGATTATAAGCGGTTCCAGGGTTTACGGAGACTTGTTTTGCCGCTGCCATCGCGAGTTGATTACTTTTACCTTGTACGAAGTTTTCAAATACGAAGTTTCTGTTCAAACTCGATTTTTTAAAATCATGAGGTTTTACTTTGCTATTGCCTGA
>JAHRVB010000064.1 GCA_019090895.1 Kangiellaceae bacterium
AACAATGTAAATCGCATAATATCTCCTAACTTTTTGAATGGAGAGTTATTGTCAACCAAATCAACAATTTAAGTATATGGGACTTTAGTGCCAAGAAAAACGAGTTAACACACAGCTTGTTTGCGTCAGATAGCTTTACATGATGCTGAATAATGCGGAATGAAGCGGAATAAATTCACACACTGATAACAAACACTTGAATTGCCCGATTATTGATACGAATATGTAATTTTGTCATATGTTTCTTTCACTCACTATCTTTATACTCTCTTCCAGTAAAATAGCTTCGGCCATAAAGACCATTTCAAATTGGAGAAAACGTGAACAAATTTCTACTTTCAGTCTCGTTGATATTATCCGCATTCATGCCTTACTCGCAGTTAATAGCCCATGCAGAGCACGACAAACCTCGATATGTCGCAGAAAACGGGGTGGATAACGGCCGTTGTGCAATAGCAACAGCGCCCTGTAAAACCATTAGTTATGCCGCGCAACATTCAAATAAAGGTGACATCATTCAAATAGCCAGCGGCGACTACACGATCGAAGACGCTGACACTCTATTTTACTTGTTAAGCCAAACGGTTCCGATTAAGACTAATTTCTCGACTAAAGATAATTATGCTAAATCTAACTCCAATAACATCACTCGGCTATCGGGTGTTCCATTAGAATACGCAGAAGTTCTAAGCGATAAAGGTTTCGTTGTCATCGTTGATAGTAAAGGGCAAAAAACTCGTGCCGACGACGGCACAATGAAAGTGCTCAGTGAAAAACTGGATGTATATGAACGCCTCAAGCAAAGCCAAACAGAAACTATTTGTTTTAACGGTTTCGCTGGCGATTTCGGATGTAACAATATCGATCTACTAGCTCATGTTGCCTTGTCAGATTTCTCCAATAACCCATCTGCCGGAAACGATATTTGGGGACACTATGATCTTAACGATAATAATGAATACGCTGTGATAGGTCTTAGTAATGGAATCGGTATAGTTAATGTCAGCAATCCTACTGAGCCGCAAGTTGTAACGACTATCCCAAGCCAGCCGACTTCCTGGCGAGATCTTAAGGTTTATCAAGTCTATGATACTGTAGCAAATCAATGGAAAAGCTATGCGTACGTGACGGCCGATAGCGCGAGTGTAGGACTGTTAATCATCGACTTAAGTAACCTACCCAATTCAGCCTCAGTTGTTACAACGGACAGAACGGATTTAAGTGCGCATAATGTGTATTTAAGTAATGTTGACTATTCGACTGGTGTGACTCTCACAGGAAAACAGCCCTACCTTCATATCGCGGGTTCAAATAGAAATGGCGGTGCATTCAAAACTTATGATTTAACTGACCCACAAGGTATCGCTTCTCATTTTATTCCTGTGGATGCCACGCGGTCAAACTACACGCACGATGTCGCCTCCATGAACATTACCGATGCTAGAAAAAATAGTCAATGTGTCAATGGTACCGATCATTGCGAAGTGTTTTTTGATTTTAATGAAAACGACTTTCAACTTTGGGACAAAACAGACAATTCCCAACCCGCTCGATTAAGTACGACTTCTTATGAAAATGCTGCCTATGTTCACTCTGGTTGGTACACCGAAGATAAATTCACGGTAATTGTTCATGATGAACTCGATGAACAACAGTCTGGATTAAACACCACCGTTAGATTTTTTGATTTAAGTAATCTCACCGACCCGACGCCAGTTGCAACTTGGACAGGTCCGACAAGAGCCATTGACCATAATGGATTTGTTCGTGGAAATCGTTATTACATGTCTAACTACGAACGTGGAATTACGGTGTTAGACATCACGAATCCCAGTGCGCCTCAAGAAACTGGCTTTTTTGATACTTACCCGCTGAATAATTCCGCTTCCTTTAACGGTGCCTGGGGAGTTTATCCATTCTTACCAAGCGGAGTAATATTGGCCTCTGACATCAACAGTGGGCTCTACGTTTTACGAGATAATACTTTAACAACTGCTGAAGGAAGCTTAAGTTTTAATGCTTCAAATTATCCTACCTCTGAAGGGGAAACGGTCAGTATTGAAGTAGAACGGAGCAATGGCTCGGTCGGAAACATCAAAGTCGCATGGGAAGTTGCAACAGGCTCAGCGCAAACCAATGATTTCACTTTAGCCTCAGGGGTACTTGAATGGATTAGTGGCGACAATAATTCAAAAATAATTAACGTTGATATTTTGAATGATAGTCTATCTGAACCAGAAGAGCTTTTATTCGTCAGACTGTTTAATCCTGAAAATAACGCAACGCTAATAAGTCCGAATCTAGCAACCATTAAAATAGCAGAAAACGCCATTGGCCAAGCTCCGACGGTTAGTGCTGGTGACGATCAAACTGTCCCAATCGAGACGATCGTTACTCTTACCGCAACGGCCAGTGATCCTGACGGCCAGACACTCACCTACCAGTGGCTGCAAGTATCGGGCATGACAGTCGACTTGATAAACGAGGATACTCTAAGCACCAGCTTTACCCCTATGATTGGTGGTAGCTATCAGTTTGAGTTTACTGCTACTAATCCTCAAAACAACCAGACCAGTGATACCGTCTCTGTAACGGCCACCAATTCGTCTAATACTCCTCCTACAGTTAACGCAGGCAATGACCAAAATTCCACGGTGAATACCGCAGTTAATCTCATGGGTACTGCTGACGATTCAGAGGGTGATACTCTTACGTTTACTTGGTTACAAACATCCGGTAGTTCTGTTTCTTTAACAAGCATCGACACTTTGCAAACTAGTTTTACCACCGCAACCGCTGGAACCTATAGTTTTGAACTGACGGCTTCGGACGGCAATAGTAGTTCTAGCGCTTCCGTTAATGTCACTATTTCTGAAGCACCCACCCCATCTAGTAGCAGTAGTGGTGGAGGTGGATTGGGTATATTTGGATTGCTTAGTTTGGGAGCGATATTTGTTTTTCGGAGAAAGATTTTGTGTAACAATCACATTCATTAAAATCTAAGGAAATACTTGCTCAGCTCGCTCGAAAATTCTCAGAAAGTGTTTCCCCTTTTAACTAAAACAACATAGTAATATTGATACCCCTGACTAAAAGTCATGAGGTGTTCAAAAAAGCGACAAAACGAAATGTTAATAAAGTTTGCTAAAACAAATTATTGAAAAAATCTCCGTCCTCAAGAAGTATCTGATTTAATAAGAGTACAAATCAGTGACTGCAACTCAGTTAAGAAAAAATATTTAACTGATAAATTTCGACCGAAAGCCCGATAAGTGCGAGCACCAACCCAACACCTCCAACGGAATTTCCGCGACCAA
>JAHRVB010000065.1 GCA_019090895.1 Kangiellaceae bacterium
AAAGTGGACTCGATACAAATTGGGGATATCCGACTCAATCAAGTCAATGCGGTTATCGTTCCTAATATGGAGGGAGAGGAAATACTACTTGGCATGGCCGCTCTGAAACAGCTCGAGTTCAGGCAAAAAGGTCGGCGACTAACTTTAATACAAGAATTGTAAACGTTAATCTACATTATCAAGCGATTAGCGATAGTTAACGTCAGAATCCCCCAATGCTTTCTTAACTGCAATCTTTTGATTCTTACCCAATAGAATTCTCCATTGATTAAAAGTCTCTTTAGCTAAAATATTGGATTGTTTGTTGTTCCATATTGATTGATACATTTTCTTGATTATCGAATTGGTATCAGGCGAACGTTCAATCAATTTATCGGCTAATATTTTTGCAGCGGCCAACGAGTCATCTTCAATTCGGGTTATCAGATTTAGTTTAAGAGCCTGTTCTGCATCAATTATATCGGCGGTCATTGCCAGCTCCATGGCATGATCTAGACTAACATTTTCCATTAATCCCGGCGTTCCGCCCATATCCGGAATTAACCCCCATTTAGCCTCCATAATGGATAAAGAAGTATCGGGTGCAGCTATTCTGAAATCACCACCAAGAGCAATTTGCATACCGCCACCCCAGCATTTTCCGTGCAAAGCCATAATCACAGGAACTTTAAGCTGACGCCAACCAGTGGTTACTATTTGTGCAAGATTTGGTTGAGTGGGCCACCATTTCCACAGTAACTTCATACCATTATTCTTATTAGACATCACTGACTTAATATCGAGTCCAGAACAAAAACCCTCACCGTCTCCTGAAACGATTATCACGCGCACTTGCTTATTCTTTTTAAGCTCAGAAATGACTTGTTTAATGGCATAAAACATTTTCATATCCAAAGCGTTATACTTTTCAGGTCGAGACAAACTGACATGAGCAATTTGATTTTGGATGTTAAGGTTGACTCTTTTACCCATGGCAATACCTCAAAAATATGTTTCTAAATGGTAATAACTTCACGATCCGTTTCATCTTGCCACATTTCGTCGGTTTTAGCGTAGATTTTTAACATAAAAATCGGCTAACATTATCTCGGTTCGTGAGTCTACTCATCATAAATATCAATAGACTATTTTTTATTTACTGATTATCTAAAAACGCCGGAGTTGTGAGTGTTACTGCTGAAGTCATTAATCTGCTTAAAAGGCCATGATAACGGTCGACGCTTTCTGGTTATTTGTGCAATCTGTTATTTTTTATTATTGCTCGTTTTACCTGTGTTGGCTAAAGCAGGCATATTAGTTGCTCTGCTATTCTTAATCGTCACGCCGATAATATTAGCCTCTTCAATTCGGCGGGTACAAGATGCTCACTTTGCCACTCCGCTTGCGAGTATTCCTGTAATAGTTTATTGGATAAACTTATTCGGACTTACCTACCTTCAACACGGGTCGAAATGGACTCTACTGGTTGTCGGAATTATCTCTAGTGTGGCTGTAGCGGCATTAAACAACGTTCGAATGAGAAAAGATGCTTATTACCGTCTTGGTTATAATGGTCCGGTTGAATTTAAGGCTGAAACGGAAGAAGTCACTTCATCTGAACGAATTGAGCCAACGTTGACGGGACAAGCCCACGCAAGCCAGAACTCCCCAGCCCACAACCAACCTGAAAAGAGCTATCCCGAAGACAACCATAATGATTACAGAAATGATTATAGGCATTCAGACACACATCCCTCGCAGTCAAACCAACCTTCGGTCTGGGAAAGAAAACTCAATCTATGGTTTAACGAAAATAAAAAACTCAGCTTTGGCGCAATCGGAATACTGTCCATTTTAGTCATTGGTGTGTTGGTTATTTCTAGCTTTGACTCAACTACTGATGAACAACAAGTGATTGAAGAAACAAAATCGACGGATTTTGTGAAGGAACGATTAAACAAAATCGCGATGCCTGATCAGTTTTGGATTATGCTCGACCAAAATGACTCTTTAACCATAGCGTGGGAAGGTGATCCTAAAAACGAATCTGATTTGGGTCCAGAGGAAAGCTACTGGTCGGCGTCTACAGGGAAAGGTGATAATGACTGTGTCAGCCTAGATTTTTCTCTAGGCGAGAAATTGAGAAGTCTAAACGTAACCGTTAAAAATGGTGGCGACTATTACGCTGACTTTTCTCCAGTGGATACAGCCGTTATCGTTAAATCGATAGCTGACAAAGATCGGTTTAAATTGTGCGGCTACGAATTTACCTTAAGAGGAACTCGAGCGCTTTTAAGAAAAAATGATAAGTTTAGAGAGTATATTCAATAATCGACTTTTATTCACTGCAACGGGCAAATCGCATTGCCTAATAAACGAATTAAGAATATTGGGTAGGGTCATTGAGTCCAGCTTGTTCAAATGCATTAGTACGAATTCGACAAGAATCGCACTCGCCACAGGCCTTTCCTAATTCATCGGCTTTATAACACGAAACCGTTTGACCATAATCGACTCCCAAATCGTGACCTGCTTGGATAATTTCAACTTTGGTTAAATGGAGCAAGGGCGTTTCTATCTTAACGCCTCGGCCTTCAATGCCCGCTTTGGTTGCTAAATCTGCCATTTTTTGAAAGGCTTCAATATACTCTGGACGACAATCAGGATAACCAGAATAATCAACTGCATTTACGCCAGCGAAAATAGCGTCAGCCTCTAATACCTCAGCCCAGGCTAATGCCACCGAAAGAAATACCGTATTTCTAGCTGGCACATAGGTGACCGGTATGCCGATAGTTTCATCGGTAGGTACTTCGATATTTTCGTCCGTTAGAGCTGAACCGCCAAAACTGCCAAGATCTAAACTAATAATTTTATGAAGCACGGCGTCTTTGCTGTTGGCGATTATTTTCGCTGCTTCTAACTCAGAACTGTGTTTCTGACCATAGCTAAAACTTAATGCGTAGCACTCATAGCCTTGCGACTGGGCCATTGCCAAACAAGTAGTTGAATCCAACCCGCCAGACAATAATATAATCGCTTTTTTATTCATCATCATTTTCCTAATTGAGTCACGAGTTTATATCTACCCAGCCACTAATGACCTTGTGCGTCATTCCACAGAATTTTATGCATCTGGATTTGAAATCTAACGGGAAGGTTATCTTTAATAATCCATTCCGCTAACTCTCGTTCATTAATGTCGCCAAAACAAGGTGAAATGAGTACATTGGTTTTAGCCGCTAAGTCATATTGCACCATTTGCATTTTGGCCCATTCATAATCTTTGCGACTTTGAATAACAAATTTGACTTCGTCAGTGGGTTTAAGGTGCTCAATATTAGCAAATCGGTTTTTACTCATTTCGCCGGAATCTGGCGCTTTAAGATCCATGACAATACACACACGTTTATCGACTCGCTCGATATCGATTGAACCACTGGTCTCAATCGAAAGGCTATATTTTTTATCACAGAGTTTGGTCATTAACTCTAGGCAAGGCTCCATTTGAGCTAATGGCTCGCCACCAGTAACACAAATATTTTGCGGTTGATAACTTTCAATTTTTTCGACTAAGTCATCCATCTGCCAATATTGTCCACCGCTAAAGGCATACTCAGTATCACACCACACACAGCGCAACGGGCATCCAGTCAGCCGAACAAATAATGTCGGTTTACCGATAGATGAGGATTCGCCTTGCAGCGAATAAAATATTTCGGATATTCTTACACGGGACAATGGACTGTTCTTCTAGTATTGCTCTATATCACGCTTGCGATAGGTTCGAGCTATTGAGATCAATTAAACTCAGCGGAAGTTTCCGCTGGATCTATTATAATTGAGTATCGGGCTTGCAACAACGAAATTAGGCTAGTGCCCTGCTTGTTTGATTTTATCTAAACCTTTACGAGCCAATTGTAAAGAAGAGCCTTTTGATGAATTAGCAACGGTAGTGTATTGCGTCTTAGCTTTTTCCCAATTCCCTTGTTTAAGATATATATCACCCAGTTTAAGCTGTGCAGCAGACAGTTTCGAGGATTGTGGAAATTCTACTAACAACTTGGAAAACTGTGTCTCTGCTTGCTCGAGTTGGCCTTGAACAAGATACACCTGCCCCATCCAATATCGAGCGTTATCAGAATACGCACCGTTAGGATACTGTTTTAAAAAACTGTCAAACGCCGCTATCGCGCCAGAATAATTCTTATTTCGTACCAAGGCAAAAGCAGCTTCGAATTCTTTACTACCCGATCGGTTAGTAGAAGAACTTACAGCATTCGAATTTGAGCTTGTATTACTACTTGAGGTAACAGGCCTAGTGGTTTGCCGTGTCACCGCTGGTTTGCTTGCCAGTCCAGATAATCGGTTTTCAATGTCCCTATAGAGATCACGTTGCCGATCCTGTATTTGCTTTAATTTGAACGTATTATCTTCAACTTGCCCTGTGAGCTGTCGAACTTCTCTTTGAATTTCACTTAATTGAAAGCTGATGTCTGCCTGAACTTTATTTCGAGTTTGATTAAGCTGTTCGAGATGCTTAACTCTTTCGGCTAGAGTAAGTGATTCCGCTTCTGCTAATACACTATTAGAGACTGCGAGTGATGTGACGGTCGAAGCAAAAAAAACGGTGGCTAAAGCCACCGATTTTGCTGTCGATCGATATTTAAACAAAGATCGATTTAGCTTCATAATTATTCTGCGTAGTCTAATACTGCACGTCGGTTTTCAGACCAAGCTGACTCGTCGTGTCCAGGATTAGCTGGAGACTCTTCACCGTGGCTAACCGTTTTGATTTGAGAAGAAGACACGCCATAAGACATAAGGATTTGTGCTACTGCTTTAGCGCGACGCTCGCCTAATGCTAAGTTATAAGCAGGTGTGCCGCGCTCGTCACAGTGTCCATCAACAGCAATAACTGTATTAGCGTTAGCTGGTTGAGAAAGGAACCAAGCGTGAGCTTCTAAAATTGAACGGCCTTTAGAACTAACCACGTCTTCGTCTAGTTCAAAATAAACAGTGGATCCAGCCGCTTGACGTGCTTCTTTATTCATTCTTAATGCACGCGCTTCCTCTGTCTCTTTAGGTGCTTCAGGTACTACAACAGCCGGTGTTGTATCAACAGGCTCAACTGGTGTGTCATCTTTTGTGTCTGTTCCAGCACAACCGAAAATAAGCGTTGCAGAAGCAACGATTACGAGGCTTTTCCCCATTTTTAAAATTGACATTTATTCTCTCCCATTTATGGCTTTTGTTAGGCGTTTTAAGTTAAGTTTGTAAGTTCACGAAAAT
>JAHRVB010000066.1 GCA_019090895.1 Kangiellaceae bacterium
GTTCTCCTTGTGATTGAGTGGTGCTGGTTAATCCACTGACACGAGCGAGTCCGTCAAAGGTGTAAGTAATTTCTCGTCCGCTAGGATAAATAGTGCCGGTCATTTGCCCGTTAGCATCAAACAAATATTCGGTGACGTAACTATTACCATCAATCACTCGCGTTTCTTTAGTCACTTGCCCAAAGGCGTTGTAAAAATAACTGGTCGAGCCCGACTCGTCCGTGACAGAAGTTAAGCGACCAATGCCTTTGTTACCATTGGTTGTATCATCATAAGTGTAAACGATGTTTTCAGAGGCATCGGAGTACGACTGAGTCAGTACACGATTTAACGCATCGTAGGTATAAGTGACCGTTTCGTTACGGGCGTCTTTTTTGGTTAGTACGTTTCCAGCTTTGTCATAGGTGAAGGTGGTAATGCCGGTGTCTGGGCTGGTGATTTTGGTGACTTCACCAAACGCGTTGTACTCGTAGGAAGTTGTTTCGTTTTCTGCGTCGGTGACGGTTGTTAAATGGTCGTTAGAATTGTAACCATAAGTAGTTTCACCATTATCGGGATCGATGCTCTTTGAAAGTCGATTAAGGGCATCATACGCAGAAGTGGCGGTATCACTGTTTGCGTTTTCGTTGGTCAATGGATTGCCATCGGCGTCGTAGCTCAATGTATTACTTTGACCATTATTACCTAATGATTGTTTTAATTGTCCTAGTGCATTAAACACAGCGGTTTGTTGCCGCTTAATCACACCATTGGGATCTTTGGTATTGTTTTCAGTCACATTACCCATAAGATCACGAACGTATTCAATACGATTACCTAGGCCATCAACAATGGCTACCAAACGTTCACCATCATCATATTCGTAGCTTATGACTTGACCGTTGGGGCCAGTGACTTTCTCGATAGACCCTGTTGGGAAATAATCATATTGAGTCAACGCGCCGTTAATTGTAGATGTAGCGAGCCACCCGCGCGGTGTGTAAGTGAGAGTTGTTACTGTACCATTTGGATCTGTAATTGTGCCTACTCTTCCGTTGGCATCGTAGTTAGTTAGAGTGGTAATTTGGTTAAGAGCATTCTGAAAGCTGGATAAATTTCCGTCTAAGTCATAGTAAAAATAAGTCTTATCAGTAACACCTGGGCGTATTCTAAAAATTTGTTTTAACTTACCATGTGGGTAGTAGTAATAGATAGTCATTCTGTATAGCTGAGTATCTAAATCTTTAACTTGCTTATAGTAAATATCACCTGTCGAAGTATATCCATAGATCGTCTGTTGATTACCTTGAGTTATATTTGAAACTAAGGGGTAGTTGTTTATCCAGTTAGTGGTAGTTATCTTTTCTTCTGGCGTTCCAAATGCTTCAATTCGTTTTGTTCGTAGGTTATCACTATTGTATTCATATTTAGTTATACTTCCGGATGGTGAAATTTCCTGTAGAACACTCCCGAGAGCGTTGTACTCATATTGAACGTCGCCAACTTCGCAATCAGAACAAGCTAGTTGTTCTAATCGGGTTGTTTTCTTCCGGCCTTGACTATCACTTTCGAAATGATAGGTCTTTTCACTAAACAAATTGCTATTAACATACGTTCTTACGGTTGTTTTATCTTCAACCGAATAATCAAATTCTGTTTTCTCAAAACCATCGGCATGTTCGCTACTAATCGCTCTACCGTCGTCACCATAGCTCCATGTTGCAAATCTAACGCCTTTCTCATCGATTTTTCCTGTTATGCTTTTTGGAAATCTAACATCTTCAAAAAGGTATTCTATATATTCATTATCCGATTGGTCCGCTGGCGTATCGTCTGGATAAACCACCTTAATTAAGTTTCCGATTGAGTCATATTCGAAATAAAACTCTTCTCCATTCGGGGACTCTAGTTTTTGGACCTGATTCAGACTGTTATAGAAAAAGCTTAACTTGTTACCGTAGTGATTAGTTATTGAATCGATTTTGTTGGTCGCGGTATAACTGTAAGTTCGAGTTTTTCCGTTACGTGTAGTAAACGATAGAATGTTGCCACTATCATCAAATGTAGTCGTATTACCTGATTTGGTAACATAGCTTAAATCGGAATTTATAATATATCCTTTTCTCTCACGCTCATTCCAAGTTGCTCCAGGAAGTGTCAGTTTAGTAAAACCGTTTACCGTCGCATAGACTCTAGAATAACCAGCACCCCACGACAATTTAACGATTTTTCCACTTCCTTTGGTATAAATTGTTTCAAGGCGCTTAGAATGATTATCGCTTCTTTGAACCCCTAAATGACTAGTAAAGGTATAATCTTCTTCTAAGTTTTCGTTATAAGTTGGACTAGAGTAGGATAAGTTATAACTTAGTGACTCTGGACCGCTACCGGAATAAATATTTTCATTCAGCACTTTTTGTCCTGTCGCACAATTGACAGGGTTACCGTCTTTCGGGTTGTCTGACTCACACATTGGTGGCTTTAAACATACATCTGAAATGGAGTCACCATCTATATCTGCTGGTATTAAGAAAGGACTTATTCGACACTCTAGAGCGAGCATCACATTAAATTCTTGAGAAACCATTGGAGTTGTAGGCCAAGAATATATTCCACGCTTGTAAGGCACCAGGTAACTTCCAGGTCTATTTGGGTCTGGGTTCAAAACATCGGGGTCACACTCTGAAAACGGTCTATCTATATTTGTCCAATGAGCCTCCCAATCTGTGCAACCGACTCCAGCTGCAGCCTGTGGGGTTTCATAAGAAGTTTCGCTAAGTACCCCAGGGCTGAGCCAGGGTTTATACCTCTCTTCTATTAATCTGTAATCTATATTATTGGCAATAGTCTGATTACTAAAGGAGTAGAAAATAATGAGCAGTAGAATCGAAATTGAAGAACGGATATTCATTTTATTCCCTTAAAATGTTGTTGTAATAGTGTCATTAAAATAATGCAAGGATGTATTAATAACTCTTTGTATTGGTCTGATAATTACATTATTTTTTAGAAAACTCAATGCTTACTAATAATTTCTGTGAATTGCTGCAAGGTTTGTAACAACTAAAAGATGCAAATCATTCGATTTAATTAAATTAGATAAAAGACGATTGATAGAAGGAAAATATTATTTTGAGAAGCGATAAAAACACCACAATTTTCCACAAAAAAGGCGAATCCATTTAGATTCGCCTTCTTCTTTTATTCACAATTTATAAAATGAATTATTCAACCGGTATTAAATCACCTCGGACTTCTTTATATTCTTCTCTCATTAATCGGTTAAAATTAACTTGAATTTCATTCTGAATTAATTGGCCATCGTGATATAAAAACATCGGTGAGAAAGGCCCTTCTCCATTGGCTTTTTCGCCGACGTGGTCAGGGGAAATGGTGTATCGTCCTGCGGTTTTAGCCA
>JAHRVB010000067.1 GCA_019090895.1 Kangiellaceae bacterium
AACACAAACCAATCATTTTCAACTCGACCATTCATCTTGTAATACTTCACTGTGTCTTTGTAATTGTTTGCAATAAATTCTGCATTAGCTCACTGAGCAGCCCCAAGGGTATCATCTTCAGAACGCGGAAATAATTCTCGAGTGGATTGAATAAATCTTCCAGGATTGTCATCAGATAGGTAAGCGTTATTTTCAAACTCAGTCCCTGTCAGTAGTGTCCTTGCTTTCTCTTTAAATCCAAGTCTTCGCAGGCTTTTTGCTAGAGTTTTCTCCGGAGTCAGAACAACTTGAATTAACCCTTACATGTATTGGTATAATAAGTTGGATGAAATTGGACAAGTGGCAAACAGAACATAGCTCATCGGAAAATTAACATTCATCAATGTTGTAAATTTTAAGTTGGTGTTATCAAGTTGAACCGACCCCCCTTGGTCTTTGGTCACGCAGGTTCTGTTAGCTATTCTTTTGGTAGGTTTGGTATTGAGGTCAACCGGAATAGTACTTTGAGAAAAGAAATCGAGCGGGCTAGAGACTTTATTAACAAAGTCTCTAGCCCGTTATTACGTTATTTATTCGGATTATTAATTTTGCACTAAAGTGCTCAGTATTGGGTCTCTCGTAGCGAGCCATAACAAAGGCCAGTCTTGGATTTTATCTAATTCTTCTTGAGCTTTTTTAAGTTCATTCATAAGAACGTAATATCTTGCCTGATTATATATCTTGCCCGGGATGACTATGTTTGAGGCTGGTAGTTGTTCAATATATTCCTTGTATTCTTGGACAAGTTTTGAGGCCAATTCGATATTATTTGATTGTTGATAACAGTATGCAAGGTTCAATTGGTGGGAAATTCCTTCCGCCCAATCCCAAACTGTCAAGAAAGCTCTTATGTTGTTCTTTCTGGCAGTCTCATATTGGATTATTGACAGCTTACAGTCCGATAAAAGGTAGCTGGTATGGCCAAGTAAGAACTTAGATTCCAAAGTGTTCGGATTTTCGATTGCCAAAGAGGTTAGTTTTTGTTTGAAGGTTTCAAGTTCATTCGTTTTTAGTTGCATATGAAGCTCTGTCTTTAACAAGTGGTAGAAAAATTTATTTTTACGACTGGCTTTTTCGATCAGTACTCTTGTTTTCTTCATGTTCCCTAGTTGTAATTCGTATTTAGCTTCTGTTGATTGCAGCCAAAAAGAATTGGAACTAGAACGTTTCTTGGATTCTTGCAAAAAATGCAAATATTTTTTTTGGTCCGCCAGCAATCCATAGACAGTTGCTAATCCAAGATAACAGATTGAATGTTGGGGTAGTATTTCGAGGCAACTTTCAAATTGCTTAATACCTTCCTCTATTTCTCCAACTTCTATTAACGAATTACCGATGCCGAAGTTGGTACGATGAGATAACGGATCTATCTCTAGACTAATGCGGTTTTGTGTAATGGCCTCTTTCGTTCGGAAAACGAGAGAGAGCATGTACGCGTAGTTGTGTCGAGCGAATCGAAGTCCAGGGTTGAGTTGTATAGCTTTCAAATAATCTTGTTCGGCGAGTTCAAATTCTCTTGAGTAAGTGTAAAGCAAGCCTCTCACAGCGTATGCCTCAGGAAGCTGAGGCTCTAAAGAAAATGCCTTGCCGAGAAGATCGCTAGCCTCCATCTGTGCTTGACGAGCGGATGTGTGTTTGTATTGAGACAACAACAATTTTGCAGCGGCAATACCGGTATATGCTAGCGCATACTCCGGTGCTATATTGGTAGACTTTTGATAATAGTCGATCGCCTTTTCAAAACTAGCAACATTTCCGATTTTCATATGAGATTGCGCCAGAATAAAGTATCTGTACGCTTCTGCTGAGCGAGGATGATTTCTCTTCGGGATATTTTTACCTCTGAATTCTTTATTTGTGATTAATGACGATACTTTTTCACCGATTGCAATTTGAGTATCTAAAAATAAATCACCGACCTTGTTATCAAATGTCTTAGACCACAAATGAAAACCTTTATTGGCATCAATCAGCTGTACAGTCGTTCGCAAATTTTCACCACTTTGTCGAATACTTCCTTCGATTATAAATCGAGCATTTAATATTTTTGATATTTCCTTTATTCCAGTATTAGTGCCTTCAAATTTGGAAGATGAAGTTCTGGCAATAACTCGCAAGTCTGGATCAGCGGCCAACTGATGAATAAGTTCTTCTGTCAGCCCACCTGCGAAAAACTGAATGTCTTCTTGTTTGCTGTACACATCAAATGGCAAAACGGCAACTGTTCTAATGTTATTGTTTGACGAAACATCTATAGCCGAATATTTCGGTAAAAAATCGAACTTAAAAACAAGAAAAGTGACAAGAATAACGGTTAAAAATACCGCGAATTTTGTCAAATTTAAATTTCTTTTTGCTTTTTTATTCGTGAAAGACTGTTGTCTGATTCGTTTTGTAGCGCGAGATTCTATTAGTGAATCTGTGCTTTCAATAGTAGAGTGATTATTGCGATCTGAGCCTTCTGGTAGCCATTCTACCTGTGGAATAAGCCGATAACCCTGTTTAGGAATGGTTTCGATATATTTCTTGGGTGAAGTTGAATCACCTAATGCTTTTCGCAATTGTGCGATGGTATTGGTTAATGTATCACCCAGTACAACTTGATTCCAAATATTGTCTAACAGTTGGTCTCGAGATAGGACTTTGCCATCGGCATTGGCTAAGAAAACAAGAAGCGCCATTATTTTTGGCTCTACTCGACACTCCATATCTTTATTTATCAATAAGTTACCGGCAGGCTTGACAAGCCAATCGCCAATAACAAAATTTTCACTACTCAAAACCACATTCTCTCTTTAATTCGGTAAATAGATTTTTAACATAAAACCATTAGAACATCATTAGGTTTTTTAGGGCTCTTTTTGATAGTTTGTTATTTTTGCATCAAAACGACTTTGTTCAACCGAAAATTCGACAGAAAATCTTAGTGATTTTCACAATAAGAGGAAGCTGAATATGGCTTTTCTAATTAAAAATTCAGTAGTTTTTGCAGTGTTGTTTAATTGCTTTTTAGTTAGTTGTGACCAGAACCAGCTGCCAGAGGCCACCAAAAGTAGTAATTTGGGTTTGAGATCATTATTGGTAAAAGGACATCAGATATCACCCATTTATGCTCCCAATGTAAGCGAGTTTTTTCTCGAAGTAGAGTCACAACAATCGACCATTACTTTATTAGCAACATCTTCGTTGCTGAGTATGATAGAAATTAATGGCAAGCCGTTCTTAGCTGAGCAAACCTACCAGTTGGATATTGGGGTAAACGTATTTTATATCCGAGTGATAGCGAGTCAAGAGATGAGGGGCTATAACCTCACAGTGAAAAGAAACTTCTGATGGCAACAAAAACAAGCTGAGTTTTATCACGGTATGATGAACGAAAATATCAGGAGGAAAGAGTTGTGGGCAATGAAGTTTTAAATGTTACTCATGAAATAATGTCGTTAGTTAAAGATTTTTCAAAGGACAAAAAAAGCGATGGAATTTGCAATGAATACAATAACGGCCGCGTTATAGCTAGATATAGGGGATGTAAACAACACACTAACTGTATGGCTATTAGTCCAATAAATGAATCGGATGATGTCTGCAAGAGGGTTCTTTATTTGGGTTCGCAAAGCCACACCATCAGCCTAGAAAACGATGAAAGAACTAGAAAGCGTGGACAACTTACCGTCATAGACATCAGTAGTCCTACTTCGTCAAAGAAAATAGTCAGTTACGAGATGGAAATCAAAGATATGTTGATTTGGGCAAATTGGCTTATTACCGTATCAATTGAAGGTTTGTTTACGGTTTTTGACATAACCAATGCATCTAAACCAATTAAGGTGCTCAAGTACCAACACCTGGAAAGAGTTAACCGATTAATGTTGGAGAGTATCAGCGGTGATGAAATGGTCCCAACAGTATTCGCACAAACTGTAGCGCGCGGTTATACTCAAGTCGACCTGTTCGCACTACCAAATAACTTGAGAGTTGGCGATATGCTTAAGATTTCTAATAAGGCATCGGCCATGGAATCTATTGTTACAAAGCCTGTCATTAGTGGAACGCCAAAACGTTTTTTTTATTACTCAGACTCGCAGATCATTCGAACTGCTATTGTCAATGAGGCTAACCAGCAGTTCCAAATTCAACACAATTGTGAAATTGACATTAAGAGTCAAATATCAGCGTTGTCAGCGAATCGAAGATTAATGCTGGTTGGCACCGAGTCGGGATTAGTTTACGTTTTACCATACTGTAGAAAACGAGGAATAGGATATATTGAATTTAGTGGGCGGCTTCCCACTCCACTCATTTTGGACTCATCGGTCATCGATATCCAAATCAGCAATAACTTGGCGTATATTTCAACTGCAAATAAACTATCAATTATTGATATTTCAAACGCGAAGTGTTTAGCAGAACTTTCAGAAATTAAGGTTAATCACCCATTGATAGGTGTGAGAATTCAGGATGAATTTGTTTTATTACAAGATACTGACGGACTAAGCTTTTATCTGCAACAATTCAGTTAATTATTAGAACACTGCTACTTCAAATAGCCACCTAACGAGGCTACAAGAAGCCATATTTTGCATTAGTAATGATTTTTGTTGATGTTTAAAAGCTTCAGTTTCAA
>JAHRVB010000068.1 GCA_019090895.1 Kangiellaceae bacterium
AGCTTGGAGAGGCTATTTACGATAACTTAGTCCTTAATTTGGGATTTAATATTCCACGGGTACAGGGTGGAATCAACGCCCTAGAGTCAGAGCTGCTTAACGACATTATTTCTGTCGCACAAAATTGTCAAGAATCGCCACTCACTTCCACTAAAGAGGGAAAAATAAATTCGTATTATCATCTTCCACAGTCTTGTTTGGATTTTTGTAAACAGACTGAAGGCTGCAATTTTGTATCCATGTATCTTGATCCGTCACCGACAAAAACGACTAGATCTGAGTTGGCTGAGTCACGCATGTGCTACGCATATGCGACTTGTGAACTAGAGCCTGCAAGCGATTTTAACGTTTTTCGATTGCCATTGGAGTGGTAGAAATTTGATGGTCTAACGAAACTAAATTTCGTCGGTATGTATTCTTCCAAAATCTGAAATAAATCATTTGAGACGGTTTATCTAATTTTTTGAAGCTATAAAATATCAACTACATTGATAAGCCTAAGTCAAATAAAATCGATTCAATGAGTTCTATGAGATATGAAAACCAACTGCCAGAATGGCCGTTGTTTATAAATCCACAGGCGAGATGAACGCAGCGATATACTATGGATTACTTCAGCGGTTCTTGAATTGCGCTGGACTGATATTGACCATTCGGATGAATGCTCGTTCAAATGTTCTGCGACAGGAATATCCCGTTTTTATTGCCACCTCATCAATACAATATTCTCGTGATAGCAATTCTTTTGCAAAACGAATTCGTTCTTGAATTACGAGTTTTTTGAATGAAATATTTTCTGTTGCAAGACGACGGACTACCGTTCGAGCACTTACTCCAAGTAGTTGAGCTGCGTCTTTTACACTGCAATTGTAGTCCAACTGGCCATTTCTGATATAGCCTTGTAACTTCCTGACAAATATTACTTTTCCGTCTTTTATTTCGTTCTTTAAATATTGAGCTTCTGCTTCCAGCAGAGATAGAATTATGGGATTCTCTCGACGAACAATTTCATCTAGCCACCTTTTGTTAAAGTGTATTTCGTAATGACTCTGTTCAAATGCAACAGTTGACCTAAGCAATTTTCTATATGAATCAATATGCAAGGGTTGTTTAAATTGGAATGCTACCCGATCAATGCTAAATCGTTTCCCACAAATAATTCGAAGCCAATAAGTAGCCGACAATATAGCTGCTTCGATGCGATATGGCGATATTGGGTAACTGGGGGGCTGGTAGTAGTAGCGTAGAATCGCTGTGTTACCTTCGATTAGCAAGTCGGGTGCAATTTCGTCTGTGAATAGTACTTTGAAGCGCTTCAAATATTGAATACTCTTACGTAACGTACCACAGGCAATTAACAGATGGTGAAGAATACTGCTGCTGTTGGTAGCAAATACAGCACCGGCTTTTAAGCCAAAATCATTTAATTCGAGAAGTTGAGCTAGGTTATTAAACAGAATGTCGACACTCTCAATTGCTATTCTTCCATTATAGTCGTCCATAAAGTTCTTGTTTAGATTACTGGATTGAAGAAGGTTTTGTATATTATAGCCTTTACTCTCAACGAAAGTGAGTACAGGAATTACTGTCGCATTAGACTGTGTTAGGTTTTTAGTTAAGTGCATTGGTTTACTCCTGGGTGGTTAATATTCTCTATCCGTACTGTCAAAATATTTTCCGTCAATGCTTCCGACTACGATTTTCAATTCAATCGTTGCAGGAATCGTTCCCTTTTAAAAAACTATGCTGGGGTCGTTCAATAAAATCGCACTCCTTTTTAGATAATTTTATATCATTCTATAGGATCTTAATGTGAAAAAAGCACGTTTAGTTAAAAAGTTAACTTAGAACCAGCTAACTCGACATTGATAACAAAGCTCTATTTATAGGAGGGTCGTGATCGAGACCGAAGAAGTTAATGAACGTCAAAGAAATCGTAATTAGCAAGCTGCAGAGAGTTATGGCGTTATACTCCTATGAGCGAGAAAACTAATATCTTAGAACGACAAAAGAGATCAAAAGCAAATAGCTTGGACCATTGATTAGACCCTGACAGATAGAGCAAATAAGCGTCATTCTAACCAAATTTAGAAGCGACAAAATTTTCAGCGGTAGAAATGTTAGTGAGGTTCTGCGACTTTTTCAATTGTATATAGTGTGCTGTTTCATTCGTGGTCGAAAAAATGACAGTGTAATTTTTGTTTTGGGGAGACGAATAACGACTATGTTATTAGAGGTAGTAGAAGTCGATTTTTCAACGCCATTTCCAAACGCCAAATAATCGAAAGCCATTTTGAAAAGTAGAGTTTTCGAACAAATTTAAACGTTAACGATTCTTTGATTGGAGGGCGATAAGATGATAGAAATATTGTAGTACACGTTTTATTGCCAACTAAAAAATTTAGTAAACAGAAAGGGTACCTCAATGAAGGCACTAGGTGTCGACCACGTAGAGATACATGAACCTTTTTGGGCGTAAGAGTACACTGAGAAAATAGCGTCTATAGTTGCGAATTGTGGAGCGAATTATCTAACACAAACTGAGAGTATTGAGCTTTTGAAGGGAAAATAAAAACCGCAAGTTGTCGTTATCACAGAAATCCCGTGAAAAGAAATAGCATTGGAGCTTTATCACTCTAAGAAATACGAACCCTTTTGACTCGAACGACAAAAAGGTGCTAGGACCAAGCTTATGATTGTTGATGTTAAAAATGGGACGACTCTATAACGCTATTAGTTTGTTCTTATCAAAGTTTTTACCAGAAACGGATTCTTTTTGCTGAGTCGCTAGTATTCCTATTTTTATTTACTTATTTGAACATACATAAATAAAATGGGATGATTGATCTAATCTTAGGTCAGAGTGTCGATTCTTGGTGATTTTTCATCATAGCTTAAAATGCAGTTCGTCTGTTTTTAACCCTTTCTTATCGCGAACTCAATTATTTAATACTCACTAAGTTAACAAAAGAATACCAATGACACTATCTACTATGACTAAAGTTCTACACAGCATTATTGCTCTGTCGATGATTAGTTTAATCGCGGTTGGAATTTTTATGCATGAAACGAAAGCGTATGAGCTTTATCCTATTCACAAGTCGTTTGGCGTATTGGTGTTCTTATTTGCATCATATCGGGTAGTGGTTAGACTGAAAGAAGGATGGCCTACTCCGGTTGGTAAAACGCCAGCTGTTCAATTAATTGCTGCTAAACTCGTGCATTGGGCATTACTGATAGCGACCGTTTTGTATCCTGTAACGGGTATGATGATGTCGGGTGCTGGTGGCCATGGTATTCCGTTTTTTGGTCTTGAGTTAGTGGCAAGCAATTATGATGATGATGGTAAAGCCGTAGCGTTTAGTCATACGATAGCATCACTTGGACATGATATTCATGGTTCATTAACACGGGTATTAATTGCTATCATTGTCCTGCATGTTATGGGGGCACTTAAACATCATTTTGTGGATAAAGACGAGACGAACGCTCGGATGTTTTCATTTAAAAATAGCAGAAGTAGATTGAATAGAGGCAGGCTGAAATAAGTGGCTGGAAGACCATGTCTTTAGTTTACTATGAATAATCTCTAAAAAAAGTCCGTAAATGAGTGATGAAAACAATACCGATTTAGATTCGATAAGTCTGTCAATTATTTCCGACAAATCTGTTGATTTTTCTTCAGGGTAATACTCACCGGCTTTTAAGAGTGGCAGTCGCCAGTGTGTTTTTATTTCACGGCGCAGGTAATGTGTTAACCTTGCAGAATTCAGCAGAAACGCTAGAACTTTCTATTGCAGTTGTGTTTATGGTAGGAATTGCAGAATTGCTAGCTGCGGTAGCTTTATTGGTAGGTCCATTCTCAAACTCTCTAGTGACACGCTTCGGAGCCTTGATGATGATACTCATCCTGCTTAGTGCGATTGTTATGGTTCACTGGGGACGTTGGAGTTTCACACCTGCAGAAGGATTCCGAATGGGCGGAATGGAGTTTCAAGTTGTGTTGATGCTTATCGCTGGATATTTTCTGTTTAAGGGCAATAAAGTGTGAAACTCAGTTGATAATTCTATAGGAATAATTTTAAGTGTTATATCAAGGTCTACTTTTTATTTTTTTATAGGAACTTTGCCTGTGTGGAACTTTAATAAAATCTTCGCGCTATTTCTGGTCTTCCTCGCACTACTTGTTGTGGGCGCACAGCTGACTTTGCCAAAGCTCCCTCCTATGCAACAATTACTTGGTAAAGCCAAAGATTATCAAGTAGAAATCTTAAGGGATAATCTTGGTATTCCTCACGTTTACGGTAAAAAGGATGTTGATACAGCATTTGGATTGGGCTACGCCCAGAGTGAAGATGATTTTGTCACGTTGCAAAGTGTCTTACTGGCAACGCGTGGTCAACTTGCTGCTGAGCGAGGCTATTCGTCAGCTAAAACCGATTTTATCGTTGAATTTATGGGTGTATGGCAAACTGTCAACGAACAGTATGAGAAACAAGTACCTCCGCAAATTAAGGCCATTGCACAGGCGTACGCTGACGGTGTGAATACGTTCGCGGCGCAAAATCCAAATAGTGTTTCTCGCTATCTGTTACCGGTAACAGCAAAAGATATCATTGCCGGATTTACTTTTAAAACGCCAATGTTTTATGGATTTGACCAAGCTTTGGGTGAATTACTAAACCCAGAATATCCCCATGAATTCGCTAAAAATGATTCGTCCCTTTCCTGGCAACCTAGTCAGCAGCTACCCATTGGTAGTCAGGGAATAGCGATTGCACCACACCGTTCAGC